>OMIW01000134.1 GCA_900299205.1 Pseudomonadota bacterium
CGGGTGTGTTCAGGGAGGATTACCGAATCGATAAATCCGAGTGAAGCGACCTGCCACGGGTTAGCGAACTCTCGCCGATACGAAGCGACAAGCTCGGCTCGCTTTTCGGGAAGATTACCGGCTTCACGCGCATCCTCAAGTTCACGCTTATTCACGATATTAACGGCTCCCTCGGGGCCCATGACCGCAACCTCAGCAGTTGGGTATGCAAGGTTGACATCGCCCCGCAGGTGCTTTGAGCTCATGACGTCGTATGCGCCTCCATACGCCTTGCGGGTGATAACGGTGACTTTGGGCACGATTGCTTCTGCGTAGGCATACAGTAACTTTGCACCATGTCTTATTATGCCGGTGTGTTCCTGATTGACCCCGGGGAGAAATCCTGGCACATCAACGAGGGTCAGCAGAGGTATCGCGAATGCATCGCAGAATCGAACAAATCGAGCGGCCTTCACGCTTGCATCACAATCGAGACAACCTGCGAGGACCTGAGGTTGATTGGCAACCACACCGATGGGCCATCCATCGAGACGGATAAAGCCGGTGATGATATTCTGGGCAAAGAGAGGTTGAGTTTCGAAGAAGTGGTGCTCGTCGGCGATCTCTCGGATCAATTCCCGCATATCGTACGGCTTGTTCGGATTCTCGGGAACCATCTTCGTCAGAAGAGGCGATTCCCGACCAGCAATGTCAGTGGTGGGCCGACGAATGACCCCATCGAGATTATTCTGCGGAATAAAAGAGACCAACTCGCGCGCGAGCGCGATAACGTCCTCATCACGGGGGGCAGAGAGGTGAGATACGCCACTCAACGTACTATGAGGGTGGGCACCTCCAAGGCGTTCTTTGGTTACCTCCTCCTTAGTAACCGCTTTAATGACATCGGGCCCGGTGATAAACATGTAGCTGTGATGCTCTGCCATCAGGACAAAATCAGTAATTGCGGGTGAGTACACGGCGCCACCCGCGCACGGTCCCATTATAAGCGAAAGCTGCGGCACGACTCCCGACGCGAGGGTGTTTCGCAAAAAGATATCAGCGTATCCGGCGAGGCTCTCAACACCCTCCTGAATACGCGCGCCCCCAGAATCGTTGATCCCAATAATCGGACAGCCGTTCTGCATCGCCAGATCCATAACTTTACAGATCTTGCGCGCGTGCATCGTGGCGAGCGAACCCCCGAAAACGGTGAAGTCCTGGGCGAACACAAAGACCTGGCGACCCTCAATGGTGCCATAGCCCGTAATAACACCATCGCCCGGGATCCGCTCGGTGTGCGACGATTGGCTTGTAGCGAGCTGATCGATCTCCCGAAACGAATCGGGATCGAGTAGTAGGGCGATACGCTCGCGAGCGGTGAGCTTGCCAGCCTCGTGTTGCTTCGCAACTCGTTCCGAGCCACCCCCGGCGAGTGCCTGGTTTGTCCTGTCGAGCAGTTCGTCGCGTGATGACATCGGTACCTCCCTGGTGCGTGATTGTAGTGACTTATGGATGGTTGTCCGGTGGTAACTTGCCCGCCTTCGGCCCTTTGTCCCCCTTTTCCGCCGAAAGGGCGGTCTCTTCCTCCTTCACGATCTGTTTTGCCAGCCTATCAAGGGCAGCATCAAACAGGAGCGTGTCAAGATGACGATGCGCCTGAAGAAGTTCGAACGCTTCGCGGTTTTCTCCGTGGAGTTCGTACCACCGAGCGAGAGAACGCCACCGGTCTGCGATAAGTGTTGAATCAACTCCCTTGGCTTCGGCCTCGGCAAGAGCCGCACGAGCTCCGACAATATTGTCGCGGTTCACCTCAATATCGACGATTAACATGAGATAGAAGTAGGGGTTTTCCCACGAGGGACGATCCTCTACCCCGAGTCGGTGATCGATATGGGCGCGATAGCTTGTTATCGCATCATCGTACCGCTTAAGTCGAAGCTGCTCTTCCGCTTCGCTAAGGTGGAGTGAGCCCCGCCCAAAGCGGCATCCAGTAATAAGAAAAATTGATGTCAAGGCGACAATCAACGAAGCGATGCGGATTGAGGTGATACTCATGATAGATCTTTGTTGGGGGACTGTTTTCGGCATTCCGTCGGGCGATACTATTCGGCTAAGCGGGACGAGGCTCGAATAGGCGAAACAGCAGAAGGGATCGAACCTTCGTGAGATACTGATACCGCTTCGCTTTGAATCTCGCCACCCCCCTCTCGTTGCGTGAGCCACGCAAGATACTCTGTAGAGGAGAGGGGAGCGGCTTCCACGGGGGACCGCCACCGCTTGTGGATCCACACCCATTGCTCAGGATACTTCCGGATTAATGACTCGAGATGGACGTGGTACTCCCTGAGAATGGCCTGAACCGATTTACGCCCGTCGATAGCTCGAATGTCAACGCGGTACGAGAGAGGGCCCGTTCGGACAAGGAACGCCGAAATGATGCTCGCGCGTGTTCGAAGCGCGATCTCGACAAGGGTCGCGGGGGTTTTTGCAGGATGCCCGAGAAAAGGGACCCATTCACTCCGCACCGTAGTGTCTTGATCGATCAACGCGGCGATGGTGGCTCCTGAGGTCAGAAGACGGGCGATCTCGCGCCCCCCCGAAAGCCCTGTTCGCCACAGCATCGTTACCCCTGACTGGTCGCGAAGTCGCTGAACGAGCCGCTGCGATATCGCACCCCGGACCTCGCGCCCAATCGCGTGAAGCGGCATACCCCGATAATTGGCATACCCCGAGAAAAGATCCCAGCTTCCCAGATGTCCCGTCAGGGTGACAAGTCCTCGCCCTTCAGCGCGCGCCCTCTCAACGGCATCCCATCCATCACAAGTAACCGAGGCGACCTCGAGAACGGAGCGACAGAGCACCCCCTCGATAAGTGACCTCCCGAGATGATCGAATAGTCGCCTCGATGTGGCGGGGGGGGCCTCGGGGAGAAATCGCGCAAGCTGTCTTTGAGCTACTTGTTTTTCTCGGATCGGAAGATAATAGGCAATCCGCCCCAAGAGCCCACCGAGCGTTATCGCAGTTGATACGAGCGTTCTTTTCACTGAGTCTCTCCGCGCCGACGATCTCTACCTTAATAGGGCATTTCAGGGGGATCTTCCGGCGGCTCCTCCTTCCGGATAGCCCCCACGATAAGCACATCGCTCAGGTGCTCGGGGAGGATAATCCCCTCAAAGGTGTTCTCTGTCGAAACCACCACCGCCGCTCCATCTGGGCTTCCTCCTGCGAGAACTTCTGAGACCGGCGTCTCAAGATTGACGATCTGAGCGGGTGGAGAGGCCAACTCGGCAACCAGCTGCTCCTGTTTGTCTGCGTGAGCCGCTGCTGAGAGGAGGGTGCGCCTGTCGACCAGCCCGATTATGCGGCCTTGCAAAATCACGGGAAACACATCCTGAAAGGATGATTGTGCGATTCGGAGTGCTGCTGAGATGGTGACTCCGTGGGTAAACGAGTCAACCCGTTGCGCTGGGCGCATCACCTCTCGCGCACTCATCCCTGCCGCAGCAAGGAGGGCGGTCTCCTCCATGACGATTTGCATCGAAGCGGAAAGAATCATCAGGCAGAGAAAAAAGAGGGAAAATGGTCCCAGCCAGAGAGAGAGCAGCCCGATGCCGAGAGTGATCAGTTGGCCTGACCGGATAAGGCTGAGGGGGGACAGCGCTCCGGTGGGCGCCCTTTGTTGAGAAAGGAATCGGAAGAGCCGTCCCATATCGAGGGGCTCGAGGGGCAGAAGATTAATAAGCCCCAGCGACGCCTGAATGACGAAGAGGTGCATCATCTGATTGTAAGCAAAAGGTATGGGAGGGCCGGCGTACGGCTCGATGGCAAAGCACCAAATCGCGGCGGCAGTTGCGAGGTGGACACCACTCGGAGCGAGGATCGCCATGGCCCCCTTAGTTAAGCTCACTGAGTTCTCAAGCGGTGGTACCAGAAGACTCCCGGTGCTGGTATCGGCACCGGAGGGGCGCCACCGAGCCATCCCCACCTCGCCAAAAGGCATGAGTGCTATTCCTCGAGGTGGTTCAGGAAGCTCAGCCCAGCGACTGAGAGCTAGGTGAATGAGGAGGTGCATCACTAGGGATGCAAGCACTGCGAGGCCGAAGAGCACCGCCTGCTGACCGGTAAACTCCGCCTCTGCTGCCACCACAAGTACAAGGAGGAGGACTGAAAAATGGAGTGCCGTCGGTGTGCCCGCGACTGAGCCAAGCGGAATTGAGGGAAGGGGAATTCTCATGGCCCTATCGTACCGAAAGATGCTTTCGCAAACAATCACAGGAGGACGGGAAAACCGCCTTTGGTCGGAGTGGTGTTTGGTGAAGCCACGGAGCCTTCACGCTCAAAATATGGTCGGGGAGGGTGGTAAAAGAGGGAGACTCACCGAACAAATCGGCGCATCATTAAGGAGATCCCGAAAGGGGTTTTGCATGTCAGGTCAGGGAGGGGGAGATGGGCGCGAGAGAACGTAAAAAAGGGGATGGATTAAGGCAGGGTAAGCAAAAAGAGCAAGGCCGGCGGCGGGTTCCTCCTGAACGGCTCGGGCTCGATCATCATCACCAGCTGCTGAGGGATGCCTGCTCTGTGGTGTTGACGGCTATCGGCGAAGATGATCAGCGCGAGGGGTTGCGTGATACCCCTCAGCGATTTGGTCGGGCAATGCTCGAGATGACCGAGGGGTATCGCCAAACGGCCAGCGATATTGTCGGGGACGCGATTTTTACCGAAGCGTCAGCCGAGCTAGTCCTTGTGAAGCGGATTGAATTCTACTCACTCTGTGAGCACCATCTTCTCCCATTTTATGGTCATGCCCATGTGGGATATATCCCCAACGGGAAAATTATCGGACTCTCAAAGATACCCCGGCTGGTGAGGCTTTTCAGCCGTCGCCTTCAGGTTCAGGAGCGGCTTAGCGAACAGATAGCGAGTGCGATTGATGAGGTTCTTGCCCCCCGAGGTGTGGGGGTCGTCGTCGAAGGGCATCATCTGTGCATGATGATGCGGGGTATTCAGGTGCAGTCCGGGCAAATGGTAACTTCGGCATTTCGGGGGGAGCTGAAAAAGAACGGGGTCGGCCGAGATGAATTTTTACGAGCTGTCGGACGGTAGTTGCGAAAAAGGCCGATAAATCGTAAAATAAGAGGATATTTTGAATGACAACCGCGGCAAAGCTGCAATGAATACGTCGAGCGAGCCCTTCTCTTTAGTGCCCACTGGCTCAGACCCCGATGGCGCGGTACCCCTCGCGCCCCCGTCACCTCCAAAAATAGCCGTTACCTGCTGTAACGAAGGCTCCCCCACCAAGGCACACCCATTTTTCTCGATCCGATGTTGCTGCGTGTCGGTCGTTCGGCGTCTTGGAGCCGTTCCGTTTCTCGTGCCCCCGATGTTTTGTGAGGCATCGCTATCGGTGCTCTATGATCTTGCCGATGGCATCCTCATTCCCGGCGGGGCTGATGTGTCTCCCGTTCATTATGGCGGAGAGCCTCATCCTGCCATGGAGCAGCACGATGGTGAGCGAGATCTCGTGGAGCTCTATCTTGCGAGACGGGCAATTGCGGATAAAAAGCCGCTGCTCGGAATCTGTCGAGGAATGCATGTCATAAATGTCGCTCAAGGGGGCACGCTCGTGCCTGATCTCGCCGATCATCAGCGAGAGACTCACTGGCCGAAAAATGAAAATCATCACGATTTTGGGTGGCACGAATTGGCCCACGATATCGAGATAGTTGACGGGTCGCTTCTTGCTGACCTGCTTGGAATTACTAGGATTCGGACGAACTCCCTCCATCATCAGTGCATTGGTTTCCTCGGTGAGGGGCTTCGGGTGACTTCGTCGACCTCTGATGGTGTGCCCGAATCGCTCGAAGCCGTGGAGCGTGATAGGTTCCTTCTCGGCGTTCAGAGTCATCCAGAGACGCTATGTAACGATATCGTTCCCGCATGGGAGGCTTGCTTTACCGGCCTCATACGGGCCTCAGCCCACTGGCGCGACCAGAGGGCACAGGTGGCTTCTCGGGGGGGCTGAAAGGCAAGTATGTGCGACTAGCGTCGGTGCTGCTTGCTGTCACCCGAGCGGCATGGATGTCGTGGGTTGCGGGATGTTCTCTCGCCCGAGCAGACGAGCGATAAACTCCGCGAGGTGGGCTGGATGGAAGAGAGGGCCCAGCTCAGGATCGGTGCTCGTCATGTCCTGCTCAAGAAACAGCATCTTGTACAAGGTCTCTCCCCATTTCTCCCGAAAACGAGTCCGGAACAAATACTCTCGCGCCTCGATCTCGTCCGGATTCTCAATTCCCCATGTTGAGCGTCCTCCAAAGTGGAGGATAAGACTGGTCCCGGCGAGAAGTATGGGAAAACCAGCCATGATTGCTCTAAGGCAGTAATCGTAGTCCTCGCCCCCCCCTTTGCCGAACGACTCGTCAAATCCACCCACCTCCCGGGTGACAGCGATAGGAATCCTGACACACGAGAAGGGGAGAACCAGCATCACCCGCAGGAGGATATTCTGATTCGTATGAAATTCTGCAAGCGCTTGAAATCCGTGAAGGTGATTCTCGACATCTGAGAGAGTCATTCGGGGAGAGAGGGTGAACACTGAGGTTGTTCGATCCTCGCCCGGTTTCACGATTGCAAGCGCGTACTGGAACTCCCGATTCGTGGCAGGGATTGCGATTGCATCACCACATGCGAGGAGGCTTTCGAGCCATTTTGGGGAAAATATGAGGTCATTGTTGAGAAAAATCAGATCGCGTCCCAAGCGAAGAGCCTCACCGAGGAGGGTGTTGCCGTTTGTGGCAAATCCTTGGGGTTGGTGAGGGACGATACGGGTGATGCGGGGATCGTGAGAGATGGCTAGGTCAGCGGCAGATCCGTCGTTGTCGATGAGGATGACCGTATCGTCCGGGACAAGCGGGGTGTGGGTGAATAATGAAGTGAGAGCGAGCTCCGTGTAGTGAAGAGATGGAGCGGTGGATACCATGCCGAGGAGGATGGGAGGTCGGACTTTGGGGCGGAAGATGGGAAGCATGGGAAGCATGGGAACCTAATTCAGACATCGTGGTCTGGATTAGGATAGAATTCGGTTGCGATAGGGACAAGGGCAGATGTGAGGTCAGTCCGCGCGGACGAAGGTTGAGGGTAAAGATGTGGTCGATGCGAGATAGTTGTTGATGATGCGCTCAACCTCTGTGGGTTCGAGCGTGCTCCCTCTGGCGCGGGGAGATCCTCCAATAATATCGCTGCCCCCCCATCTATCCAACGAATCATGAGAAATTCCCTCGGCCCTGTTGAGCTCATCGTAAAGATCAGAAATAGGGAAAGAAATGAAGGGAGAGATTTTACCTATTGAATACCGAAATACCCCGGCTTTTTTGTCCCCGGGTGATTGTTCCCGAAATGCGATAAATGCTTTCACTCCCGAATGATAAACAGCCGCTCGTGCGTCGTAGCCGACCTCTTCGACGAGGGTCCACCCATCCCCTTCACCCTCAGGCCCATTAAACTCGGTATCGAGTTTGATCCTCTCGCCGTGCCCGTCAATATGCCTGTCGATTCGTTCCCCTACAACGTCAATAATATCTGCTAATTCCTTGCCATCCATGGAAAAGAGACGGCCACTGCGCCTCGCTTCATTGTAAGGGCGATATATCCAGGCAAGCTCTTGAGCAAATTCTGATTCTGGATCAATCGGGAAAGCACCGGCCGTTCGGTCAAGGAGATCGACATTCCGGACGAGACGATTGATACGCCACTCGCTTTTCTCAGCAGACACGCGGGTATGGTTTTTCAGCAACCAGACGGCGGTGCAAACATCTTGATCTGCGTCATTCACAAATATGCGAAGATGCGGAGCCCCGCCAGCCGAGAATGTGTCCATCAGACCCATTTTGAGGGCAATAAGCACCTGCTCTGTCGTACTCCCTGTTGCGAGGCGATCTACCCCTTCGTGGTGATTGAAATTAACTCGTGGGCCAGACGGGTCAAATTCAGGGGGGCCGAAGACGATACCGTCGAGCGCGACTGAAAACTCGGGAGCCCTGGCCTCAAAATCGTCCCACCGGATAACACGCCGGGGAGTAACGAAAAGTTCAACGCCATCTTTGAAGTCGCGATGGTACGTTACTCCGAGTGCTTCGTGGAGCTGACTCTCCGCACCTGGCCGAGGTAGCTCCCCATTTATTCGGTTTTCCTGAGACGGCATCATGTGAGGTTCAACCATTCCTCTCGATAGGCACTGGTTGTTACCCACCCGAGGCACGAGCTTTATTGCCCTTAATAATGATCCTCTCGCCTTCGCTCTGAGTCAATAATTAGACCAAAAGATTCGGAAGGTCCCACCCCAATAATCTCACCCTCCAACCACAAATCCCAAATCCTCCAAATCCGTGACTAAGCGCTCGTGGGTCGTATATTGATGCGCCTGCCACCCGAGGGCCGTCGCTGCAGCGACGTTTTCGGCGCGATCGTCGAAGAAGAGAATCTCGCCGGGAGATCTGTCCAGTGCTCGCGCAGCCTGCTGATATATCGCCGCAGAGGGTTTCGCTACCCCCATCTCCTGCGAAGCAAAGCGGTGGGCGAATTGGTCCATGAAATGGTACTGCTGATGGAGCTGTTCCCAGTGGATTGAATTGGTATTGGATAAACATCCAATCACCGCTTGCTGACGGAGAGTGGGTAAGAGATCGCAGGTTGTGTGGATGGTGGGACCAAGTTCTGCGTTAAAAGCGTCCCTGATCGCGATTGACGGGAGCTCTGTCATGAGGCGCTCATTTACCCAAGCTGCTACTGCTTCGTGAGAGAAGTGGCGTATCGAGAAGTGGTGCCACCATTCGGTGTCAGCGAGGAGGGTTCGTTGAATGTCGTCTGGGTTGTGGGCACAAAGATCGGCGAGCGTGGCGAAGATTCTCGAGCTATCAACGGAGACGACGACGTTACCAAGATCAAAAAGGATGCATGTAATGCGGGACGATGACATCAGAGTCTCTCAATATCTTCTGAGAAAGGATCTCGGATTTTACCGGGATCCCCAATAACTGGAGCGATAATCACCCAAGCTGGCCTGAATTACCCGGTACGCTTCTTCGCGGGAGAAGGTCTCGACTATGTGACACTGCGAGACCATCGTCTCGGGGGAGAGTTTGTAGGTAAGGAAGTAGTGCGAGAGGCGGTTGAGAAGCGCGGCGGGACAGTCGGTAATGTCGCGCCAGTTGTCGAATGCGGGATCTCCTTCGAGCACCGCGATCAACTTGTCATCTGCTTCGCCTTTGTCGACGAGTCGGAGGCCACCGATTGGACGAGCGCTCACGAGGATGTCTCCATGATGCACCACTCGCTCGGTAAGGATGCAGATATCGACCGGGTCAGCATCACCGACGATCTGGTGCTGAACACCACCATCGGCACCGGTGCGCGCGAGCGCATCCATGCACAGCTTCGCGACCTGATCACCACATAGTGTCTGCGGAATGAATCCGTACATCGCTGGACAGATATTCGAATATCGTTGAGGCCGGTCGATGCGAAGAATACCAGAGGCCTTGTCAACTTCGAATTTGACCGTGTCAGTTGGAACGATCTCGATATAGGCAGTGATGACCTCGGGGCATCGCTCGCCGGGGGTGACGCCATGCCAAGGGTGGGCTCGGAAGTGTTCGGGTTTCATGTGGTGAGACGCTTAACGGGTTGGTAATTGCCCTCAAAGGGTATCACACGGTTGGAGAGGGGGATATGAATTTCGATTTTTTAGGGGCGGGACTAAAAAAGGGGCCCCGGAAACTCGCTGGACGAGTCCCCGGGGGGGAGGCGCATCTACTCTGCTGAGTTGAGTCGCTTATCCAGAACCAAGGCGAGTACCTCCTCAGGATCAGAGCCGTGAGTTACCTCTACGCAAGCAGGGTTCGAGTCTGCTTCCAGAATCACTAGAACGCGCCGATTTGTCTCGAACAACGCCCCGATCGAAAATGGACTGCCTGAAAGGGTAGCGCAGGCAAAGCCAACCAGACGGAGTTCCGGGACGTTGATCAATCGAGGTTCGCCAAGGCTATCTTTAAAACAGTCCCAGAAGGTAGGAAACGAGTCCTCGATGAACCGCTCTACGTCGCGAAACTGCTGACGAGCGTCTCTCAAGCTAAGGGCTCTCGATTTATCTTGACGCTCTTGATTCAGCCGATTGATGAAATCCTGAAGGGTCATAACCAGAAAAATTGGACTTGTTCAACGCTTCACTCAACAAGTCCAATTTCAACCTTCCCCAGGGTTATGCGTGGGAGAACCGTTTCGTATCGTACCGGACCGAATTTATTCTCTGATCTGACCAAAAAAAATCACAAGTCGGTGAATTTAAACCCATCAGACGTTGGCTCCTTGACACCTCGTTCCCCTTGTTTTCCGCAAAACCGAGCTATCCTCCTGTTTCCTATGCACATTCCTGAGCGGTGTGCTACAGTTCGGCCAAAAGGGCTCGATGTGCGGGATGGCTGAGCTTCTTGCTCGATTTCGCTCCCTTGCGTCGGTCTTGCTTCGGTCCACCCGCGTCCCATCGCGGAGCCTCCTGATATTGTTCACTATTCTACTTTCCTCTTTTCCCACGGAACCCTCATGAGCGAACGGTACGATCACCAAGCAGTTGAGCAACGATGGCAGGCGGCGTGGGAAGAGCAAGGTATCGATCAAACCAAGGCTGACCCCGCGCGGCCAAAATGGTACGCCCTGACAATGCTGCCGTATCCATCGGGGGATCTGCACGCTGGCCACTGGTATGCGATGACACCCTCTGATGCGGCCGCCCGGTTTCGTCGGATGCAGGGGTATAATGTATTTTTCCCTGTCGGGTTCGATGCGTTTGGCCTCCCCGCCGAGAATGCGGCAATCAAGCACAATCTCCACCCCAAGAAATGGACCTACGACAACATCTCCCGCATGCGGGGACAGCTTCGTCAGATGGGAGCGATGTGGGCATGGGACCATGAGGTCGTGACCTGCGACCCTGATTATTACAAGTGGACCCAATGGTTCTTTTTGCGCCTTTATGAGGCTGGGCTTGCGTATCGGGAATTTGCGCCGGTGGATTGGTGCCCTGGTTGCAATACCACCCTTGCTCGGGAGCAGGTCGTGGGGCTCGATCGGCTCTGCGAACGGTGCGACAGTCCCGTTGTTAAAAAGGAGCTCAATCAGTGGAAGTTTCGGATCACCCGGTATGCCGAGGAGCTATTGACTGAACTGGGAGCTCTCGCATGGCCCGAGCGGGTCAAGACGATGCAAACGAACTGGATCGGGAGGAGCGAGGGGGCTGAAGTTGTCTTTTCGGTGCAGCCAACCACGGATTGCCCTGAGGGGAGCACCATCTCCGTTTTCACCACCCGGCCAGACACCCTCTGGGGTGCGACCTTCTTGGTGCTGGCCCCGGAGCACCCCGCCGTCTCGGCTCTCACTCCCCCGTCGCACCGCGCCTCAGTCACCGCCTACACCGAAGCGGCCCAGCGGCTCGATGAACGAACGAGGACAGCGACCGATAAGGAAAAAACAGGGGTTTTTACCGGAGCATTCGCGGTTAATCCCGCGACGAATCAGTCGGTGCCGGTGTGGATAGCTGACTACGTCCTGATGGGGTATGGGACGGGCGCGATCATGGCGGTGCCAGGACACGACGAGCGCGATTACGAATTTGCTCACAAGTTCTCCCTCCCGATTGTTACCGTTATTGAACCTCCGCTGGGAACGACAGCTCCGACCGGCGCGTACTCATCAAAAACGGAGGGGACGCTCGTCGCCAGTGGTCCATTCACCGGCACCCCGGTGTCAGAAGCGATACCCCGTGTTGCTGAATGGATAGAGGGGCAAGGATTTGGAAAACGCACGATTACGTATCGGCTGCGCGATTGGTTAATCAGCCGTCAACGGATGTGGGGTACCCCCATTCCTATGGTGTATTGTGCACGCTGTGGTGAGGTTCCGGTTCCGTACGAGGCACTTCCGGTTGCTCTCCCGGATGATGCCGCATTCAAGCCAACGGGAGAGAGCCCTCTGAAATATCACCCGACCTTCCGCCATGTCTCTTGCCCTCGGTGTGGGAATGCAGCAGAGCGAGAGACCGATACGATGGATACCTTTCTCTGCTCGAGCTGGTATCAGTACGGGTACATCTCCCCGTACTGGAAGAAGGGGGAGGTTATTCATCGGGATGATACGCCCTGGGATCCTGCTGCGTTTTCATACTGGGCGCCGGTGGATCAGTACACCGGGGGGATCGAGCACGCGACGATGCATCTCCTTTACACGCGCTTCTTTTCGAAGGCGCTTCGTGACATCGGGCTGTACGACTTTTCGGAGCCGATGATTCGGCTGGTCAATCAGGGAATGGTTCTGGGTCCAGATAACGAGAAGATGTCGAAGAGCCGGGGCAACGTCGTTAATCCCGACGATTATGTGCGGGACTATGGGGCTGATACGGTACGTGGGTATCTGATGTTCCTCGGTCCGTGGGAGCAAGGAGGGCCCTGGGACCCGAGCGCGATTGAGGGCATTTCTCGATTTTTGCATCGGACCTGGCGGCTGGTTCTCGAAGAAGTGGCCGCCGAACCGGGATCACGCGCAGAGGGAACAACGACTGACGTCGGAAAGGCCGATAGCCTTGTTGAACGACGGATGCACCAGTTGATTATGCGCGCGACTGACGGGCTCTCCGACTTTCGTTTCAATACGGTGATCGCCGGATTTATGGAGTTTGCGAATCTTCTCTCCCGAGAGCGTGGGTCGGTGAGCGGGTCGGTCTGGCGAACCGCGTGTCGCACCCTCCTTCAGCTCATGGCGCCGATCTTTCCCCATATTACGGAGGAGTTGTGGCATCGGCATGGAGAGAAGGGAAGCATTCACCGTTCACAATGGCCGGTCGCGGACCCCGAGAAAGCGAAGGAGGACACCATTACCATCGTCATTCAGGTAAATGGGAAGTTGCGGGGTGAGATCTCGGCTGCCCCAGGTACCCCTCGCGAACAGGTTGAAGCTGCGGTGCGTAGTCACCCTGCGGTGGGGAAGTGGTGCGACGGGAAGGAGATCCGGAAATTGATCGTCATCCCCGATAAATTGGTGAACGTGGTTGTCTGATTAAGGAATCATGAGTTCAGAACCACCAGAGCATTCCGGAGAATCGCCCCCTAAGAAAGGGGAACACAGGCAGACGGACGATCCAGTCACTACCGATTCTCCCGGTGTGGCTGAACATACCCACCATAATCATCGTCACCGCCGAGGCGATCCTGCCCTCGCAATTCATTGTGCCGCCTGTCATCGGCGCGTCGTGGCCATGGAGCTTTCGCATGGCGCACTTCACGGATCGGCGCTCAATCAATATATCAGCGAGCAGATTGCCGGCTGGCAGGAGGATCAGCCGATCTGTCATCGGTGCTTGAACCGATTTCGAGCAGGGTTTGTCGCGCATACGATTGCCCAGGAACGGGGCGAACTGACCCAGCTCGAGGAGGAGGTCATCAGAAGCCTTCAGGAGCAGGCGATTATTTCAGAGAATATTAACACCCAATTCGATCAATCGCTCACGAGAGGGCAGATCGTCGCTGACAGGGTGGCCGCGTTCGGCGGGAGCTGGACATTTATTGGACTTTTCTCTCTCATCCTTGCGGGGTGGATTATTGTGAACTCGCGGGGAGGGAGTACAGACTCATTCGATCCGTATCCATTCATTCTCCTCAACCTTCTTCTCTCGTGTATCGCTGCGATGCAGGCGCCCATTATTATGATGAGTCAAAATCGTCAGGAGGCAAAAGATCGCTGTCGGTCGGAGCAGGATTATCTTGTCAACCTGAAAGCGGAGCTTGAGATTCGCCACCTCTCGCGAAAACTCGACCAGCTGATGAGCCATCAATGGCAGCGACTCCTCGAGGTGCAGAACATCCAGACTGAGCTTCTTGAGGAGCTTTTCGAGCTCCAACGACGGCTCGCCACTGGTCGGCATTCGGAACGAAGACCCCACGAGTCCGTTCCGATAGGCGGGCGATCCACGCCAAGGACGCACTCTGACTGAGAGGACATCGGAAACGTACAGGGGTACACAGCCTTTTGATGTGAGGCAACTCGGGGCCAACTCGAGGTGCACGCACTTTATCGCACACTGCTAAACGATACTGCATAACGCAAGAAGTCGGGAGGGGTTGAAGTTCCGGGGTTCAAGGAGGAGGTCGGTGAGAGCGAGTGGATACCGTGATGGGGGATTGAACAGCCTAAAATTGCTTGGGACCGGGATGGCCCAGTGCGGGGTGGATTCCTTCCCTCATGCGCTTGTGCGAGATGCTGAAGAGGCGGAGCTCCTCTCGGAAGCTCTCGGTGTGCGTTTTTTTAGGGGGCAAGCTGAAGTGGATAACCTTCATGTTGCCCTCGACGAGGGAAAGGTTCGCGCACTTCTGGAGGATTAAGGGTCGGAGAGAGGTTTGGGTGGTTGGGATGGGAGCGAGTCTTGTCCGACCGTCTATCTCAAGAGGTCGCGGAGGGCACCATGGGCGTGTTAGGAGCAAGTAACGCCGTAACATCTTGGTTGGTAGGCTATATCCGTGAGTCTACGTGGGACGTCGAGCGAATTCAGAAGAGGCTCCTGACGGGAGAGCGGGAAGATGATGCGGTGAGAAGAGGGATTGCGAGGGGTATTGATGCTCAGGTGACGACGGGTCAGGCCACAATCAGTAATCTCAATGATGGCATCTCGTATTTGAACATCGCCGATGCTGCCCTCGAGGGAGTTCAGTCGATAATGGAGGAGGTCAAAGCAATAATCGAGGAGGCGGGAGCGACCACCGATGCGACAACGCGAGCTAATCTGAATAACCAGGCAACCGTTCTGATTTCCCAAGCTAACGACCTAATCAGCTCGGCAGAGTTCGGTCAAATAAGCATTTTTTACGGTGACTCGCAATCAATTACCCTGAGCGCCAGCCAGGGGAGCTCGGGATCCTTCAAGGTTGTGGTAGGGGATGGAAACTCAATTCAATATGGAGCAATTAATATTTCATCGACGGGGAATCCGACAACAGAGCTTGCTCGGGTCGACACCTATCTTGCGGTCATAGATGGTCGCCGAGGAGTCATTAACGCGGGTCGCTCGCGGGCAACCGCGGCCGTGACGTACCTTGGGGTGATGGTAGGTTTGTATGATGAGGCATCGGTTACGATGCGCTCTATCGATGAGACAGAGGAGACAGCGAATCTTGAGAGGGCAACTGCTCAACAAGAGATAGCTTCAAACCTCCTGCTCGATCAGCTCCAACGAACTGAGAGCTTGATGTCGCAGATTTATGGGTCGATTCGGTCGTGGAGCGCGTAGAGGAATTTTCGAATGGCCCAAGGGGCAGGGCGCATGTTGGACTCAGGCGAGGTTGGTACGGGAGTGCTCTGGCCTCTAGAAGCTCTTCTTCGCAACGATCCGTGGTGCGGTCGAAGGCCCATTAGGGGGGCGGATATGCAGGGAATTTAGGGATGAAGGTTTCATGTGAACTCCCTCCGAGGTCCGTTTAATGCCTCTGTCGAAATTTGATTGGGGCCATCGCTCCGTCTGAAGGGGAATGACAAAGGGGTCGACGACAGCCCCAAAGGGCCTTTTCGAAGGCCGTGTCCTGATATCTGGATGGGGCCGACCCCGCCTGCCCATTTCCCCGTGCGAAATCAATAATCATAGACTCGAACGCCTCTCGAGGTGTATAATCAAACGGTGAGCTAAGAATATGGTCGGACAACCGTTCGATAGCGATTTGAGAGAGAATGTGAGATGAGCCAATCACGGGGGGGGCGGCATGTCGGTAAAAAGGGAGTGGCGTTCTTTACGGGGCTCTAAGGGCAGATCGGAGCAGGGGGTTCACATTCTCGAGTTTGCATTGATAGTTCCCGTCCTCTTTGGGATGGTTCTTGCGATAGCAGAACCTTTAGTGGTGATGCATCGTTACAATGGAATTCACCATCAACTTACCGAGCTGACGGATGATGCCCGGGGGAACGTTTCTCTTCTGGGAGATTTCTGGAACGGGGGGTCTGACCCCGATAGCAATCCCGAGTATCAGGCGTTCAAAGAAGCCCGCGCAAACCTGTCGCAGAGATTTACATCGGCGATGTCGGGAGTGAGTGGGGTTTCAGTTATCCCCGTGACGCACCTTGACAGGATAGGAACTGAGGAAAGATGGGTCGAGCTGGATATCGGGTATTTGCCACCGATGACGTCGGCTGTGGTAAATCAGTGGCATGACGGACCAAACAATTCGGCGTCTTTGAATAATTCTCATGCCTGTGGCGTGGTCGCGCAGACGACGTCGTCGGCGAATGTGGCGAGTGCGCATAACAAGTTCAATGCGAGAAAGAAGCTGCAGAATCACGAGGATTCTGAGGATCAACCGAGGTCCAGCCGATCTGGAGAGCGGGCAACCTGTCGGATAAAGGAGGTACCAGCGGCTGAGCTGGCCTCGTGGAGCAGTCTTCCTTCGGTGAGTGCAAAACTTCCGACCGAAATGATGGCCGTGGTTGAGGTGAAAGGTATCGTGGGGTCGTACCCCATGGTGGTGGCGGTGCCGTTTTATCCGCAGGTGCCCCAAGCGGTGACGGCTCCGAGCTGTCTGCCCAAGGCATCTTCGGGCAGCTGGTCGAACTGGAACCCGGTGTGTGGTCCGGGGACTCGGACTAAGACCGATAGCGATCAGTGTAGTAATTCGTGGACCTTTACGGAGTCACGGTGTCAGACGTGCTATGAGTGGAGGGCCGGCTGGGGCAGAGACAATCCGAACGGAGAATGGAGCCCGAACTGCGAGGCCGATGGGATGCGCCGGCAATGGAAGTGGGAACAAGATACTGGGGGTTGCGAACCGAATAGGGGTCATCATTTGCAGGCAGGATGTCGCCCGACCGATAGCCGGTGCGGCTGGGTGAGGACAAATACGTCCGAGTGTCCTGTTGCTTGTGGTGGAGGGGAGAGGGCGTATACCGATACGAATGCGTGCAACGAAACTCGGCCAGGGGTTGAGGTATGTAATACGCAGCCTTGTTGTAATGCGCATCGGCTGGACATTGTGAATAAAGGGGATTGGGGGCTTGGCAGTCGGAAGTCAGTTCTGTCTGGTGATGGGAATTCGTGCTTGAGCGGCTTAGTCGACAAGGCTTGGAATGACAGTCAAGGTGCACGTCGGGGGAATGGAGTCGATGCGAGGGATGACGATGCAGCGGACCGTCTGTGTGAGCTTCTTGATCAAAAAGGAAAGGCAACCCAGCAAGGAAAAATACTGGAAGCGTTTGGTGCTTATGCTGGCTGCATCTACGTTAAGACGGAAGACTATGTCGGCGCAACGACAAACATCTTTACGGGCTACCTCTCAGCCGATTGTCAATCAATTATCCCCGCCAGTAGCGTGAATGGCCTCTGTTCCCATGTGGAGTTCGGTTACAGAGTTTCCCCCATATCCCTCGCGTGGAGCGAGCGGGAACAAAGTTCAGACGACGAGCTCGTCGTTACTCAATTTCCCCTTTTTGAAGGTCCAGAGAAGGGGTGGGTAGTTTGGAAGGCCTCGGGTCGAATGCCGCTCCTTGTGAGGGATCCAGAGAGAACGGGCAGGGTTGTTTCGGCTGAGCAGCTCTTTGGATCCCGAAGCTTTGGTGGTAAGCCCGGAGGAGGGCACTGGGCGCACGGTTTCGACGCATTGGCGACCCTTGATTCTGACTTGGATGGGAAAGTCTCGGGGGGTGAAGTGACGGACCTTGCGCTCTGGTTTGATGAAAACCGGGATGCAGTGTCACAGCCTGGCGAGGTGAAATCACTTTCTGATCCCTCTGTGGGCGTGACTGAACTGTTTTACAAAGATGTGAAGCGAGATGAAAAAACGGGAGACGTGATAGCTGAAATTGGCTTTTCACGGGCGGTGGACTCAGGGGTGCGTCAAGGGAAAGCAATCGATTGGTTTGCTGAGGGAGGTCCGAGTAGGCAACAGGTGATAAACCAGTTGCTTGCGATATCTGACACGAGACCAGAGCCAGTGAGGAAGTCGGGGGCGGCGACGAAAGATGGCTCGGGCGGCTCAGGGTCCGCATCATTGAGCGGAGCGCCGAGAAAGAAGGTGGTATCATCGCCCCTTAACGGGCTTTGGCTGTGGAATGCAGAGGGAGAGCGGTCGAAGGAGCTCGAGAAAGAGGATCTGGGAGGCGTCCTTCTCTTTGCCGACTTTGGCAAAGGAGTGATTGCGGGTCAGTCGATCATTGAGGTCCCCTTTATCGAGGGTGCTCCATACCGAGGACAGATTACCTCAGTGAGCTTCACAGGTACATCAAAGAGGCGAGCAGGAAAGAAAATGGAACTTGCGTTCACAATCTTTCCGGGGGGTGAGGAGAATAAAGCGACTGCGGTCAGCACGACCGCTGTTCTGGACGAAAATACCAACACCATCCGAGGAACCAGTCGTGCACAGGTTATGTACGAGGGGAAGTTAA
>OMIW01000135.1 GCA_900299205.1 Pseudomonadota bacterium
CCAATTCTCCTTCCCAGCAACTCGGTGTACGATTCAGGACAATAATCCTCTTATCCTATCAACGCGGTCATCCTCATGCATCTTAATCCCCCGAGCTACCTTGACCTCCCAGCTCTGTTCTTCGAGCGGGTGCTGCCGACTCCAGTGGTGCAGCCCTCTTTTGTCGTCGTCAATCAACCGTTGGCGGGGGAGCTTGGGGTTCGCTTTGAGGACCTGGAGAGTTCGGAGACTCTGGCGGTTCTTTCGGGAGGCAGGTCTCCTCGCGGTTCCACTCCTCTCGCCTTAGCATATGCGGGTCACCAATTTGGTCATTTTGTGCCGGTGCTAGGCGATGGACGGGCGGTGTTGCTGGGCGAGGTAGTGGCCAGTGATGGGACCTCTTTTGATCTGCAATTGAAGGGATCGGGGCAGACCTCCTTTTCGCGACGGGGTGATGGTCGGGCGGCACTGGGCCCGATGATGCGAGAATATATCATCGGCGAGGCCCTTCATGCGCTCGGAATTCCAGCGACGAGAACCCTTGCGGTGGTATCAACGGGAGAGGTGGTGGTTCGGGAGCAACCGCTTCCCGGCGGTATTCAGGTCCGAATTGCGCAGAGCCACGTGCGTATCGGCACCTTCCAATTCGCAGCGATTCACGGTGACAGGGAGTCTCTCAGCGCGCTCGCTGACTATGTTATAAGGCGCCATTACCAAGCGATTTGGGGTCAGGAGGATCGTTGGTACCTGCTTGCCCGTGCGATTATTGAGAGACAGGTTGCGCTTATTGCGCAATGGATGTGCGTGGGATTTATTCACGGGGTGATGAATACCGATAATGTTGCTGTTTCGGGGGAGAGTATTGATTTCGGGCCGTGCGCGTGGATGAACCGGTATGACCCGGCCACGGTGTTTAGTTCAATCGATCGGGGTGGGCGATATGCGTATGGTGCTCAGCCACGGATCCTTCAGTGGAATAGTGCTCGGTTGGTCGAGTCGCTGGTCCCGCTGCTTGACGAGGACAGGGGCCGCGCGATTGCGCGTGCACAGGGGCTGGTGGATGAGGTCCCACCCATGTACAGCGAGTATTGGCTGCGGGGTATGCGAGCGAAAATTGGCCTCAAATCGGTTGAGGAAGAAGATGGTTCACTGATCTTAGAACTCCTTGAAATCATGCAGCAAGCGAGGCTCGATTACACGGGAACATTTCGCGCTCTTTCGAGTGATCAAGGAGATGATCGCTCTCCTGCATTGGCTTCATGGATGATGAGGTGGCGAGAGCGGATCAGTTCGGAGCGAAATGGGCGACCATTTTCGGAAACCCTTGCCGATATGCGAAAGATCAACCCAGCGGTTATCGCACGCAATCACTTCGTCGAAGAGGCCCTTCGCAAGGGAGCAGATGAGGGGGATTTTTCGGTCATGTTTCGGCTCGTAGCGGCGTTACGTGATCCTTTTACTGAACATACGGAGTTCGGAGCAGTGCCGGCTGAAGATGATCCTGATTATCGAACTTTTTGTGGGACGTGAAATGGTAATGAGCGATGCGATGTAGCGTCGGCTACATCGCATCACTTTGTGCCTCTGGTCGCGCATCCTGAAAAGATTGTAATGATGCACAGGCCTCGTTGATGGCACGAAGTCGCGGATAGCGATCTAACGGTATTGAGAATCGCTGGGCGTTATAGACCTGCGGAACGATGCAGATATCAGCGAGCGACACGTGCGAACCGAACGCAAACGGACCAGGGATGGTGCTCAGAGTTTTTTCGATAGCAGTAAATCCGAGTGTGATCCAGTGTGCGTACCAATCCTTCTTGGCATCCTCTGATGCATGAAGAGTGCTCGTGAGGTATTGGGTGACCCGCAAGTTATTGAGGGGATGGATATCACAGGCGATGGCGAGAGCGATGCTGCGGACCTGAGCCCGAAGGACCGGTTCGTTGGGAAGAAGGGGCGGGGAGGGAACCAGTTCGTCGAGGTACTCGATGATTGCAAGCGACTGAGCAATACACCGTCCGTCGTCAAGTTCAAGAAGTGGCACGAGTTGGTGAGGATTTTTCTCGGTGTATGCCGCGTTCCGCTGTTGGCCTCCGTCTTTGACAAGGTGAACGGGCACAGATTGGTAAGGAATATTCTTGAGGGCGAGAGCAATCCGGACGCGGTACGCCGCGGTGGAGCGCCAGTAGGTGTAGAGTTTCATGGATGCTATCTGATAAGGGTAAGAGTAATCGGTCGGGGAGAGGGACTTTCTAAGCCAAGGTCTCGATGCGAGTCAAGGAGCGATTCCTGCATCGAGCTTGCTTTGGCCTAATCGGGCAACGGGGCTGAAAGGCAGATAAGGCTACTGGTCGAGACAGTGATTGCCGACTTTCTCGGGCTGAAGCTAAATCTGAATCGAGAGGAACTGGATTTCTATCCGGCAAAGAGTTTATAACCCAATCGAGTGTTGTCTGACTTGGTTGCTGATCGGAGAGAACAGAGTGAATAATTTCAACCAGAATAAAAAATATCACGGTAGCTTGTCCTCTTTCATAAAAAGAGTTCGGAGTGGCCGTTTATTTGAGCAGACGTTTTTTACAGCTCTATTTGTTAGTTTAAATTTTATTAGTCACGGGGCGCTTGCTGATGTTGGTGGTGGAGGGCCCGGACCTGCTCGCATTATCTCGGGCTCAAAATCTCCTGATGGTGCATATCCATGGATGGTAGCTTTATTGTCGAATTATAGCGGTCGCGCTGTGGACGAGCAGTTCTGTGGCGGCACCCTTATCGCTCCCCAATAGGTTTTAACGGCGGCTCATTGTGTCACCAGTTCGTTTGGAGGGCCCGTCGATCCCGATTTTTATGATGTTTTGATCGGACAGAACCGGCTGAGTTCAAACACCGGTCTTCGGATGAATGTTCGGGGTGCTGTCATTCACCCTAATTATGATCCGGGGACGCTTCGCTTTGATTATGCGCTGCTAAAACTTGATTCGCCCGTTCTTTATACTCCCATCGAAGTCGCTACCCCATTTCTGAGCGAGTTGTACACCGCAGGGACGCCAGCGAAGGTTCTTGGGTGGGGATTTATGGACCCAAAGCTTCCTATTTTGCCGGATGATTTGAGAGAGGCGTCGGTTCCCGTGGTTAGCTCCCAGAGCTGTGGTGAGGCGAACGGTCGATTTTTAGACCCGGCAACCATGGTGTGTGCCGGTGAGCTTTCCAGCTCCTCCAGTTCCGACCTACGACCTGATGCATGCTTTGGGGATTCGGGAGGTCCTCTCTTCGTCTCGGTAGACGGACGTCCAGTACAGATAGGGATAGTTAGCTGGGGATTCGAATGCGCGAGCTCCAAAACTTATGGCGTATACTCTCATGTTGCAGCTGGTAATGAATTCATCTCCAGTCGGCCTGTTATAGCTCCGAGGGTGCCAAGCTTTTTTGAGCAGACGGTGCTCTCGGGGGATCTACGCGTCGGAGGGTACGCGGAGGTATCAGCTGTCCCGTGGCGTGGAGACCCTCTCACATCCGTTGCCTACGAATGGTACGATGACGTCGGCAACTTGCTTGCGAGCACGACCACCAACAGGATTGAGCTGTCAGATCAGTTTGGAGGCAAGTTTTTGACGGCGGTAACCTACGCATCAAACGAGGGGGGCACGGCGCAGGTGGGTTCAGAATCCGTTCTGGTTCCTGGGGCAGAGCCGACTCCTCAACCGACTCCTCAACCGACTCCTCAACCGACTTCAACGGTTACTCCAACGCTTCTAGATCAGACGGCCCCGGCAGTTACTCGAGCTGGTGAGCGATATCGACCGTACCGAGCCACGGTCTTCGTGGAGGTGGCCGACGGTGGTCCCGTCTCATCGGGTATCGCTGCCGTAACGGCGGAACTGAAAATTCAGTTCCCGCCGAACACCAGAACGGGTAGTAAGTCGTCAAAAGGACGAGTGCAGAGAAAGCGGATATCGGCAATAAGCGCAGGGTCGAGTCTCTACCGGTTTGACATTGACAGGGTCAAGGGTGCTCGGTATCGACTTTTAATATCCGCAACGGATGGTGTCGGCTACCCCTCTAATGTGATCGGTGTTGATCTTCGGCGTCAGCGATAGAGCTTGAGGGGATGAGGTCAGTGAGTGAGGGGTATGGTGGGGGACCACCTCACCCCACCACCCCCTGCAGCATCTCCCCATACTGCTCCCGTCCCACCTCTCTGGCCCCGAGCTGCATTACAAGGGCACTACTCATCTGACAATCCATCCACTCGACCCCTTGCTCCTCAAGATATGCGAGACCACGGATCAGGGCGATCTTCGATCCGTTTGGTTCGCGGTAGAACATGGATTCCCCCGCGAAGAAGCGGTTTATGAGGACGCCGTATACCCCGGCCACTAATGCGTCTGAACGCCAGGACTCAAAACTAATGCAATATCCCGCCCGGTGAAGCTCTTCATACGCAGATTTCATTCCGGGGGTGATCCAGGTCGCAGACTGGTCGCCCCGATTATATAGTTCGCTGCACCGTTCGATCACCGCTTTGCACGCAGTGTTCATCCTAAATGACAGGGAAGTGCGACGGAGCTCCTTTTTGAGCGAACGAGGAATGCGGAGGTCTTTGAAAAACAGAATAGTGCGGGTGGGAGGAGAAAACCAGAGAAGTTCGTGGTCGTCGTGGGGCCAGGGAAATACGCCCGATCGATACGCGAGAAGAAGGGAGGGGACAGAGAGGTCGCCCCCTATCGCGAGGAGCCCCGAAGGAAGTGCTGATTCAAGAGGTGGAAAGGCGGTAATTGGCATGGGGTTGATATCGGTAGTATTTGAAGCTGTGCAAAATATAGCAGAGCCCTCCATCATGAAAAATACTCGGAAGTTTGTTCTCTCATGAGTAGTTTGCCCTAAAACACGGGCTTTTCATTGTGGACACCAAAGTGTCGGGATACCATGAAAGAAAGAGTGGTCGAATGGTGCCACGGTGTGAAAACGGGAGCGCGAGGATATGGCCAGAACGGGGTCCAAGGGTGATGTTGTTGCGGTCACCAAAAAAGAGGTCAAGACGAGGCAGCCTCGGGAATATCAAGTGCTCCTCCTCAACGACGATTACACTCCGATGGATTTCGTGGTCTCGATTTTAGAGACGATATTTCGAAAGAGCGCGGCGGAGGCGGTTCGGTTGATGCTTGAGGTGCATCATCAAGGAAGGGCGGTGTGTGGGGTCTACTCTCGGCAGATCGCGGAGGCGAAAGTAGTCGAGGTTCGCGAGCGGGCGCGGGCAGCGGAACATCCTCTTGAAGCGATTTTGACCGAGGTGCCGGAGTAATTGGGACGAATACGGAAGCGGGGGAGGAGCGTGGATGTTTAGTACAGAACTTGCCCTTATTCTTGAGGCAGCAGTGAGAGAGGCGTATGTGATGAATCACGCCTATTTTTCTCTTGAGCACCTCGTGTTCGCCATGCTCCACGAATCCTCGATCGCAGAGGTTGTTCGAGGGTGTGGTGCCGAGCCGGGAAAAATTATAAGCGATCTCCGGGAGTATCTCATCGAAGGGATTGAGCGTCGACAGGAGGGTGATCTATCAGAGCCAAGGCAGACTCCCGCGATCCAGCGGACCATTCAAAGAGCGCTATGGCACATTCGAAGCTCAGGAAAGAACGTTCTTCACCCTCGTGATGTCTTCGTTGCGGTCTTTGAGGAGGATGACTCTCATGCACATTTTTTCCTCGAAAAACACGGGGTGCGACGGATTGATGCAGTGAAGTTTATCTCTCATGGCGTCCGTAAATTACCGGAGGTGCGCAGGTTTCCGCTCGCGACGGGGGAGAGCAGTGAACGGCCTCGATCCGAAAGTGCTTTTGAGGAGGAAGGAGTCGAGGGAGGCAATACCGAAGGCATGCTAGCGACATTTGCGGAGGACCTGACCGAGCGGGCAGCACGGGGTGAATTCGATCCAGTCATCGGTCGTGCCGAGGAGCTCGAGCGGGTTGTTCTCATCCTCTCGAGGCGAACGAAGAACAATCCCCTGTTATTGGGTGAGGCGGGGGTAGGAAAGACCTCCCTCAGCCATGCTCTTGCTCAGCGGATAGTGGATGGAAATGTTCCCGCGTCGTTGAAGGGCGCGCGGCTGTTCAGCCTCGATATGGGCAGTCTCGTCGCGGGGACAAAGTTTCGGGGAGAGTTCGAAGAGCGGCTGAAACTTCTCGTGCAGGAGGTGATCCAGCTCCCGAAGGCGATCGTTTTCATCGATGAGATCCATACGATTATCGGCGCGGGAGCGACCACGTCGGGGGCGTTGGATGCGTCAAATATTCTCAAGCCAGCGCTCAGCGATGGGAGGCTGCGGTGTATGGGCAGTACAACGCACGATGAGTATAAAAAGGGATTTTTGAAGGATAGGGCCCTAAATCGACGGTTCTCTACGGTCGAGATAGCCGAACCGAGTGTCGATGACGCGGTCGCGATTGTTCGGGGGCTCCGACCTCGATTTGAGAAACATCACGGGGTCCGTTTTTCTGACGAGGCACTCACTGCTGCGGTGACATTATCGTCCCGTTTTATCACCGATAGATGTCTTCCGGATAAAGCGATCGATCTTATCGACGAGGCGGGAGCTGCCTTGGCTCTTCCGCGAAGAAGGGCTCTCGACGGTTGGTAGGGGAGCGGGAGATAGAGCGGGCGGTCGCTCGAATCATAAAAGCTCCCGTTGATCGCCTCTCAACGGACCAGTCGGTGTCAGTCCGTGAGCTGGAACAGCGACTTTCGTCGCAGATATTCGGCCAAAACCGGGCGATATCAGCGGTGGTCCGAGCGGTCAAACGGAGCAAGGCGCAGCTTCAGAGTCACCAGCGACCTACTGCGTCATTTCTTTTTGCGGGTCCCACAGGGGTTGGAAAAACGGAGCTTGCGCGGGTGCTCGCCCGCGAGATGCAGATGCATTTTCATCGCTTCGACATGAGTGAATACATGGAGAAGCACGCCGTGTCCCGTTTGATTGGCGCACCTCCCGGATACGTTGGTCACGAGGAGGGAGGAACCCTCACCGAGCTCGTGCGAAAGCAGCCATATGCGGTGCTCCTCTTCGACGAGATTGAGAAGGCGCATCACGACATTTACCAGATTCTTCTGCAGGTACTGGATGATGCATCTCTCACTGATTCGCACGGTCGAAAGACCGATTTTCGACACGCGATTGTCATTCTGACGACGAATGCGGGTTCCGATAAGGCGGGAGGAATCGGTTTCGGGGCTTCGAGTCAGGGTGGGGCAAAGGAGTCAGCACTCAAGGAGTTCTTCAAGCCGGAATTCCGTAATCGACTCGATGATATCGTTTATTTCGACCCGCTGCCCCTGGAGGTCGTTACCTCGGTCGTTGATAAATTTATCGATGAGCTTCGCCGGAAACTGACGGAGCGCGAAGTTACTCTGTCCGTGACCGATGAGCTGCGGGGTTGGCTCGCGCAAAAAGGGTATGACCCCACGCTTGGTGCCCGTCCGATGGCGCGACTTATACAGACCGAGCTTGCCGATCCGCTCGCGGATGAGCTTCTTTTTGGAGGGCTTATCCACGGTGGGAGTGTCGCATGTTCGCTCGGCGATGATCGGGTTGTCCTTGCGGTTGCGAGCAAAGGTGGCCGTTCAGAACGAAGGGGGGCTGCCGGAAAAGGGGGCACGAAAGAAACAAAACAGTTGGCGTTGCCGAAGGGACGAAGAAAGGGAAAGGTTGAGCTGGTGTAGGAGGCTGCCAATTAAGAGGGATGCCGTTTGGGTTTTCCGTTCTGATGAGATGGACCGAATGATTGGGAGACATTCGCCCCATCTCCTCTTGCCTCGCTCGGTGGGGGCTCTATACTGAGGGCTTGTGTGGGGCCGCAAGCGCGAAGTGACGGTTCGTCGTCGGGTTGCGGTGACCACCTGCATTCCATTAAGCATTTTATCAGAGGCGCCCCATGGCCAAACATCGGCGGATTTTGCTTGCGAATCTTGAGGAACCCGACATTCACACCATAGCGGGATACGAGCGATGCGGGGGGTATCGGGCTCTGCGGAAGGCGGTCCAGATGGAGCCGCAGAAGGTTATCGACGAGGTGAAAGCATCGGGGTTGCGGGGACGGGGGGGAGCGGGATTTCCCACCGGCACGAAGTGGGGGTTTATTCCGAAGAATGGCGACAAGCCGGTGTACATCATCAATAACGCGGACGAGAGTGAACCGGGGACCTTCAAGGATCGGGTGCTGATAGAAAAAAAGCCACACATCACGATCGAGGGTATGTTGATCGCTGCCTGGGCGGTAAAGAGTAATTGGTCATGCATTTATATTCGGGGTGAGTACGCCTACGGATACGAGCGGCTCGTGCAGGCGGTCCGCGAGTGTTATGAGCGCGGATACCTCGGTGATAACATTCTTGGTACCGGTTGGTCGCATCACATGACCGTCCATCGAGGGGCGGGTGCATACATTTGTGGTGAGGAAACGGGGCTCATCGAATCGCTCGAGGGAAAGAAGGGCCAGCCACGGCTGAAGCCCCCGTACTACCCCGCGGTGATGGGGGTATACGATTGCCCAACAGTTCTCAACAATGTAGAAACGTTCGCCTCGGTTCCGTTTATTATCGATGAGGGTTCCGCAGCGTTTGCAGCAATCGGAACTGAACAGTCGAAAGGGACCAAGCTAGTGTCTGCTTCTGGCCATATTAATAAACCGGGTGTGTATGAAGTTGAGATGGGGTACTCGATCGAGCAATTTATCGAGGAAGAATGTGGGGGGATCTGGAAGGGCCGTTCATTGAAGGCGATCATTCCCGGCGGGTCTTCGGTCCCAGTTCTGAGGGCTGAGGAAATAAAGGGTTTAACTCTGTCCTATGAATCTCTCCAAGGGGCGGGGACATTCTTCGGGTCAGCGGGATTTATCGTCCTCGACGATCACACCGATATGCTCGATGCCATCTCCAACCTCATGCACTTTTATGCACACGAATCGTGCGGTCAGTGCACGCCGTGTCGAGAGGGTGGTCACTGGATTGAGAAGATTTTTAATCGTATTCGGCGTGGTGAGGGTGCTCCTGGTGACCTTGAGCTGATTGATAATCTAGCGGTCAATATGTCGAATGGCCGCACCATTTGTACATTCGGAGATGCAGTCGCCATGCCAGCGCGAAGCTTCATCACCAAATTTCGAGATGAGCTTGAGGGGAAGGTACGGGTCGGGATGCGGTAGGTGTGGAGGCAAGGGAGGGGAAAGCGGTCTCCCCTCGCCATCCGCTCAGATCGGCTATTAGAACATCCGCTCGAGCCGCTTGAAGGAATGCTTTGATTCAGGCCTATCGAGCCAGTAGCTGTCGACTGGGGCCTTGAATGAAAGATCCATCACCCGTTTTCCACACATCCGCAACGCCAGGGCGGTGGGGGCGAGTACAGCAAACCAGAGCACCGCGAGGATGACGGGGGTCATGACCAGGCTTAAGACCTTCGCAAAGGTCATCCACCCTTTCCAAAGGGGCCATAAAACAATCGGCGCGTATCGTCCCGTCGCTATGAGCACCATCGACGTGGACCACAGGGGAAGAGTGTCTGCCAATGGAGTGCCGTGCCAGATCCGATAGGCTGCCAAACCTACCCCGATCGCCGCGAAAAGATACCCGAATTCGGCAATGTGCCGACGGACCTGTTTTCCCTCCCACACGGCATCGAGAAACGACACCTGCGGGGGAGCGATATCATCGAGGTTGTGGGGGGGCTCGACCATCAATCCAGTTCGAATTTCGTCTGCCAATTTTCCTTGTCCTGCCACTGAGGCTGCTCCTCTTTTGCAAATAAATAATTGTTGATGACCAGATAATCCATCTGACACCGCATGAAGCATTGGTACGCATGTTCGGGAGCGCAAACGATGGGCTCACCGCGAACATTGAAGCTGGTATTGACGAGGACGGGGCACCCTGTCTGATGGTAGAACTCTTCTAGGAGTCGGTGGAAGACCGGGTGTGCCTCTTTGCGAACGGTTTGGACTCTAGCTGAGTAATCCACGTGGGTAACCGCGGGAATATCAGACTTTGGCACATTCAGTTTAGCGATACCAAAAAGTGTGGATTGCTCCTCGGTCAGCGGAATGCGGCGCTCCTCCTTCACGGGTGCAACCAACAGCATATAGGGAGACTCACCCTCAAGCTCAAAATATTCTGAGGCGTGTTCAAGAAGGATGGCGGGGGCGAATGGTCGGAACGACTCACGATATTTTATCTTAAGATTCATCGTCGATTGCATCGACCGCGAACGGGGATCGCCGATGATGCTTCGATTTCCCAGAGCGCGGGGGCCAAACTCCATCCGCCCCTGGAACCATCCGATGACCTTTTCCTGCGCGAGCAGTTCGGCTGTTTTCCGGTATAGCTCATCTCCCTCGAGGAGGTGATAGACCGGTTTAAAGGGAGCTAATCTGTTCACAACCTCATCGTTGGTAAATGATGGCCCGAGGAGGGACTGTTTTTGGAGATCGTGAGTCCCATCAACGACCCGAGGTTTATTGAGATACCCATACCAGACGCATAATGCCGCTCCGAGTGCTCCCCCTGCATCTCCTGCTGCTGGTTGAATCCAGACGTTTTTGAAGGGGCCCTCGCGGAGTACCCGCCCGTTTCCGACGCAGTTGAGGGCTACCCCTCCCGCAAGGCAGAGATTCTGCGAACCGGTCTCGCGGTGCAGAAACCGAGCTTGACGCAACATACACTCCTCGGTGACCTCCTGAATCGAACGGGCGAGATCCATTTCTCGCTGCGTGAGGGGGGATTCCGGTTTTCGACGGCTGCCACCAAAGAGATCGGCGAACGCATCGTTAGTCATCCGAAGTCCTTCCATATAATTGAAGTACTTCAGGTTGAGATGAAACGAGCCGTCATCTTTCAGGTCGATGAGATTGTCGAGGATCTGTTGGGTGTATAGGGGACGACCGTACGGCGCCAGCCCCATCACCTTGTATTCTCCCGAGTTTACCTTGAACCCGAGAAAGTAGGTGAACGCTGAGTAGAGGAGTCCTAATGAATGCGGGAACTGGATCTCTTTAACGATAGAGAACTCATTACCGCGGCCGATGCCAAGGCTGTTGGTTGTCCATTCGCCAACCCCATCGATGGTCAGAATTGCGGCTTCGGCAAAAGGCGAGGGGTAAAATGCGCTCCCCGCATGGCTTTGGTGGTGTTCAGTGAAGAGGATCTCGCCCTTGTAGCCAAGCTCATCGCGGATAGTGTCCGGGATCCACAGTTTATGCTTCAACCAGAGGGGGAGCGCCTTTGCGTAACTCGTAAATCCTTTCGGCGCGGTGGTGAGGTAGGTCTCGAGGAGGCGCTCAAACTTGAGCACTGGCTTGTCGTAGAACACGACATAATCGAGAGCATCGACCGTCAGCCCCTTCGATTTGAGGCAGAACTGAGCAGCCTCTTTGGGAAAGTTGAAGTCATGCTTTTTGCGAGTAAATCGCTCCTCTTGAGCTGCTGCAACTATCTGTCCATCAACAACGAGGCAAGCGGCGCTGTCATGGTAGAAAGCGGAGATTCCGAGTATATTCATGGCCCGTTCTCTGAAGGGGAGGGTTGCCCACATACGTTGGCAAATTAAAGGGTAATGGTAGGCTACCTGTGGGGCGTTGTACAGGGCAGATGGGAAGTGGGGTGGTTGGTCCTTGCTGTGTAGTGAAATGGGGGCTCAGATGGTCAAAACCGGTTCAAATCAATCGACAATCTCGGCATTTATCGTTTGCCAGAACGAGGAGGGGAATATCCGGCGGTGCCTCGAAAGCATCAAGTGGTGCGATGAAATTGTTATTATCGACAGCGGCTCGACCGATCGTACCCTCGATATCTGCCGAGAGTATACGGATACCATCCACCAACGACCGTGGCCCGGCTATGTCGAGCAAAAACGGTTCGGCTTGGGAATGTGCTCGAAGGAGTGGGTACTTAACCTCGATGCGGATGAGGAGCTTTCACCGGAGTTACAGGGCGAGGTGCAGGCGTTGCTCGCATCTGATGATGGGGCGGTGCAAGGGTATCAGATTAATCGAGTCGTCAATTTTCTTGGTAAGTGGTGGCGGAATGGAGGGTGGTATCCCGAATACCGGCTTCGGCTCTGTCGACGGAGTGCCACCTCATGGGGAGGCGAAGACCCGCATGAAAAAGCGCTCGTTGAGGGAACGATAAGGCGGCTGAAAGGGGAGCTTTTTCACTACACGTACCGGGATATCAGTCATCAAGTTGCCACCCTGAACAACTACGCATCTCAGGCAGCGCGGTCTAATTTTCGGAAAGGAAAGCGGTCATCACTGAGTAAGGTGGTGCTGAACCCGGTGCTGCGTTGGGTGAAGTGGTACTTTCTGAAGCGGGGTTTTCGGGAGGGGTTCCCTGGTTTCGTTATGGCAACGCTCGAGGGATATTATGTTTTCTTGAAGTACGTGAAGTTGTGGGAGATGTGGCGAGTCGAAGAGCGACAGGATGAGTCGCAAAGTCGAATGTGACGACCCTCGAACACTCTCTTCAAAAGATACGTGCTCTTCATCAGCAAATTGGTCGGGCCGAGAGGATTTGAACCTCCGACCTCTCCCACCCCAAGGGAACGCGCTACCAGTCTGCGCCACGGCCCGAACATCGGGATGGTACTGCTAAAAGGCGAGGATTGTAAACAGGGTGCCGCGATTTCTGATGTGACTCCGGAAAGGGGTGAAAAAACGAGGGCGAGATCTGTACTTTGCAGGGCGAGTGACTTAGAGTTGAGGGGTTGTCAGGGCCCATAGCTCAGCTGGGAGAGCGCCACACTGGCAGTGTGGAGGTCAGCGGTTCGATCCCGCTTGGGTCCATTTCTCCTGCCTTGTTTCCCCCCTCAATTTTCTTGTCCCCAGAGACTGTCATCTGAAAGGGCGGTCGTCGTTCACTATCGTTCCGAAGGCTGCCATACGCCAGCTGCTCACATTTCTGACGTTTGTCAGAACTACCCTGAAAGTTTCGTTGCTCTCGGGCATTTGGTCGCCACGAACCTTTACCGTTATAGTGGCCCGGGTTTCCCCTGGGGGGATCACAAGCAGTCCTTTCGTCGGGATGAAGTCGCGGCCTTCAGATGCGGAGGTTGCTTTCGTCAGGTAAGAAATTCTGACGGGAAGATGATAGGGATTGCTCAACCGCAGCTGAAAGGTCCACGATTTTAAGCCGGAATCGCCCTCAAATCGGCGTTGATCGGCGATGGTGAGGGAGGGGGGTTGTGGTGTCACGGTAGGGGTAGGAGTCGTCGTGG
>OMIW01000136.1 GCA_900299205.1 Pseudomonadota bacterium
CCCTTCGCCCCCCGCGCTGACCCGTCCCCGAAGTGCTCGCGACCTAGGAATCGCCGCTCGCCTCGGCCACACCCCCCACGCTCCGTTTCTCGCAACGCTTCGCTCCCACGGTTACACCGGATACCTCGCACGTCCTGGAGGAACAACGCTGCTTTACAGCAATCCAACCCTACCCAATCCCGATCGCTCTCTCGCCGAACAGCCACGCTCACGAAGTTCCCTGATCATCAGTGGCACCTTCACTGCGGGTGATTACCGACAATCCGCCGGGCCGATCGTCAGAAACGGCATACTCGACACAAAAGGTGTGCCCAAGGCAACCGGGCGGGGTGGCATCGCAATTTATGACGATGGCACCATGGCGGTCGGTCGTGCAAAAGGAAGCGAACTCGCCGCTATTCAGGATGCATACTATCGACCAGGTCGCACCGTGAACTCCTACATGGGGGGTGGCGCTCTTATCGTTGAATCGCATCAGCCGGTATCGAGCTTTGATCTGGGCTTCCGTCAACGGTTCAATCAGGGTGGATTCGGGCTCAATGCGACCCAATTTCGGCGCACATCGCGCACCGTTCTTGGCATTCGTGACGGGTACTGTTTTGTTCTCGTTGCTCGTTCAAAGACCGGAGAGGAGATTCAACGAGATCTTGTGCGCGCAGGCTTTGAGAGCGCGGTGATCTTTGATGGAGGTTCTGGGCTCTTTGTCAACGACAGAGCAGGGGGAGCACCTGCGTATCGGGGGAGGAACACCACCGGGCTCAGAATTACGAAATGGGGGGTAATCTAGCGGCTCAAGCGAGAGTAAGCATCTTCTGCGACAGGCATCTGTCCGGTCACGCATCTTGTACCGATGCGTTTATTAGAGGGGCAGGTTCATATTTCCTCCTTTATCGCGCCGTGTGCTACAGTTCCCGAAGTGCAGGGCGAAAGGGTAATCTGCCAGGGGCGTTGTCCGCCGTGTTACCAATCGCCATATTACCAATCGCACCTGTGTATGTTTCGTTCCTCCACTGTTTTTTCGTATGCTCGATGACATTCTCGCTCGGCAACTTGCCTCTGACCCCGCTTTCGCCGATGTAGAGGCAGTTCGTCAGGTCGCTCGAACGGCGGTGAGCGCTGCGGGTGAGGTGATCGTCCGTATGCGGGCGGATGGCGACCTCGGTGAGCGACTCAAGAATCCCCGAGATGTCGTAACCGCCGCGGATATCGAATCAGAGCGGATAGTTCTTGATATCATCCGCGGGCATTTCCCCAAAGATACGATAATATCAGAGGAATCGTCCTCAATTATTGCCTCTAGATCAGGTGAACCTGCTCTCCTTGAATCACGTTCGTGGGTGCTTGACCCAATCGACGGTACCGTGAACTACGCTCACGGGTCTCCTCTGGTGGGAATTTCCCTCGGATTCGGATTCGGAGGAGCGATGCATTACGGTATCGTGGCGATGCCGTTTCTGGGGCTGACGTATGAGGCGGTTCGATCGAAGGGGGCGTATCGCAACGGCGAGCCGATCAAGACGAGCAACCGGGCCACCCTCACCGAGTCGCTGATCGCAACTGGTTTTCCCTACGAGCGGACAAATCTCGAGCCACTTCTCGAGCGGGTGCGCACCATTCTGATACATTGTCAGGATCTCCGGCGGTGTGGTGCTGCATCGGTTGACCTCTGTTTCGTCGCCGAGGGTACCTTCGAGGGGTATCTGGAGGATGTGCAGCCGTGGGACATGGCGGCAGGACTTCTCATAGCCCAGGAGGCAGGTGCGAAGGTGGGGTGGTACCACAACGGTGGTGCAGCCCTCCCCGAGGCGCTTCGGGGAGGGGGGCTCCTGGTGGCTGCCCCCGGTGTATTTCACTCGCTGATGAGGTTATTTGGGCCGCAATCGTGACCCGCGGGGGCTCGTGTGGTATGTCATACAGGTTGGCTCCCCCGAACTTGCACTCCTTCGGGGGTGAATACCAGCCGAGCCGTTCGCTCGTGGAAGCGGGATAGCATATCCGGAGAAAAAAAAGAAAACGGGCAACCCCGACTCAGCAAAGATGACAGAACGCCATGATCGACCTTACCCACCTTCGTCAATACCCCGATGCGTATCAACAGGCGGCCGATAGAAAAGGGATCACAATCTCTATCGCCGAGTTCCTAGAGCTTGACTCCCGTTATCGGGAGACCCTCACCGCCTTCGAGCAGCAGCGAGCTCAGCAGAATGCGTTCAGTAAAGAGGTAAGCTCGCTTAAGGGGGATGAGAAAACACGACGTCTCGCCGAGGTCAAAGAGCTCGCGGGTCGGGTTAAGGAGCTTGCCGAAGAATCGCGTGAGCTCGAGGGGGTGTGGCGGGCGTTCCAGCTTCGTATCCCCTCAATACCGCTAGACCGGGTCCCGTTCGGAAAAACGGATGCGGATAATGTCTGTATTCGGGAGGTAGGGGCACGCCCCTCGTTCTCCTTCACCCCGCGGGACCACGTCGCGCTCGGCAAGCTTCACCGCCTCTTCGATATCGAGCGCGGCGTCGAGGTTGCAGGAAGCAGGAGCTATTTTTTGATCGGGAATGGGGTTCGGTTGCAACACGCGGTGATGTCGCTTGCCATGGATCTCCTCCATCGCAAGGGTTATGTCCTGATGGATCCTCCTCACATCGTCAAATACGAGGCGATGATGGGCACCGGATATCTTCCGGGGGATGAAGATGCAGCATATCGGCTCGATGATCGTGATCCTCAAAGTTACCTCATCGGCACCTCCGAGGTGCCGGTCTGCTCGTTCCATGCTGGCGAAATGTTACTGAAAGAGGAACTTCCCAAACGGTATGCGGGATATTCGCCATGCTATCGCCGCGAAGCGGGAACTTACGGAAAAGATACCTCTGGATTATATCGGGTCCATCAGTTTTACAAAGTCGAGCAGGTCGTTATCTGCGCCGCCGATCCGGCTGAAAGCGCCGTGATGCACGCTGAGCTGCTCGGAAACGCTGAAGCCTTGTTGGGACTGCTCGAGCTGCCGTATCGAGTCGTCGATGTCTGCACCGGAGATATGGGTAAGGGACAGGTGTACAAGAATGACATCGAGAGCTGGATGCCTTCGCGTAACGGGTATGGAGAGACCCATAGCTGCTCAACCTTTCACGATTTCCAAAGTCGTCGGCTCGGGATGCGATATAAAGAGAGCGATGGACGCAACGTGTATCCTCACACCCTAAACAACACCCTCGTTGCGTCCCCGCGGATCTTGATTGCGCTCCTCGAGAATCACCAACAGGAAGATGGTTCGATCCGGTTGCCCGAGGCGTTGCGCCCCTATCTGGGGGGGGAATCGGTATGGAAGGCGATTGAAGGTTGATATCGAAGGATCCTTACATGCGTGCTCATTCGCTTCTTATCTCATCGCTTCGTGGTATTCGAGGAGAGCGCCCTCCCGTTTGGTTCATGCGACAGGCGGGCCGGTATCTTCCTGAGTATCGGGCGGTCCGTGAAAAACACTCGATGCTCGATGTGATTCGCACTCCCGAGCTTGCTGCGCAGGTCACCCTTCAACCGCTCGATCGATTCGAGCTCGACGGTGCAATAATTTTTGCGGATATCCTCAATCCACTCATCGGGATGGGCATTGAGCTTGATTTTGTTGAGGGTGAGGGCCCCCGAATCGGCAATCCGATTCAGCAGCGTGATGATATTTCTCGGCTCGTTGTCCCCGACCCGTATGAAAATACCGGCTATACCCTCGAAGCGATAAAGTCGGTCGTCTCAGCGCTAACTCCGCGTGGCATCCCGCTCCTCGGGTTCGCGGGAGCCCCGTTCACTCTCGCGTGGTACGCTCTCGCCGAGTCAGGAAAATCAGCGCAGGGGAAGAGGATCAAAGAACTGATCTATAATGACCCGCAGGGGTGGCGCGAGCTGATGGAGAAGCTCGTTGAGATGGTCTCAACATATTTGATAGCACAAGCTGAGGCAGGGGTGTCTGCACTCCAGCTGTTTGATTCGTGGGTTGGTGTCTGTTCACCACAGATGTATCGCACAGAGGTGCTACCGTATCTTGAACAGGTGGTTACTCAGGTCCGAGCCAGCACCTCGGTGCCGATCGTGTACTTTCCCCTCGGTGGGCTTGGACTTGCTGATTTAGTGAGCGAGCTGCCGGTCGATGCCGTCAGTGTCGATTGGCGGGTAAGTCTGCCCACCGTCGATGCCGCGTATCATCATCGATTTCCATTGCAAGGCAATCTCGACCCCGTGATCCTCTTTGCGCCTCTTGATACCGTTCGGCGAGAGACAGCGCGGATTCTTCATGAGGGGGCGCAGATCACGAAACCGCACATCATGAATCTCGGACACGGTATCTTGCCGCACACGCCAATTTCGGCAGTCGCTGAAGTGGTCAAAACGGTGCGGGCGTTCAGATATCGCGAGGAATCATAGCCCCCCTTTGTATTCTCCCTTTCACCGTCAACATGATTTTCCTCGCCCACCTTCTCATCGTCTCAGCATTTGTCGGCTACCTCGGGGGCGTGATAGGGGGTGGGGTGCTTCTGGTGCGCGGAGGGGAGAGCGAGGGAGGTAATGCCTGGTGGCGTGGGGTGATGCGCGGCAGTGCACTTCTCTCCGGAGTGGCCATCGTCGGGGTGGGGCTGATAATACTCGCCGTTCCGCGGGGGCAATTTGAAGGGGCAGCACCTTACTACATCATGGTGCTCGCTCTGGTTGAAGGAGGGTGCTTTGCCGCAGGTCTCAGATCCCCCCGAGATAGAGTGTGGCTATCCAGTGGTGGTCTCGCGATTCTGGGAGCGATGAGCGTTCTTTCACACATCACCCGAGAGCCGATCACCCCACTCGTCGGGGGCGCCATCCCATCGGCACTCATCCTGATCCACCTCGGTTCAGCAATAATCGCCGAAGGGTGTCTGGCAGTGCTTGGTATCGTCGCTGCCGCCTCGGTCGCAGCTGATCGAAGGCTCCGACGGATGACGCTTCCCCCCGCAGGTGATGAGGAGCTGAGCCTCGTGCGGCTCGACACTCTTTACCGAGTTCTCATTATGTCGGGATTTGTGTCGATGACCGTATCGGCCACCTCCGGAGGGGTGGGAGCACTATTTACGAGGACGCGCCCCCCCTCTGACGTGACCCTTTCATTCGCGATCGCCTCGTGGATCCTGCTGGGGGTTCTCGTCCATCTCCGCTGGGGGCGGGGATGGCCCCTCGTGCGGGTATCTCATGTCGTGAGTATCATAGTTCCATCGTTGTTCCTTGGGTACTTCGGGATGGCTATCATTCGAGGAGAGCTCTTTCATAAGCACCTCCACAGTATCCCTCACTTGGTTAATGGCGATGGTGATCATTCTAAAATAGAGGGCAGTGGCAGTGAGCCAGACAGCACTGAACCGGGCAGGATGGTGGTCAAGGAGGATTAAGTGGGATTAGACGCTCTGCTTGAAACGTACAAACCCGAAATTGGGGTAATCGGCTGCAATTTTCGCACCCTCTCAGTCTCAGGTCGAGAGGTGTTAGCACAGTGGCGAGCATCCGCAGAGGAATGGCTTCAGACTGCGGTCGCCGCAGGTCGTCTCGCTGAGGCTGCGCTCATCTCCACCTGCAATCGATTCGAGGTGATCGTTGCCGGAGCGGGTGCCGCCGAGCACGCACACCGCGAGCTTGCACAAAGGGTTCCCGCCGAGACCATCTACGCTCATCGGAACCGGGATGCTGTGCGCCATCTTTATCGGGTCGCAGCAAGTCTCGACTCATTGGTCGTGGGTGAATCTCAGATATTAGGCCAGGTCAAAGCATCGTACGAACGGGCGCAAGAATTGGGGCTCGTTCGTAAATATCTTCATCACCTTTTTCAGGGAGCGTTCTCGACTGCCAAGCGGGTTCGCACCCACACGGAGGTCGCTGATTACGGCGTATCGGTGAGTTACGTTGCCGTTCAGCTCGCTCGCCAGATGTTTGGTCCCCTGACAAAAAGCAGGGCAGCAATTATCGGCAGTGGTGAGGTCGCGGAGCTCGTCGCCCTTCATTTGGGTGCCGCTGGATGCACCGATATCATCGTCGCCAATCGCACCATCCAGCGAGCCTCGGAGCTTGCCGCGCGGTGTGGTGGCTTGGCGGTGCCGCTCGAGGAGATCCCGCGCCTCATACGCGAGGTTGATATCATCGTGGGCTCCATATCAATTGACCGCCCGATTCTCGAAGCTAAAACGATCCGTGCGGCGCGTCGAGCGCGTCCCCTTTTTCTGATAGACCTCGGGGTTCCGCGAAACTTTTCGGAAGCGGTCCGCTCCGTGCCGGGGGTATATCTTGCAGGGGTCGATGACCTGGCGACCATCGCTGACCGCAACCGAGCGCTCAGGGAGGAGGCTGCGCTCGAAGCTGGAGTCGTTATCGACTATGGGGTCCACCAATTCGAGCGGTGGCTTCAACGGGTCGAAAACGAGCCCTCCCTCTTATCACTCCGCGAGCAGGTCCGGGTGATTGTCGCAGGAGAGCTGGCCGAGGTTGGGGTCACCGAAGAGCAAGGCCATGATCTTGTTCGTCGGGTGACGGAGCGGATCACCCATGCGTGGATGACGCGGGGTGAGGATCGTCCCATCGGGCACGAACATCCATCGGATGGTCAAAAGCCCCCGGCCAACAAGTAATCGTCGGAAAGAAGTTTTGGGGTGGTAGGGGCGAGAAGGGGGCGACGAGCGGCGAAAAAGATTCCGCAAAAAAGGAGGGCACCCTCAAACGAGAAGAGAGCGCCCAGCTTAAGGAGTTCAGGTGACCAGTCCGGTCCCCCGCGGTGCTCGAACCTCAGGCATCTCTATGGGCGCGCATGACGGCACCAGCAGGATCCTCTGGGGGTTGGTTGGTCCAGATTTTGGAAGTTCGGGAGGTCGCTGATGATCCTCTGAAGGTCGATGAGAGGGAACGACCTGATAAATCAGCCAACCCACCCCCAATCCGAGGACAACGACGACCAATCCCTCAAATATTCTTCCGAAACCGGCGGATCCAGTGCCCTTCTCACTCCAAATCGAATTGTTCAAAAAGAGCGATAACCTTTTCATTAAAACGCGTGACTGCCACTCAAATTAGATGGTAATCGTAAAAAAAAGTCAAAGTATTCCGTCCCTCGCCTGTATTCCCAAAAAAACTTGCAAACCTCACCCAATTCCGATATCCTCCGCATAGCACAAGCCGATGTGCTCCTGTCGCCTGACCTCCTGTCGTCGCCCCCATTTCTCGACAACGGAATGTTACGATATGGCTCTCCCGTAGAGCTCTCGCAGAAGTTTGCATTGCGGATGCCCGAGGCGGGGATGCCCTGCGCGGACGAAGTGGGTTCGTCAACAGCAGAGGAGGCGCGAGTGAGTGTCCGATCGGATGGGTGCGCGGATGTCGGGATTAGTAACCAGCTGTGAAGTTATATGGCAAAGAACCGGTCACGCTCAAATCGGGCATGGGATGACGATATCGGCGGCAGAGCCGAAGACGAAGCGATGGTCGGGCGCAAGGATGATTCGCAGGGACACGGGGACGTCTCCGGAGCCAGTGGAAAGGGAGTGGCAGCAGCTCAAATGATTTCACGTTGCAACGATTCGAAATGCAACGGAACGTCCGGGTCGTTTCCAATTTCCCCGTTTGACCGGGACAGCCTGCAGGTCTCCTTCCTTTTGGAGCTAGCCGAGCAGGCAGGAGTTGCGCTGTACGACGTGATTTTTCCCCGGAGTCTCTCCGGCACACTTCAGGTTGTTATTACCGCACCCTCCCCGATTCAAGGAGGAGAGGGTCGCGCTGAGACAGACCGGGTCATCGGCCACGAGGAGTGCGGACGATTAGCACGGCTAATCATCGATAATGATCGGGTGGAAGAGCTTCTCCCTGGTTCAGTTACCCTCGAGGTATCAAGTCCTGGAGTGAACCGCGAATTGAAGTGTGTTGAGCATCTTCGAGGAGCGGTCGGTGAGCGGGTTCGTCTCGTCGTTCGTTCCCATGATGGTGGCTCGGGAGGGGTGATTCGGGGGCAGTTGTGTCGGGTAGCCGACGAAAAGCTGACGATCATCGACGAGGAGCGGAAGCGTGGGCGAAAAAAGCGACGCGGTAGCGGAGGTATCTCCTCAGCAACCGGTCGTGGCGAGGAGGCGGTCGTAGTGCCCTTTACTAATCTGAAGCAGGCGAGGGTAGACTTTCTGTTTCGGGATAACCCTCTCTCGGTTATCGCAGGAGAAGCGCGCGAAGAAGTCAACCAGGCTCCCGGCGTATCGCGAGTCGAAGAGGAGCCTTTTGAAGAGGGTATGAGGTAACTTGTAGTGCTAAGGTGAAGTTCCCCGTGGGGAATGGCGAGATGGATATATTGTTCGGTGAGATTTTGGTATGGCAAGTGTAGATCTTAATGCCATTTTAGGGCAGCTGGGGCGGGACAAAGGTATCGACAAGTCGATACTGGTGGAAGCAATCGAGTCAGCGATGCTCTCGGCAGCGCGGAAGCATTTCGGGCATAGCCTGAATCTTGAGGTATCCTTCAACGAGGACTCGGGCGAGCTCGAGGTAGTCCAGTTTAAGACGGTCGTTTCATCGGTAGTTGATCCCGGAACCGAAATATCAATCGAAGAGGCCCGGCGCTCGTACGATCCCGATGCAATGATAGGAGATGAGTTCGGTAAAAAGCTTCCCACTGAAGGGCTCGGTCGGATATCGGCTCAAACCGCCAAGCAGGTTATCATCCAGAAACTCCGTGATGCCGAACGAGGTGTCATTTATGAGGAGTACAAAAACGCTCGGGGCGACCTTATAAATGGGATAGTACAGCGATATGATCGGGGCAACCTGATTGTTCACCTCGGAAGAACCGAAGCGGTACTCCCCAAGCGAGAACAGATCCAAAGGGAAAAGTATAAGCAAGGAGACCGAGTTCGGAGCATGATCCTCGACATTGATCGCTCCGCTCGTGGCCCGCAGATTATTCTGACAAGAAGTCATCCCGATTTTCTCAAGAAGCTCTTTGAGCTTGAGGTGCCCGAGATTGCGGATAAGACGATTGAGATCAAAGCTGCTGCTCGAGAGCCCGGCGATCGGGCGAAGATAGCGGTCATCTCCCACGATCAGAATCTAGATCCAGTGGGGGCATGTGTCGGTGTCAAAGGCTCGCGTGTCCGTAACGTCGTTGATGAGCTGAAAGGTGAGCGGATAGATATTATTCCGTGGACTCCTGATGAACCCTCGTTCGTCGCCCGCGCGCTCGCACCGGCTGAGGTGAATCGGGTGCTGGTCGATGAGGACAATCACTCGATGGAAGTCATTGTCAATGACGACCAACTATCGCTTGCCATCGGGCGCCGAGGCCAGAATGTGAAGCTCGCGAGTAAGTTGACCGGTTGGAAACTTGACGTGCGAAGCGTGTCGGTTGCGGAGGAAGAAGCGCGACGAGCTCGTCGTTCGCTCGAGTCGATTCCTGGTGTTGACTTCACCGATGCGGAACGGCTCTATCAGCAGGGCTATCGAAGCGCTCAAGAGGTAGCCGAGGCTCTCTTCGAGGATCTCATGGAGATCGAAGGTATTGAGCGGGATCGTGCAGAGGAGATTATTGCATCAGCTCGTCAATACATAGCTGAGCATGAATTGGATGATCCGAATGAGGGACCCCTGATGGGAGACCTTTACAAACTCGGGCTCGATCCGGCAACGAGGGGGCGTCTCCAGCGGGCTGGTCTCACGACAATTCAGAGCATCGTGCTCTCTGATATTGACGAACTCCTTGACATCGAAGGGATAGACGAGGAGGGGGCATCGGCGATTCGAGAGGCAGCGGATAGATTCCTGCGCAGTCAGGGAGGAGAGGGGTAGAGTCTGTTCGAGGGTGTTGTGCCCACTTTCAATGCGACGTTTCGGATCGTTACGAGGATGGGTGATAACAGGAACATCGGGGAGCCTAAAGGGAAAACAGTAGTCCAGGATACTGATGTGGGTTTGGACGACGGCGGGGAGCGAATTTGCTCTCCGGTTGTCAATTCAAAGAGGGAGGAGGGGCGAGCGGCGAAGGTACCAGAGAAAAAATCATTGAAGGTACCGATGCGACGGTGTGTGGGGTGTCGAACGAGTGATATCAAGGGCGAACTCATTCGAGTACTGCTCAGGGATGGCGCGGTTCTAGTCGATGCAACCCACACGAAAGGGGGAAGAGGGGCTTACCTTCACCGTCGAAAAGAGTGCATCGAGCGGGCGAAAAAAGAAGCTAAGCGGTGGGAGTATGCGTTCAGGGTTGCCCGGGGCGCGGTTCGCAAGAATGACCTCGAGATGGCTCTCGAGGGCCTCCAATTGAGAGGTGTGAGGAAGGATGATCATGTCGAAGATAAGAATCTATGAGTTGGCGCGGGAGTTGGGGGTTGATAACCGCGTCGTCATTGCTAAAGCGATAGAATTTGGGGCACCTCCCCGGACATCACACTCGAACTCTCTCGAGGCGGACGAAGCCGACGCCATTCGTCGGGCCCTGATTCGAGAGGCGATGGGTGGCTCCGCGGGCACAGCGGTTGATGCGTCGCCTGTCCTAAAGGAGACCATCATGGTTCGAACAGACCGGACAACGGGAACCCAGGAAAAGGTGTTCGAACGACGGCAGGGTAACGTCATCATGCGCCGAAAGCAGGGATCAGGTCGGGAGGATGAAGGAGCTTCAGCCTCTCCAAGGGTCGAAAGAGGTGTTCATGGCGAAGGGACGGCATACGCTGCATCGGACCGGGCTCTGCCTGAATCGGTTACGTCGGAATCAGTAACAGCTCAAACAGTAACAGCTCAAATTGTGCCTGTTCAAATTGTGCCAGCTCAGCCGGGGCTAGCAATCGGAACTCCGCACCTGATTTCGGATGAAGAAGAGAGGGTCGAAAGAGATGAGTCGCTAGGTGGCGAATTTAGTGACCGAGGAGCTTCCACTCCGAGTCCTCTTGATGAGCCGCTCCCTTATCAGGGGGGGATCGTGTCGGCAACCTTAGCCGAAGAAGTTGAGGAGCTCGAGAGTCCAGAACAAGAGGAAGAGGTGCCATCACCAGACGAAGTACCCGAGCCTGAGGAAAAAGCTCCTGAGGAGCGTTCTGAGGGAACGGTCGAGGAAGTGCAGGCGATCAAGGCTCAGGCCGAGGTAACTCCTCCCGCTCCAGAAAAGCAAACAGTGGCCCCTATCCCATCGGCAGCACCTGCACCCGAGGAGCGTCGGATCGGTCCCCGAATTCTGGGTCGAATCGAACTACCTCAGAAGCGAGGGGTTCGTATCGTCGAACGTGATGGTAAAGAGCTTGTGGAGCAACCTCGTCGACTCGGGATTGTTGCGGGAGTTTCATTCGTCGAGGAAGAAGAAGACAGCGATGCGAAAAAGGGAGCTAAAAAGAAAGGGCCAACTCGAAAGCGTGAGTTTTCTCGGGGTGACCTCGTCGACTATGAGGGTCGTGAAGGGCGTCGCTCTACCGGCAAGGGGGGATCAAAGGACCGCAAGGAGGCCCACAAGCTTCAGGCGCAGGATGATCAGCGCGCGCAGAAGGTCGGCAAACGGGCGGTAAAGCTCGGGGATACTATCTCGGTCGGCGATCTCGCCCGTCAGATGAGCCTCAAAGCCGGAGAAGTTATATCGAAGCTGATGCAGCTCGGTATCATTGCTACCATCAATCAGGTTATCGATAAAGACACTGCGATGATCTTGATCGATGACTTCGGCTACGAAGTCGAATCAACATCTTTCGATGAGGACCAGTTTCTTGTCGTTCAGGGCGCAGATGACGAGGGGAATCTCGTTTCCCGCCCCCCGATCGTCACGGTCATGGGACACGTTGACCACGGAAAGACTTCACTCCTCGATGCGATTAGAAAAACCTCGGTCGCGGCACGCGAAGCGGGGGGAATTACGCAGCACATTGGGGCGTATCGGGTTGCAGTCGATGAGGAACGGACCATTACCTTTATTGATACCCCTGGTCACGCGGCCTTCACTGCGATGCGAGCTCGTGGAGCCGACTGCACCGATATCGTGATCCTAGTAGTCGCTGCGGACGACGGCGTCATGCCACAAACTATCGAGGCTATCAACCACGCGAAAGCAGCGCAGGTGCCGATTGTAGTCGCCGTGAATAAAATGGATAAACACGGTGCGAATCCCGATCGGGTCAAGCAACAGCTCGTTGAGCAGGGGCTCCAACCGGAGGACTGGGGGGGCGATACAATGTTCTTCCCCGTCTCGGCCTTGAGTCGTCAGGGAATTCCTGAGTTGCTTGAAGGTATCCTCCTCCTCGCGGAGATTAAGGAACTTAGGGCGAATCCCGAACGTCGTGCCAAAGGGACGGTTATCGAGGCTCGTCAGGATCGAGGACGAGGTATTGTGGCGACGGTATTGGTTCAGACCGGAACCTTGCGAGTTGGTGATATTTACGTGGTGGGTCAGTGCTCAGGGCGGGTGCGCACCATGCTTGACCATCGTGGAGAGCGGATCGAAGAAGCGGCTCCGTCGACCCCCGTTGAGATCACCGGTCTCGATGGGATGCCGATTGCCGGGGATGATTTCGTTGTCGTCGAATCCGAAGCGATTGCGCGCGAGGTAGCGAGCAATCGTGCAGAAAAGATCGCTTCGGCCGAGCGGGCTCTTGCCTCTGGTCCCATCAGCCTTGAGGAGTTCTCCCGTCGAGCGAACAATCTCGCTCCCGCAGAGCTCAATCTTGTCATTAAGGCCGATGTTATTGGGTCGCTCGAAGCTGTTCGTGCTGCTGTGGAGCAGCTCTCGACCGCCAAGGTCAAAGTACGGGTGCTTCACTCCGGGGTCGGTGGCGTGACCGAGAACGACGTTCAGCTTGCTATCGCCTCAAAGGCCGTGATCGTTGGGTTCGGCGTTCGTGGCGAATCGCGAGCACTTGCTGATGCTGAATCTCACCGGATTGAGGTTCGGTTCTATCGGGTCATTTACGAGCTCCTCGACGATGTCAAGAAGGCGATGGTCGGTCTTCTTGCGCCGATTAAGAAAGAGCGCCATCTCGGACGTCTCGAGGTTCGGGATACCTTTACGGTGCCGAAGATCGGAACAGTGGCAGGTTGCTTCGTATCAGACGGTATCGTGAAGCGGGGAGCTTTTGTTCGGGTGCTTCGGGATAGTTCCGTGATGTACGAGGGCAAGGTCGGAAGTTTACGACGATTCAAGGAGGATGTCCGTCAAGTCCAGAGCGGGTATGAGTGCGGGATGAGCGTTGATTCCTTCAACGACGTTAAGGTGGGGGACTCGATCGATATCTATGAGATCGAGGAGGTCGCCGCCTCACTCGATTAGAAGGGCATACAACGCAATGTGGTCGTAAGTGGATTCGTGTAGTGCTGAGGTAGTAACAACCGTATGAGCGGTCGGAGACGAACATTTAAAGTCGGGGAGAGGATCCAAGAGGTGGTTGCGCGGGAGTTGCTGCGGCTTTCCGATCCCCGGTTGGATCTGGTAACTGTGACATCAGTGGTGACGAGCAAAGACCTCCGACACGCGCGGATATTTTGGGTAGTCAGTGGGGGACCAAATCGGAGGGCCGAGGTCGAGGAGGCTTTCGAGGCTGCCGCAGGAGTGCTCCGCTCACGGGTCGCCCGAGAGATATCCCTGCGTGTCGTCCCTCAGCTTGCGTTTACCTACGATGATACTCTCGATGTGCAGCAAGAGGTCGAGTCCCTGATCGCGAGGATCAACAAGCCATGAATCAACCGAGCGGCATCGCCTCTATCGACGGTCATGATGTCGGTAAAGAGGCGGTTATTTCTGAGATTGTCCGTTGCGTAAAGGAACATCGGTCATTTGTGATCGTGAGCCATTATAATCCTGACGCGGACGCATATGGGTCCTCAGGGGGGCTTGCCCGAGCACTCGAATCGCTCGGAAAATCGGTGGTACTTGTCAATGAATCGGGACTCCTCGAGAGATATCGCTGGATGCCAGGCCTGACGGCGCTCAGGCAAACATTTCCATCAGAAATACCGGACTGTGTTATCATTTGCGATTGTGGAGCATTGGATAGGGTTGGAGATACACTTCAGGCGGGGGTTCGCGCAGCAACCTGCGTTGTGAACATCGACCATCATGTGTCGAACGAGGGGTTTGGAACCGTAAACCTTGTAGAGGTTGGGGCAAGTTCGACGAGCGAAGTCGTGTATGAAATTCTCTCTCGGATCGAGGGTTCGATAACGCAAGAGGTTGCGACGGCTCTTTTGACCGGCATTTATGGCGATACGGGTTCGTTTCGGTACGGCTCAACCACGGAAAGAACCTTTGAAGTGGCGCTGGCTCTCGTCAAGAGCGGAGCAGTTCCTCATCATATCGCTCACCATCTCTTCTCTCAGGTATCGCTCTCAGCGACCATGCTCCAGTCCGCCGCGCTCCTCGAGATGCAGATGCACCAGGAGGGTGCGGTCTGTGAATTAATCGTCCCACGGTCCCACTATGAAAAATATGGTGCGATTGAAGAGGATACCGCGGTATTATGCGAACGTGCCCGTGATATTTCTGGAGTTTTAATCAGTGTGCTCATCCGTGAGGACGAGGGGCTTTGGCGGATCAGCATGCGATCAAAAGATAGCGGCATTAATCTCTCCGATATCGCAGCATCATTTGGGGGAGGGGGTCATCGGGCGGCCGCGGCTTTTCGGTGGCGCAAATCTCTGGACGAATTACGCGCGACGCTCTTACCTCGGCTGAAAGAAGCGGTCGAGTCGGTACGCACTCCCCGATGAACGGACTGATTCTCGTCGATAAATCGCGCGGCATGAGTTCCGCAGCAGTGGTTGGTATCACTCGGCGTCGCCTTCGCCTTGACCGGGTAGGACATGCCGGAACGCTGGATCCCTTCGCGACAGGGTTGCTCGTGTTACTGGTTGGTCGGGCGACCCGTCTTGCGGGATATGCCGTTGCGGGAAGGAAGGTGTATTCTGCGGAGATCATCTTCGGTACCGAAACAGACACCGACGATTCCACGGGCGAGGCGAGCGGGGGTTCGGGTGAACAACCTGACATAGAATTAGTTCAAAAAGCGGCAATCCCCTTTCACGGGACTATTTACCAAGAACCTCCTCAGTTTAGCGCAAAAAAGGTGGATGGGCGGCGAGCCTATGCCATCGCACGGGGGGGCGCCCGGGTCACGCTTGATGCCGTGCCGGTTACCATCGACTCATTCAACCTGTGGTGTGAAGATGGAGAGGGAGGCAAGCCTCGCTATTTCTTTCGTGTCGCATGCTCGAAGGGAACATACATTCGGTCGCTCGCGCGAGATCTTGGGCGGGCAATTGGGTGTGGTGCTCATCTGGCCTCCCTTCGTCGAGAGGGGTCAATTCCCTTTTCGGTCGAAGAAGCAACGGTACTCGAAGAGGTCGGGACTGATTCGGTCATCGGATGGGATCGCCTCTTTCCTGACGCTCATTCATGTGCGCTCTCGGAGGGGGAGGTCGCTGGAATCGAGCGGGGTCTTGAGCGTTCGATTCAGGATGTCCTCACGCGATTGAACGGAGAAACCGCTGACCATCAGGAACGAGCGATCGGCCTCTCCCCTGATGGGGTCCCCCACGCGTTTTTTGTTCGTAATGACCACGAGTGGCGCTTTGTTGTATGCGCCCCTGGTAAGTAGGGTCGAGGTAAATGAGGCAAGGTCGGCAGGTTTGATTATTCCGTCATCCACGGCTACGATGCGGGGTCGGCCGTGTTGTCAAGACAGGACCAGCCGTGTCCGTTTACAACTAGCTTAATTCGCAATCATTAAAGATCCAGTCTTTGGAGTTGCCACATGAAATCTCTCGCAGTTATCGGCTCGCAGTGGGGGGACGAGGGCAAGGGGAAGATCGTCGACGTTATTACCCGTCAAGCGTCGTGGGTCGTCCGCTTTCAAGGCGGAAACAACGCTGGGCATACCGTCGTCGTCGATGGAAAGACGATAAAGCTCAATCTTCTTCCCTCGGGAGTACTGCGAGAAGGGTGCCGGGTCGCGGTTGGAGCGGGGGTGGTGCTCGATGGCATGGCCCTGATGCGGGAAATAGATTCAGTGCGAGCCAGTGGAATCTCGGTGACTCCTCAGCGATTAGTAGTCGATGGTCGGGTTCCCTTAGTACTGCCGTATCATCGGGAGATTGACCGCGTTCGCGAAGAGGCGCGGGGAGGGAATAAGATCGGGACAACACTCCGCGGGATAGGACCAGCCTACGAAGAGCGCGCATCGCGGGTCGGGCTCCGGCTTTGCGATCTTCGCGACGGTGAGGTAGCGCAAACGGTGCTCAAAGAGAGGCTCAAAGAGGTTTCAGCCTACCTAGCCGGGTGTTTCGGGAGTACGGTATCACTGAGCCTCGAGGAACATCTTGAAGAGGTTGCGCGGCTTCAGGAATCAGTGCTTCCCTTCATGGGAGATGTGAGTTTCGAGATCAGCAGAGCAATAAGCTCCGGAGAGCGTGTTGTTTTTGAAGGAGCACAGGGATGCCTCCTCGACGTCGCCTTCGGTACAGTACCGTTTGTCACCTCATCACATACCTCCGCAGGGGGGATCTCCGTCGGAGTGGGGGTTGGGCCACGGTCGGTGGATCGCATCCTTGGACTCGCTAAAGCCTATACGACCCGAGTTGGGTCAGGGCCTTTTCCCACCGAGCTTCTCGATGCGCAGGGTGATGAGCTTCGGCAACGGGGCGCTGAATATGGCACCGTGACCGGTCGGCCAAGACGATGTGGATGGTTGGATATCGTAGCGCTCCGATACGCGATTCGGGTGTCGGGTATTGATTGTCTCGCGCTTACCAAGCTAGATGTATTATCAGGACTCGAGACGATTCGGATTGCGACCGCGTACCGCACACCCGATGGGCGGGAACTCGAAGATCTTCCTCTCTGGGATCGCCAGAGCAGTTTATGGACTCCGGTGTATCGCGAGCTTCCCGGATGGCAAGAGGATATATCGGGAGTTCGGTCATTTGCTGACTTGCCCCATCAGGCCCAGCAGTACGTTGAGGCGGTTGCCTCTCTTGCGGGGTGTCCGGTCGTTTTAGTAGGGGTCGGACAGAGCCGCGATGCCACATTGTGGGTGCCAGGAACACCAAAGGAGTTTTATGAGTTCGTCGGAACAGAGAGCAGATGCTAGTCGGGCCTCCCGATCCCCCTATTCGTCGCGGTCTATCCTTATAGTTGATGATGAGGCGGCTATTCGTCGGGCGGTACAGGGGGTCCTTCAGGACGAGGGATTTCTGACAACCACCGTTGAAAGTGGTGAAGAAGCGATAGCCTCCGTCGCCGAGCGAAAACCAGACCTCGTGTTGCTTGATATCTGGATGTCGGGTCTCGACGGTATCGAAACACTCCGGATCCTCCGAGAGCGATGGCCTACCATTCCGGTCGTCATGATGAGTGGTCACGCCTCGATTGCAACCGCCATCGAGGCCACCCGCATCGGTGCTTCCGATTTTATCGAAAAGCCGCTGGATCTCGATACCTTAATCGCATCAGTGAGAACGGTGCTTCGGCGAACCGCAACCGAGAACGCTTCACCTTTGCGTGACCATCGGGGGCGTGATGATTCCACCGCCTCG
>OMIW01000137.1 GCA_900299205.1 Pseudomonadota bacterium
GATGTTAGAGGGCTTGAGGTCTCGATGGACGACACCCTTAAAATGAATCGCCGCTAGTCCCTCAACGATCTGCTTTATAAGTGGGACACACTGGGATTCAAGCAAGGCTCCACCTTTTATCATTTGAGCGAGGGATTGCCCCGGTACATACTCCATCGAGACGTACATGAGCGCACCATCCGCCTGAAGATCAAATACGCGACATACGTTGGGATGAGCTATTTTGCGCCCGATCTGAGCTTCCCGGACAAAACGCTCGAACCCATCCTCCGATGCGTGTCCGCCTCGATTAAATACCTTAAGCGCCACTAATTCATCGCCGAGAACCGTATCGTGCGCAAGGAACACCCCCCCCATCGCCCCCCGACCGAGAAGTCGAACGATTCGGTAGCGCCCTCCAACGAGAGAGCCCGACGGGAGCTCGGGCTGGTCGGCGGTTAATTCTGGGGAAGTTATCATCGATTGAGAGAATTATCGTGAGGACCGTTTCAGGGGACGAGGCGAGGATTTACCCTTGTTAGATGCGAAATTACGAAAAATTATGCAACAGCTCAGGGAAGTGAGCACTCTCCTTTTTCGAGGGTTGTAAGGGTGGTAATCAGGGCTCCCCATACGTATCATGTGGGTTAAGAAACCTGGTGAAGGGTTTGGGACCTGAACTACTATATTCAGAAGGTTACGGACGACATGGGAATCTTTCAGTATCAACCATTATTCGAATATGGGGATGACACCACCGACTATCGCCTCCTCTCAACCACTGGCGTATCTCATGTGGTAGTCGGTGGCCGCGAACTCCTGATTGTCAAACCGGAAGCGCTGCGGATGCTTGCAGATACTGCGTTTGACGACGTGTCGCATCTGCTGCGAACCTCTCACCTTCAGAAGCTCGCGGCAATTCTCGACGATCCCGAGAGCTCGGCGAATGACAAATTCGTAGCTACTGAGCTCCTTCGGAACGCGACGATCGCCGCAGCCCGTGAGTTTCCTTCCTGTCAGGACACCGGCACCGCAATAGTGATGGGTAAAAAGGGCGAGAATGTATTCACCGGCGTTGATGATGCGGAGTGGCTCTCGCGAGGAGTTTACGACTGCTATCAGCGGCGAAATCTCCGATACTCGCAGCTCGCACCTCTTTCACTGTTTGAGGAAAAGAATACGGGGGACAACCTTCCGGCGCAGATTGACCTATATGCAACAACGGGGAGTGAATATTCGTTCCTTTTTATCGCAAAGGGGGGGGGCAGCGCGAATAAGAGCTACCTCTACCAGAAAAATAAGTCACTGCTTAATCCCGACTCGTTTCAGGCGTTCGTTCGCGAAGCAATTACAGGGCTTGGGACAGCCGCCTGCCCGCCATATCACCTTGCGATTGTGATTGGTGGAACCTCTGCTGAGATGACACTCAAAACGGTCAAACTCGCAAGCTGCGGATATCTGGATCACCTCCCGACTACCGGTAATGCCCGTGGTCGTGCATTTCGGGATCGCGACATGGAGATCCAGTGCGAGCAGTGGGCACGAGAGTCAGGGATTGGTGCGCAGTTTGGGGGTAAGTATTTCGTTCATGATGTGCGGGTCATTCGACTACCACGGCATGGGGCATCCTGCCCCGTAGGCATCGGGGTCAGCTGCTCTGCCGATCGTCAGGTTAAAGGCAAGATAACCAAAGAGGGTATTTTCCTCGAACAGCTTGAAGAACATCCCGAGCGATTTCTTCCCGCCCACCCCGAACAATACGGCGGAGAAGCGATAACGATTGACCTCAATCGCCCGATGGCAGAGCTCCTCGCGACCCTCTCCAAACTCCCCGTCTCGACCCGGATCATGCTCAATGGGCCTCTTACGGTCGCGCGTGACATTGTCCACGCCAAACTGGCGGAACGGCTCAAAGCAGGACAGCCCCTCCCAGACTATTTCCGCAATTTTCCAATCTACTATGCGGGCCCCGCAAAAACTCCCGCCGGATACGCATCAGGCAGCTTTGGACCCACGACCTCTGAGCGGATGGACCCGTACGTTAGTCTCTTCCAGGAGCATGGTGGCTCGCTCGTGATGCTTGGCAAGGGTAATCGTTCAGCGGCGGTGACCGAGAGCTGCGCCCAGTGGGGCGGCTTTTATCTTGGCTCAATCGGTGGCCCCGCTGCTCGCCTCGGACACGACTGCATCAAGAAGGTAGAGGCGATTGATTTCCAGGAACTGGGCATGGAAGCCGTCTGGCGGATCGAGGTCGAAGATTTCCCGGCCTTTATTATTGTCGATGACAAAGGGAACGATTTCTTTCGACCACAACGCTCGTTAGTGGGAGGGATAGGAGGCGGGAAATACGGACGAGGCTAGACGGCCAAACGAAACAAGGGGGTTAGCACCCACAAAGGGAAGCCCAACAAACGAACTAAACCGGCCCATCTAAAAATTACAGCCGACAGGCGACTCGTCCTATCGATTGAGATCGCATTGAGCATCCTCCCGCTCGTAAGGGGAGGATGCTGAACTTCGCAGCGGAAGTTACTTCGCGAGGCAAATTTCTCGAGTTCGGCTCGTAGCACCCACCTTACGGGCATAGAAGCAGACGTTATTTACGCTGTTCGCTATTCTCTTGACACCCGGCGCCGTGAAGGTGTGGGTGACAGCTCCGTATGTCCCATTCGGCGCAGAGGAGGCGTATAGCTTAACCGAACCACTGAGCCCTGATACGGCTATCGAGCAGCTTCCAGTGTTTTCGACTTTGCATCCACCTTTGAACTTTATGGCTCCGTCATAAGCGAAAGCTGAAGGCGCGATAAAAGTCAATAGGGCTGCCAAAACTAGACTTTTTTTGATCATTTCATTGCTCCTTTAATTCATTTTTGTTAGGTACCGCTATCCCCTTATTTTTTTCTGGACGCGAGCTATTGTCAAATCTGGTGTTCAAGAACCGGTTCAAGCGGCGACCTGGTTGTCTGAATTCACCTCAATACCATCTCTGAATCTGACCCCAGTAATCACCTTTGCGAGGTAGCTGAAGCCGCGCTGTCGGCGCCAGTTCTTTTGAGCACATTGCCCCAGTTTGAAGATCATGTGCAGCATGCCATCTCGTGTCAGACAGCCCTTTGCTCGCTTCGTTCGGTGGCGAATCGTGCTGAACGTCGACTCGATTGGGTTTGTTGTCCGTAAGCTCTGCCAGTGCTGCGCGGGAAAGTCATAGAACGCCATCAGCTCTTCTCGGTCCTTCTGCAAGCACTGGACAGCCTTTGGGTACTTGGCTTCAAACAACTCCTCGAACTGGTCGAACGCTGCTTCCGCATTTTCTTTCGTATCAGCCTGCCAGATGTCGTGGAGGGCGGTTTTCACCTTCGGCTGTACGGATTTAGGCACGCAGTTCAATACATTGCCAGTCTTGTGCATCCAGCACCGTTGTTGACGAGTGTCGGAGTAAATCTCCTCCAGTGCTGCCCAAAACCCCATGGCACCATCGCCGACAGCCAACTTCGGGGTGTTCATCCCACGGGCTTTGAGCCCCAGCAATACCTCTCGCCAGCTCTGTGTTGATTCCCGTATTCCATCCTCAATCGCAAGAAATCGCTTCTCCCCCAACTCATTAACACCAATAACCACCAGAGCACACAGCTTGCTGTCCTCAGCCCGCAGGCCACTGTAGATGCCGTCCACCCACAGGTATGCCCAGCTATCCTTATCCAATCGGCTCTTACGCCACGCTTGGTATTCCTCACCCCATTGCTGCTTCAACCGAGCAACCGTGCTGGCTGACAACCCTTTGGCCTCGGGACCAAGCAAAGCGCAGAGAGCCGATTCCATCTCACCGCTTGATACACCCTTGAGGTATAGCCACGGCAAGGCCCCCTCCAAGGACCGCGTCTTGCGTACATACGGCGGTACCACTGCCGAGCGAAAAGTAACAGCCTCACCGCATTTGGCCCTCACCTTCGGAATCTTCACCGTCACAGCGCCAATACCGGTCTGAATCGCTCGCTCAGGCTGATAGCCATTGCGAACCACCGCTGCTCGACCGTCTTCAAGGCAGCGACCCTCAAACCTCGCCATAAGCTCAACCAGCTCAGCTTCCACAGCTCGCTCAATCAGGGTGCGCGCCCCTGTGCGCAACAGGGCCGTCAATGGATCGCCTGACTCCTCTCGACCGGAAAGCTCAATCACATTACTCTTACTCATAGTGGCGTACTCCTCGGTTAAATGTTTTGTTTGACAACTAACAATCAACCAGATACGCCGCTTCCTTTCAAACCCTTAAACACCAGATTCGGTTATAGCTCTTTGGCCGA
>OMIW01000138.1 GCA_900299205.1 Pseudomonadota bacterium
CGACAGCGCTGCCGCTTTTGATGCGATATCACAGGAAGTAGCTCCCGACTCCATCGGAGAAGAATCCCTCGACAGTAAGGATGCTGATGCTGGCTTATCCTTCGAGGAACGAGTCCCCCTCCTTCAAGCGCTTCTTATATCTCATGGCGATCCCCTGGCAATGGAACAGCTTGTCGAGGTAACCCGCCTTGAACCCGATATGATACTTGCATCGCTCAGTGATTTGCGAGCAATACTTGCAGGTCCAATGAGTGGCATCGAACTTGTTGAAGTGGGCGCACGATTTCAGATTCGGACGAAAGTTGCCTATTCCCCCTTCATCAGGGCCCTCAAAGCAGAAAGACCCCGAAAGCTAAGTAGTCCTGCCCTCGAGACCCTCGCAATAGTGGCCTACCAGCAACCGGTGGCAAAGAGCGATATCGATAAACTGCGGGGAGTTGATTCAACCCCCACTCTCAAAACACTTCTTGAACGGGGCCTCGTTCGGGTTGTCGGGCAGGCGTCCTCTGTTGGTCATCCGTCGCTCTACGGTACGACCGAGGATTTCCTCAAGATTTTCGGCCTCTCAGCGTTGACTGACCTGCCGTCACTTCGGGAGGCGGGTTTCGTTGAGCGTGATCCCGGTGAGCCTGGCGAATCAACCGACGTGACTATTCTTGATGATGAAGAGCTTCTTCACGAGACCGCATCTGAATCTTTAAACCACTCCCATGAGGAGACCCTAGCAATGACGGACCCGAAAAATTCCCGATCAATCGATTCAAATGACAGTTCCGAATCGGATCCTGCTAACCATCAGGAAGCTCTGTCCATGGCATCTAACTCCGCTCAAGACGAGACGGAGCCGTCCTCTATCAATGTGCCGATTACTCTCGCGGGTCGTATTGATATCGAACGAATCCCACCCGATGAGGAAGCCCGAATCATGGAGGATCATGAGTCAAACTGGTTCGAGGGTGAGGACTCCGCCGAGCACGAATCGATGCAAACTGGTGAAGAACGCAGAAAGTGAGTAGTTCGGGTACCCGAATGGGGTGGCTTCAATCCTAACCTCGGTTCATGTGCCCTGCGAGGCTCGTCCGTTTGATCCCCCAGGATGATCACCTCTTGGAGTTATTATCAAGCTCCCGACCTTTATCCTCTGACATTCCTCCCGCCGTCATAGACGACCTTCGAGATTTAGCTGTGCCTCCGAAAAAACGTACCCCTTCCGCCCTACCCCGTCTTCAACGATTCCTCAGCGAATGCGGTGTCGCCTCTCGCCGCTCGGCCGAGGAGCTCATCGCCGCAGGGAAGGTCACCGTCAACGATATCGTCGTCACTGAGCTCGGAACTCGGATCGATCCGGCCAAATCGATCGTGCGGGTCTCGCGTCGAATCGTCACTCCCGCCCCAAAAGGGGTGCTTCTCCTTCACAAACCCCCCGGTGTTGTTAGCACCCTCTCCGACCCAGAAGGTCGGCGGTCGATAGCCGATTACCTCACAAAACACTACCGATCTTACTTCCCCGTTGGCCGACTCGATTGGGATTCGGCCGGCTTGGTGATTCTTACCAATGACGGCGACCTTGCTAATCATTTGCTCCACCCTCGCTTCGAAGTTGAGCGGGTCTATCATGCGCGAGTAGAGGGGCTTCCTACACAACGAACCCTCGAGATGCTTGCCAAAGGGGTGAAACTTACCGATGGACCTGCTTCGTGTCGCGCGTCTATTGTCGAGCGCAGCGGTGATCACACCTGGGTCGAAGTAACGATATCAGAGGGGAGAAACCGAATCGTTCGTCGACTTTTTGACTTCGTCGGCCACCCGGTAGACAAATTGAAACGGATATCTCACGGGCCATTTCGGCTCGGAAATCTCCGTCCGGGTGATGTTCGGCGTTTAACAGAGCGGGAATACTCCCGGCTCAAGGGGATCGTACTAGCCGGGGGGGGGCGGCGGCGCGACGAGGGGCAGGACTCAACGCAGAGGCGAGCAGGACGGAGCTCCAACTGTACCGAGAGGAGGAACTCTGAAAAACCCGGCTTATCTCGACTGAGGCAGAGAGGTGCGACGACGAAACAGGGGGAACGGAGCCACGGAACGTGGAGACCGAGTGTACCGAGCCCAGAACAAAGGCGGGACAGTGGATGGGAACAGACAAGAGGAATACCCAGCGGAAGGGTAAACCCACGGCGAGGCGAGGGGGCAACTGAGCGTCGCCCAGGAGGACGGGGCGAAGGGAGGCAACCGTCAGGTCAATTCCGTTCAGTAGGGCGCTCGAGAAGGTTAAGCCAAGAGCAAGGGAGGCAAGAGCAAAGGCAGGGAGAGCGACGAGAACAACCGATAGGGCCTTCGCGTGGCAATACCCCCCGACGACCCCAGGGAGTCAGAAGGCTGTCAGTTGCGAGTCACCGTGACCCGTTGAGAGATGGCTTCGCGGGTTCATTAAAGCGCCCCCCTTCCCGATTGCCGAGGAATCCCTCGAGCCCTTCAAGAACCCCAAGAAAGAGGCAGAGCAAGTAAACCTGGCTCTGTCGAGCCTATTCCTCAGGTCAATGCCCCTGCGTCGGAGCCTCTCCGCTCAGCTACGCCGGAAAATCGGCCCACTTTTGGTGAAACTGACCTTTGGAGGAGCACTCTGAGCCGCAGATGAGGCTCCTTCGGGGTTCGTTGAAGCCGCCGAAGAGGTCGCGGGGGGCTTCAGCGGGGCCCCTCCGGCCGGCGATACTTTTGGCAAGGCACCAGGCCTCACCCCTTCTCCGATACCGGCGACCGCTCGCTCATCCGCTTCGAGAAAAGCCGACTCCTGAGCATCCCCCTTCTCGAGGGCCTCTTTGACCTTCTGAAAAAGGCTCAGATCCCGCGCCGCCTCGTCTTCGCCTACTTCTTTGTTGAGCACCCCGGCTAGAGTCTTCTTTCTTTTGTTGTCGAGAAAGGAAATGAGCCAATTAAGGAGGACAAGAAGCTCTTGAACCGTGGACACGCTTGCTGCCGGGGCTCGGGGCAATTTAACCGGTTGAGACTGCGCCACAACCTCCGTATCCGCGACGGCCGTACCTTTATTGGCTCCCCCTCTCAGCAATCCTCCGCTTGAAGGTCCCCCCGTGCCCACCATGCGTCCCCCTTTCCTGCTCCACCTAATCCGATTTCTTAACCTGTCTCAGATTGTCTCTCATTATCGAGCCAGGAACAATGAAGTTATGCACCTTTACGATGGCTGGACTCCTTTGGAAGTTAATAAAATCCCCGAAATAGGGACCCTCATGGATCGCTCGTAATGACCCTATCGTTAAGGGCGGTCTGGATGAGCCGAAGTCAACGACGGAGCCTCAGTGCCACAACCCTTTTGGCACTACAAACGCACCTCGGCCCCCACTCAAGCGATATTGGCAGAGTCATCCGAAGCAGCAGGTCTGATGCCCTCGAGAAAAGGGTTCTTCTCCCTTTTTCCACCGGTGCCAAACACCGACGAGAATGCCCCCGCCCGAATTTGCGCCCGAATCTTTTCATCACTAGGGGCACCCGGCAATTTATATGTGGAATACCCCCCCCCTTCCTTCGGAGTCATAACCACCCATTCGTTGCTGCCCCTCATTTGGCCCACCATTACCATCGCTTTCGGCTCTCCCGTCTTCGTACCCGTTCCAACGTACCGTCTGGTCCCCTCAACAAGAGAATCCGGGGTTTGCCCCACCCTGCTATCTCCAGCTCTCACCACGTGAGCTTCCTCTGGAGGGATGTTTCCGACTACGCCCGACCCGGGGGCGGGCACTTTTCCTGAAATTACTTTACCCTTTGAGTCCCACGCGGAGGTAAATCCCCCTCCCTCAATCTTTTTCCTTATCGCATCGTCCTCCGGACGTTTCTCACCCAGCTGATAGTAGTTGTACCCACCATCCTCGTC
>OMIW01000139.1 GCA_900299205.1 Pseudomonadota bacterium
AGGGGGAGACCCGCGCTACGGCCCGAATTGTAGCAACACGACGATAGATATCAATTATTTCGGCCCTTCCTTTAGCTTGAACGTAGTATCTGACGGGCACTTTGCAGGCCCAATCGCGTCACTGTCGCTGCCTGAGCTGAGCGTTCTCGGATTGGATGTGGCACGCTTCCCCATCGGATCGGCAGTAGTTGGATTCTCGTTCAGCAAAGAGCTCGTGAGGACGGCGATGTGGTGCGTTACTCCGACTCCTCTGCCCCTGGTGGGCAATGCGCTGGCGATTGAAACGCCAACTCCCACGCCGTGTCCAACGCTCTCTCCAACTCCTTCAAGGACTCCAACGCCCATCCAGACTCCGGGCCCGACCCTGGCTCCCCTAGCCACTTGGACTGCTCTTCCTACTTGGACACCGGTACCCACGTGGACCACTTTGCCTACCTGGACCCCGCTGCCAACATGGACGCCACTTCCCACTTGGACCGCGACGGCTACTCGTACGTCAACGCCGACACAAACAGCGACACCCACATCCTCAGCGACTTGGACCGCGACGGCAACACCCACAGCAACTCACACAGCAACGGCTTCAGCCACTCCGACTGCAACCGCGTCCTGTACCTTTACGCCCTCCTCCACCCCAACGGCGACGGCAACAGCAACCGCCACGCGAACGGCTACCGCGACGCCAACAGATACAGCCACTGCCACCCCAACCAGAACGGCAACTCCAACTGCAACTGCCACCGCAACGTCAACGGCGACCAGCACGGCAACCCCGACCTCTACCCCAACGGCTACGGCAACAGCGACCGCCACTCGAACGGCTACCGCGACGCCAACAAATACAGCCACTGCCACCCCAACAAGAACGGCAACTCCAACTGCAACCGCCACCGCAACGTCAACGGCGACCCGTACGGCAACCCCGACCTCTACCCCAACGGCTACGGCAACAGCGACCGCCACGCGAACGGCTACCGCGACGCCAACAAATACAGCCACTGCCACCCCAACAAGAACGGCGACTCCAACTGCAACCGCCACCGCAACGTCAACGTCGACCAGCACGGCAACCCCGACCTTCACCCCAACGGCTACGGCAACGACGACCGGCACCGCCACCCCGACGGCTACGCCAACTCCAACGAGAACGCCAACTGCCACCCCAACGGAGACAAATACCCCAACTCCGACAGCTACCTTCACGAGCACGGCGACCCCAACTGAGACTGCGACACCGACCGAGACCCCGATGCCGCCTACTCCTTCAGCGACACCAACGGCGACACCAACCGCTGACCCCGCGATTACTCCGCAGGGGTGTACGTTACCCATCGATGTGTGTGGCGTCTGTGGAGGAACAACGACCGACCAGAGCCAGTGTCCAGGCCAGTGCGTCCTGATAAAGCCGACGACCAAAATGCGTCGAATAGGTTCAAGACTTCTCGGTGCATCTTTGGAGGTTGGAAAATCGTGGGACAGCGATATCAAGCGTGCCCAAAAAAGTGGTCGATGCTCTCAGGTACTCGCACGGCCGCTCGAGAGCACCTCGAAGAGGTTCCAAGCTAAAATCAGGGCGGAGATAACCCGAGGGCTCCTGAAATCGACTAAGATATGTGATGGGACCTGCGTCGTGCGGAGCTTTAGCCGTGAGGTGCGGAAGATAAAGGGAATGATAGACCAGTACGCCAAGGCAGCGACTGGGCTCGCCCGAGATGTCGTCAACTGCTCTCAAGTCAACGGCAATCGGGATAACACCGGTCCTCGGACGGAGCAGAGGTTGCGAGATATCGTAGCAGACATAGCAGGTCTCGACACGAACTGCCGAATCTGTAAGGTCGCAGCTTTGAGTGAGTAAGAATCATAGGTGAAGCGCTCGTCAGCCGAGAGAGTAGAGGCGGGAAAAGAACAAGGGGGCGGACCTGAGGGATAAGTCGTAGTGATGAGGGAGCGTCGGCCTTTGAGGGTCCCGTCGATAACAAGGATGTAAAGCGAGCGAAGACAGGGCCTTTTACCGTCAAATAGCCCCTCCTCGCGAGGACGGGCTATTCAGAAGGTCGATTAAAAAAGCTCGCGTTCGGTTCCCTCTGCAACCTTCGAGCTGTCAATTTTTTTAGGGTCTGCGATTGATCGCTCGGCATAAGGTTCGACGCGCATGTGTGGTTGTCAAACCGTCTCGTTCCATTCCCAACGCTGAGCCGTGGCTATCGCCTCCTCATCAACAGTTTCAGCCCATCGCGCGCGATTGACAGGGAGAGGTCCGAGATTGGGATGAGCGATTACTATCCCCTGCACCGCCTTGAGGATGACCGAGGGAGGGCAGCCTGAATTCATCAAAATTAGATTCGATAGCGCTCGACCGAGATCTCGCGGCCGAAACCACCGATAGGGCAATAGGCCATCAACGACGTATTGCAGTTCATCCGGCGAGGGTCTCGGGCGTTGACAGATCCGACGAATCGCGGTTGATGTGACAGCGCTCATAAACCCGGAGTCATCATCAATCCCAAAACGAACGGCGAGCTGAGTTGAGGAGAGTCTGTTATTCACCGCCTCAAGGGACAGATTATCGACATCGTTGAGATCTACCAGAAACCGCACATATCCTCGCCACAATCTGAGCCGAGGACTTCCCTCATCCTCCACTGCCGAGAAACGGCCCCTGAGGAACTCAACTACTCCAAAACGGTTTATAAGCTCGCCCCACTCTCGATGATAACTTCGGACCATTGAGATTATTGCGCGACGACTCAAGGGAATTTTTCTGGTCTGAAGATGCGCTATAAACACGGGACTCATCGAAATTGATGGAATATCACAAAGACGATCTATATCGAGAGACGAGAGCTCCGCCTTTGGTAATCCATCTAATAAAGTTGAAGCCCAAAGCTCTTCTGACTCACGAGATTTGACGACGCGTCGTCCCCCTCCAAACGAAGCCTCAAATTTCCTAATAGCATCCTCAAAGAGGGTGAAAGGAGCCGGAAGCTCGTCCCCATGAGCTGTGCCACCTCCAAGGGAGCGCGAAAGTTCCTCAAGTCTCCTCAATCCGTTCAAAGAGGTAGAAGTAGCTGAGTCCTTCACTGCCGGGCTCCTGCGAGAAGCTGCTCCCTCACCAGACTATCAAGGTGGGATTTAACCCGTATCTTGAACTCGACTCGACGACTCAACGCCGCATTGGGGTAGTAATAGTTCGGATGCTCAGCCCCCTCCTCGTCGTTCTTTGGACAGGGGAATGGCTCTGCCCCTGGACTTTCACACATGGGATTGCTCGAACCTCTTCCACTTACCGAGGTTATGTTGAGAAAGCATGGCTCGTACTCCGGGGTCGTGAAAGACAGCGCTTTGAGCATCACCTCAAGTGCCCGCCGCTGGCTCAGAGCAAGATTATCTTTTTGATCCCCCGTCGCGTCGGTGTGTCCCTCTATGATTACCGAATTGACAAACTCTTGGTTGTCCTTTGCACAGAGAAGCTCGTTCATCTGAGGGGTAAATCGCTCAAGGAAGGCCGTCGATTGCTTATCGACTTCGTGGATTGATGGATTGAACTTGAGAGCTTTCTCGGGGACGACGACGATAAGGGTATAGGGATCCTGTTCATCCTGAATTACTTTTACTCCGTCAAATCGTGGCACGAGCCTTTGTTCGAGAGCGGATTTAATCCTCTCCCGCGCATCCTCCGTTGTCTTTGTCTCGACCCGGTCATGACTCAGGGCAACGACCAGCATCAGGATAAAAATGACCATCAGGGAGGTCATAAGGTCGGTCAGTGAATTACTGAGGGCTATCGATTTATGGTCCATTGTCACCCCCCCTCATCACCGAGAATCGCCACGAGGACCATGAGAGCCACCTGGAAAACCATTATGTGAACCACCGCTATCGCGATGATCAATCAAGATGTCTGACAAGTTGGTAATTGCCGACTCAAAGGTCACCAGACCCCGGGCCGATAGTTCATCGTATCGCTCGAGCGTTCCGTGGAACTGCTCCTGAATGCGGGACTGGAATCGCCAAATCTGCTCCTCGAGCTGCGACATGATCTTCGCAATCGACTGATCGAGAGTCGAAAATACCTCGTGATAACCCTTAAGCGCCTCAACATTCTGCGTGAAGAGTGCTCGTGTCTGTTCAGTGATCCCCTCTTCGCGCTCTTGAAGCTGCTGAGTGGCCGTTATCACTACCCTCAGCGCCGCCGTGCCCTCCCCAATCGCCCGTGAACTCTCATCGAGCCCCGACTTAACCCGGGCGAATGCCTCAACAGCAGGTCCAAATCCTGACAAAGAGGAAACTAATTGCCCTGCAGTTTTCTCGAGGGATGTGCTCGCAACGATAACCGCCTCCGCTCCGCTACGCTCGCGGTCAGCTATGGCTGAGAAGGCTGATGCGGCCTTAGCCACCACCCCTTCAAATTTGCCGACTGAATCCCCCACCGCTCGCCTCACCGACTCGGAGCTATCGGTCACGATGCGCTGCATTCGATTACCGACCGCCTCAAATACGTTAATACTCCGCTCGAGTTGCGAGCCCGTTGCCTCGACTCTCTGTATCAGCGAATCACCAAACGTGGCCGATGCGTTCGCAATCTGGGCGCATGACTCAGCAAGTAGTTGCGGAATCCCTCGAAGCGAATTACCCGCCCCCTCGATGAGAAGACTTATATCTGACAGCTGCTCAACGGCCCCCGAGGTAACCTGATCTTTCAGAGCTTCCAGAATTTCCTTATTATACTGCCAGACCTGCTTATCGAGTCGCTGGACTATACCCGCAATCGTATTGTCGAGCTTTTTGAAGAGCCCCTCCTGTAGCTCGAGCGATTGACCATGGTAGTCAATCAAACTGCGTGAGCGCTCGGCCACTTGGTCGCTCTGAGCTATCACCGCACGCGCGCCCTCTAAGACCTGGGTGAGCACCTCCGCTCCCTGCTCCATCGCCGCTGCGCTTGCCTTTAAGACCTGAGAGTATTCCGCCTCAACGGGATCCCTCGTGGAACCCCGAGCTCCGTTACCGGTCGCCGCCTGAGCCGTTTCCCGATTTGCAACTGCTGACATCGTCAAAGCGAGTTGAGCGACCGACTCTTGCAGATGCGCTGAGGACTCCTCGACCGTTGAAATTATGGACCCCACCGCATTTACCAGCGCACCCTCGAAGCGACCTCCAACCAACTCGAGGAGGGAAATCGCTCGTTGGCGCGATTCCTCGGACTTCTCGAGGTAACTCTGAATAGCAGATTCGGACGTACCGCCCCCTTGGTTAGTCTCTGTGATGGATTTTGCGAACACCCCTTTCAGCTGGTCCAAACTGTGAACGATGCTCTCAAGAGGAGCGGACAGCGTCTCGGAACTGATTGAAACCGCCTGCGCCACCTGTTCACGAATGCCGGCCACCGCATCGTGTTGCACCTGACCAAACTGCTCCTGAGATCGGGCCATGAGACGGCCCATCGACTGCTCCAATACCGGTCCAATAGAGAGCAATTGCTCAAACTGCTCTGAGTTGCGGTCAATCACCTTTTGCGACTGAAGAACGAGCGCCTCTCCCTGCTCAAATAGCCGTCCGGTGCTTGCGAGTGCCCGCTCTATTACCTCCGCTCCCCTTTCAAAACTGGCCGCATTATCGCTAAACGCAGCACCTGCCTCCCCGACGTGAGCGACGGCCTTTTCAAGCTCTATCAGAACAGCCTCGGTCCGCTCGAGCACTAAGGGAAGTGCATCATTGGCTGGTGTCGATGTGCTCTGCTCACGCGGGCTCCTCTCCACCATCTGAGCAAAAGTCGCCGCTGCAGCATTCACCGATACTTCAACTCCCGCTGAAACTTTCTCTAAAGACTCACTCAAACTACGGGAGGTTCTGACCACCGATTCTTGCATGCGCGATCCGACCCCCTCAAGTGTCTTAAGAATCCCGGCAAGCTGCTCCTTCGACTGCGATGCATGTTGCCTGAGCGAGTCATCTATCGCTTCAGATGCCGCCACCATCTTTCCGGTAGAACCAGAAAGTGCTGCCGAAATCTGTTGCAGCGACTCGGTGGAGGAACTTAGGGCGGCACTTACCGCCTTAACCTGCTCTGAGACCCCCCGGAGCAGCCGATTATGCGCATCCTCTGCTGCGGCAGAGTGTGCTGAAAGCCCCGGCCTCTCGACGATCTCAATCGAACCCGAGGGCTGATTTCTGAAATCCGCAGCCACGGCACAAAGTTGCTGCATCATTGATTCGATCCTTTCGAGCGTCATCCCCGCTGCATTGTGGACCTCATTCCTGATGTACTGAGGAATGTGAGCAGAAACAATTCGGCTTCTGTTCACCGAATCTAGGACCGCTGTCTGAATTTCACGAAGGACGCGGTCGGATGACTGGAACTCAACGTTCTCATCGATCACCCGCCGAATCGAGGCGATGGTGGCCAAACTAATCCCGACTACTATCCGCTCATAAACCACAAACAGAGCGCTTGCACCGAGCGCACAAACAGAGGCCAAAAATTTTCCTGATAGATTTGACACAAGATGCACAATTCCAACCCGCATCCGTTCAAATTCAAGAAGGGACTCGGCCGTTGAGGTAGAGCTACTCGACACAATCGCCCCGTTGAGCCCTGAAAGAATCGCGAGAAAGGTCAGAAGGAGGCCCATGCTCGAAAGGATCGAGGGTACCGTGTCTATTATTCGCATGTTTACCCATGCGGCGAGTATCTCCTGCGGATTGAACGCCTGACGGGGTGGAGTGGCAGAAGCGAGGCTGGTCCCTCCCGTCTCGGGCTCGAAAACGGCGAGCGATCTTCGGACTTGACGCCAACGCTCTTGGTAGGCAGGGGTTGAAGCAAATGCTACGTCGAGCTCCTCGACAGTGGCCACGGAGATTGGATGATCATATAAAATCGATACTAATTGCCGTCTGAGCCGGAGCGACTGAGCTATCAAACTCACCAGTCGATGGGTGAGATACACCACCGCTACGAAGAAGAAAACGCCGAGAGCCCAGATCCCCGTGGCAAGAAATGAGGGGATCGACAACCCGAACATAACAACATCAGACCCGGCCGCCATACTTTTTTCTCTTGTCAACGCTTGATTGAAAGACCCATATGCAGACGTATCGAAACCGCTCGACGGTAACGATCGACGCACCTCTCCGAAAATATCAGATTTGCCAACCGTCCGTGTGGGACGAAATCCGCGCGCCTGCACCCTTGGACGGGTCGGACGCCTCTCAGAAGACCTAAAGAAAAAAAAATAGACGGGCGTTTTATGGCTGGGTTGGGCCAAGATTAACCAGCAGCGAGCATCTCTTCCCGCGCCGCTTTACCCTTTTTTTGTCCCGTTACCGTCAACAACTGGCCACAGGCCGCGTCGATATCGCGCCCCTTGGACCACCGAACCGTTACCTCAACCCCTTTCTCGTGGAGTTTTCGCTGCCATTGCGCCACCCACTCCTCAGGGGGAGTCTGAAAACCCAAACCTGCGTTTGCATTGTAAGGAATGAGGTTGACCTTCGCAGGAACTCCTTTGAGGAGCCCCGGTAACCGACGGAGATCTTCCGTCGTGTCATTCACCCCGTGCAACATCACATACTCTATCGTAATCCGCCGCCGCTTGTTGGCGGGATACTCGCGAAGAACCTCCAGAAGTTGCTCGAGCGGATACCGCTGATTTACCGGCATTATCTGCGAACGGACCTCATCGGTCGTCGCGTTGAGCGACACAGCAATGTTAGCCGGAACGGTTGCACCGAATTCACGAATCGCCGGCACGAGACCCACCGTAGAAACCGTTATCTTCCGGGGCGCAATCCCGATGCCATGCATGTCGGTGAGTACTCGAACCGCAGTGCGAATATTGGGGAGGTTGTGGAGAGGTTCCCCCATCCCCATAAATACAACATTGGTGAAGGTGTCCCCGAACGATCGCGAATCGGCTATAACCGCCATAACCTGCCGGAGTATTTCGGATGCGCTCAGATGCCGCCGAAGACCCATCGTTGCCGTCCGACAGAACTTGCACCCCATGGCACACCCGACCTGGGACGAGACACAAAGGGTGTTCCGACGAGGTTGCTTGATCAGCACCGTCTCGACTAGGTCCCCTGACTCCACCTCGACAAGATATTTGCGGGTGCCATCTTCGCTTATCTGACGAGAATGGATGCGTCCTGTCGGAATAACGAGCTCCTGTATCAGTCGGTCACGAAACCCCTTGGAGAGGTCAGACATCTGGGCGATATCCCCTATGCCGCGCTTGTAAACCCACTGAAAAAGCTGCGTGGCCCGGAAAGGGGCTTCCCCATAGCGGTGCTGAATCTCCCTGCCTAAGGATTCCCGGCAATGCGCCAACAGATCAAGCGGCGAATGCGTCTCGGGTGTGGAGCCGGTTTGCTCTTCGGGCATGGGGACAGAAGCAAGCGACATGACTAAGCGACCTTGACGGGCGGGGTATGAACACGAGAACGGAGGCCACAGCCCCCCTTGGGGGAGCGATAGCGGTGAGCGATCAAACCTTGGATTATACCACCGCAGCTCGCTCTACACAAAGAGTCCAAGCTTTTTGTTTAAAAAAAGCCCAGACCCGCCAAACTTAGGCAACCTCTGGAAAAAATAAACCTATTTCGCGCGCTGCGCTCGTTGGGCTGTCAGAGCCGTGTACTGCATTTGCTCCGATAGAATCACCAAATCGCGCCCGTATCGTTCCTGCATCGGCCTTCGCTGGATCGGTCGCTCCCATCAGGGTTCGATTTAAGGTGACGGCATTGTCTCCCTCTAGAACCGAGATGAATACAGGCCCACTGCACATGTAATCAACGAGCTCACCAAAAAAACTCCGCTCTTTATGCTCGGCGTAAAACTGCTCAGCCTCTGCCTTCGTCATGGTGTGGATACGGCCAGCGATGATAGAGAGGCCCGCCTCTTCGAAGGTTGCCAGGATCTGCCCGAGAACTCGCTTTGCCATGGCGTCCGGTTTTACGATTGAAAAAGTTCGCTGTCGTTCCATCTTGTTTTGCTCCAGTCACTTCAACTTGTGGTCTTCTGTCACCGCCCATCCACGCAGGCGACGATCCGAGGGTCATGGTACCGTGAGAGGGGGGATAATTCAAATGAGAGGGGACCGAGAAATTTAATCGACAACCTCAAAAAGTGTGCTGACCTTCCCGCGCCACCGCTCGTTCAGTTTTCCGGTATCTCGCAGATATATTGCGAGTGGCTCGTTTGTTTCAAGCAGGAGATATTTCGCCCGTACTCGATTCAGATAGCCTCCAATATCACCCCCTACCCGCTGGCTTTCGAGGAAATCTTTATACGCTCCCTCACCAAGAAGTGAATTCCGATCATCGATCACTGGCTTAAATCGTCCCTTGCCGTGGAAGGCGAGAAATCCGCCCCAGTCGGGGGTCGCAGCGACGGCAACAGGTATTGGGGAGGGCTCACGCGACATTATATCATCAAGCGCGGCCACTCCATCATAGGGGAACTTTTCCCGACTCTGCTCGAACGGGCCCTGATATGGGTATACCGTACCATGAAGCGCGGCATCTATAATCGGAAACGCCGCGATTGCAGCAACCGCCCAGAGATAACACGGTACAGCTCGCCTGCCCGCGGCATCGAGAGTACTCAGATAATCTCCCACACGGCGATACAGTGGCAATCGCATAAACGGCTCGCACCCGACGATACGGACGAGCGCCAACGCAAGAGGTGGCGCGGCTACTATCGCAAAATAGGGAAGAAAACGGACCGAAGTTATCGCTGACCACCCGAAAAATCCGATGATTAGACACTCAGTCACATACAACGGCGCACCTCGGCGAACGGCGAAAAACGCTCCCACGATAAGAAGCCCGACGGTCTGATAGAAAAGGACGCCTTCAGGCGAACGGGCCTGCAAGGGGCGCCATTCAACGTTGAGATTCATGAAGAAATCACTCCCTACCAGCCCGAAAACCTGCCGAAGCAACCCCACACCGAACGGCGTCGCGAGAGTCGCCACCGCCATCAGGGAGATGGTGCTCACAAGGAGGACACCTGTCCGCACCGATAGCGGCCGTTGGTCGACTACCACCGTATCAACCACCAGACCCGCCGTAGCAAGTGCCATGAGAATAATCCCGAGCGCGAAAGAAGGATGCAGGTTTGCCCAGAGCGCGGCAAGCGGGATAAGGAGGGCAAGTTGAAGGAGCCGGAGGGAAGTGCCACTGCGAACCTGCGAGATGATGCGCCAGGTAATCGCGCTGGTGACGGCGAAAGGGACGAAGCCGATGAGGACGGGGCGGACGATGAAGTGGGTTGCCGCAAGCTTAAGCGCGATAAGAGATGCAATCGCACTGAGAAGTTGGGATCGGGCCCTCGTAAAAGCGGTCAAGAAGACTATACCAAAGAAGAGAAGGAGAAATACCGAGGTCGTAAATCCATAGATGAGCGCCATCCCTCGGTGTGGACCACCGCGATGGAGAATGCTCGCAAAGAGAAGATCGCTCAGCCACTGGTCGGCGATCCAACGTTTTGGCTCGGTGGATGCCAGGTAGGGATCGAAAAGGGGAATACTGCCGCCGGCCCGAATTATCTCCCCGGTGAGAAGATGCCACCCAAGACCCGGATCGTCGGCAAAACCAGGCATCTGAAGAACCGTGAGGGTCCAGTAGGCGATAAGGGCAATCCCGATGGCGGGGATAATCGAGGGGTATTTCATTCGAGACATGGTAACTATTCAGCCAACCTTTTTAAAAGGGTTATTCCAAAGGCATCAAAATCATAAAAATCTGGGGTGATTTCAGTGGCTAGACTCGCCTAACGCTCGTCGGCAGTTTTTTACTGAATAGTTTTGTCTCCCCCCGACGGCGTTCGCCTGCCATCCCTCAGCGAATGTGGGTGGTTATTCGAAATTATATGGGTGAATAGTTACGAGACAAGAAAGATAGTGACGAGGGGAAATTACCGCTCCCTCTCTGAGCAAGGGCGGATGGAACGGGGGCGTATCCCCGCTTGTTCACTGATACGGTACCGCGGTCGACCTTTCCCTTCCTCGTACACCCGAGCCAAATACTCGCCGACGATCCCAAGTCCCGCGGTCACTACTCCTCCCACGAGCAAGACCGAGAGGATCACCGTCGTAAACCCCTCGACCGCATGACCTGATACATACCGATAAATGGTTTGCACCATGAGAACAGCCGAAAAGGCCAAAAAGCCTGCACTAAAGAAGCTCATCAGCCGTAACGGAATATTGGTAAAACTAGTTACGACATCAATTCCGAAATTTACCAATCGAAGGAATGACCAGCGACTTCTCCCTTCGGCACGCTCCGGGACTTCAAAAAAAACCGGCACTGACGAGAAGGAATACCACGCCACCATGCCTCGAAAAAAGGTAGCTCGCTCGGGGAGAGAGCAGATAAAGTCCACTACCGAACGATCAAGCAAGCGATAGTCAGTCCGCCCTTCCATATCAACCCCGGTCACCCGCCGAAAGATTCCATATACCACCGATGCACCAATCTGCGAGAGAAAAGGTCTTTTGGCCGGATCACGTCGCACCGCCTCTACCATCTCCGTCGCTTCTGATCGCCATCGGCGAACCATCTCACCGAGGAGGCGGGGAGGATGCTGCAGGTCTGCATCCATCGTGACAACGGCATCTCCGAGGCTGTGCTCGAGCCCCGCCCGAAGCGCGGCTTCCTTTCCAAAGTTTCGACAAAATCTTAATCCGCGAACGCGAGAGTCAGCGGCCATCTCCGTGATTAAACGCCACGAATTATCACGAGAACCATCATCAACGAGTATGATCTCGTAGGCATCTTCGATATTTTCCAGGGCAGCGTGGATCGCCGCGAGAAGAGCCGCAATATGTCGTGATTCATCCTTGAGCGGGACCACTATCGAGAGCCCCACCCCCGCATCCGGCACGATGTCATTCATTGGCTCCCTCATTTGCACTCATTTTACCGTCTGACGCCGAGCGTTCTGCTGCCTCACCATCATGACAAGGGTAGCGATGAAGAGAAGGAACAGGAGCGATGATAAATTGTATTCCCCCCCCCCGATGACCACCTGCCGTCCAAATAGCTCAACATAAAAACCAACTCCGATTGCGGACAGGACGACTCGGTTATGACGAGGCAACTCGCAAAACAGCGAGGCCAGAATGAAAAATGGGACAAGAAGAATCGCCAGATCGTACCGTATACACTGCACCGAGCACCCAATTGACGCAACAGATATCAGGGCAAACGCAAGCCGATTATCGTCGCGCGATCCACGTCTTATAGCCTGTACCGCCGAATACACGACCACTCCGCCCAATAAAGCCAAAAAAAAGGCAGCACTCCCAATCGAAGGAAAGAGCTGGACCATAGCCCCGAAGAGGCCAGCTCCCTGATTCGGAGGAAGTTGCACTCCGGGGAGGTAGTCTCGACCGTACAGGTACGATGATGCCGCTGACAGATACGTAATAAGCCCGCTCCATCCCCCGAGCGCGAGGGTAAGAAATCCCAGGCTCAGCGCTCCTCCCAAGAATCCCACCATCCACCGATATGGCTGAGTGAGGATAAGACACACCAATGCGAGGAAAAAGAGAGGGGGCTTGTAATACGATAAGCTAAAAATCGCTCCTGAGAGGAGATATCGGCACCGGCGCAAACTCACGAAGACTCCGGCACATATCCCCACGCCGAGCGCTGATAACTGGCCGGACATGAGGGTATTCATCGTGAACGGGGCGTAGCCTCCTATCGAGAGGAGGACAACCGTAAAGTGCTTTCGGGATAGTAACCCTACTTCCCGAGCTACTAACAGGAGTGCCCCCACTGAAAGAACAAGGCAGGTAGCACTCCAGGCACAAAATGCAGTAATAAAGGGTAGTTGTGCGTACAGGGAGAAGATCGCCGCCACAAGGATCGGGTACACAAACGGTAGTTCCGGTGATTCGGAGACCCCCTGCGCATCGAGGAACTCTCGGCGGTATTCTCGCTGAAACGAAAGGTCGTACAATGCCCCCCGCTTCTCCTGAAATATCTGTCCCGCGAGATAAAAGGTTATAAAATCGCCCCCCAGAATTTTGCCATTTTTCTGAAGAATAGTTCCTCTTTCGGGCAGATTATCAATAAAAACAGAGGTGAATCTGACAACCGCCCCGAGGAGGGCACCACAGAGGATGGCGGTGATGAGACGCGGGGGTGGCGGCATCGG
>OMIW01000140.1 GCA_900299205.1 Pseudomonadota bacterium
AAGACCGCAACTTGGGTAAGGGACTCGAAGAGGGCGGGCGAGCCATGCTCGATGCTCTGAGGCAGCCGATAGTTGCTGCCCAGGGTTTACCGAGTTGGTTGACGAAGGATAGTTGTCCATTTCACGGAGTACATCAAACGACGGCGAAACAGCGTGCGGAGCTTGGAATTTGTCCGCCCAAGTAGAAACTCTCGAACCCTGAAGGGACGAACAATTTTGCCCATCGACGAAGCCTAGTGGGTGCTAATGGCCCGATGAAAGGGCGCTTTGGGGATTTAGATGCTGGTGATTTCGCTCCAAACCAGCATGTGAATAGACTATCGGGGGCAGGTCGGATGGTTCCCCCCCTATACAAGCTCTATGAAAGCCGTTGTACACTGAATGGTGATTGTCCCTCGGGGGGGAGAAACAGACGAGTGTTTCGGCATCATAAGAATCCTCCCAAGCACTAATAGCGCTCCCCCCCCCTAAGAGCCCTCGCTCCCTCTTTTCGTAAACGCCTTGAGAAACTCAATCGGCAACGGAAAGAGAATCGTTGAGTTTTTATCAACGGAGATATCGCGCAGCGTCTCGAGGTATCGAAGCTGGATCGTCGTATCGTTTCTGCTCATGATCTCAGCGGCAGCGGTCAGCTTCTCTGCTGCCTGATGCTCCCCCTCGGCCTTAATGATCTTTGCCCGACGCTCCCGCTCAGCCTCGGCCTGCCGCGCCATCGCCCGTTGCATATCCTGTGGCAGATCGATGTCTCGGATCTCTACAATTGACACCTTCACACCCCACGCCGCTGTCTGATGATCGAGGATATCCTGGATCCGTCCGTTGATCTCTTCCCGCTTCGCGAGTAGCTCATCAAGCTCAACCTGTCCACAAACACTTCTCAGCGTCGTTTGCGCGAGGCGACTCGTGAGCGCCAGATAGCTGTCGACATTTACCACTGCAGCGACCGGATCCATTACTTTGAATGCAAGAATCGCACTTACTTTAACCGAGATGTTGTCTTTGGTGATAACGTCCTGTTGAGGAACATCATAGTTGATCGTTCGCTGATCAACCATAACAATGCGGTCAACAAAGGGAAGGATAAATCGCAGACCCGGTCCCTTTACTGGACCAAGCCGTCCCAACCGAAATATCACCCCCGACTCATACTGATTAATGACCCGTATCATCACCTTGCCGAGCGCGAACAAGACAACGGCTATTGGAACTATTCCCGGTAAAAAAGCACCCATTACCCACCTTTCTTGACAATCAACACATTACCCTCGTGCGAAGCGACAATAACTCTGTCGCCGACCTGAAACTCCTCTCCCTCAGAGGCAGAAGCAAGCCACAACTCGCCCCGTACCCGGACCCGACACCCTCTTCCCCGCGCCTCAACCACCTCGCCTGATTGTCCCGTTAATGCCCCAAATCCCACCGATGGCCGCTGGCGACGGGTCGCTGCGATCTTCCAACCGATCGTGAGAACTATCCCAGCTAGCACCAGTAGTGCGGGCGCAATCGCTGAATAGGCCACAAACAGGTCAGGGGCCTGAGCCACGTCAATAAGGGTGAGAGCGCCAAGAGCTATCGCGATAATACCACCAACCGCCAACGCCCCCGAAGGCACGATTATCTCGAGGGCAAGTAGCAGGCCACCCGCGACGAGAAAGGTCACCCCCATCGCCGTGATGGGAATCACTTCGGAGACACTTAACGCCGCCAAGAGACAGAGCAAACCCACAACCCCGGGAAGTATCAATCCAGGATTGTATATCTCGACCCCGAGCCCCGCCGAGGCGCCGACCCAGAGGAGCGCAATCACGCTTGGGTTCGCGAGCACATTCACAACCCGCCCCCGGAGCGACAATTCCTCAACGGTAACGGGAAGGGCGGAATAATCCTCAAGCACGGTCGTTCCCGCAGCGGTCTTTATGGTACGTCCGGCGATTTGTCGGAGCAACTCCGCCCGTGATGTGGCAACAAGATCGACGACGCTAAGGGTAGCTGCCTCGGACGCGGTCGCCGAAGCGCTCTCTTTGACCGCCTTTTCAGCCCACTCTGCATTTCTGCCCCGCTCATTGGCGATGGAGCGCACCATACTGAGCGTTGCATTCTCTATCTTTGCCCGCATATCCCCTTCGACGTTCTCTCCCTGTCCTCCGACGGGATGAGCTGCACCAATAGTGGTACCCGGTGCCATCGCCGCGACATGAGCCGCCATCGTCACAAAGAGCCCCGCCGAAGTAGCAGTTCCTCCTGCTGGTGATACGTAAACAACTACCGGCACCCGCGATGTCAAGAGCGTTTGCACGATTGCCTGGGTTGAGGTGAGCATTCCGCCGGGCGTTGAGAGCTCGATAATGACAAGTTTTGCTCCCGACGACTCGGCCGATCGGACAGCTCCCTCTATAAGATGGGCCGTGCCGGGAAGGATCAACATATCGGTGGGGATGACCACGATGTGGCCGGAGGATACACGAGATGGGGTGGCATCTGTTTTCCCCGTCCCCTCCCGTGCGGTGGTGATTGTGGGTATGGGGAGGGTAGGTGACTGCGCCAGAGCAACCGAGGGAATTGAACTCATCCCAAAGACACACGCACTTACTACCGCGAGCAAGACGGCACGCGGCATGTGCGAACTTCGCAGAATCCGCCCGCCAAATATCGCACTTAGGTGCTTCACCGTAAGATACATACGCAGCTCCACAAAGCGTGAACTCCCCCTCAGAGAAGTGTTCATGAATAGTCGACACCCAACTCACCCCTCATCTCTGAGCAGCCTTTGCAAATCCCCCCAGAACCGTCGCTTTGCCTCGCGCGACTGACGCGCCTCGGCAAGCGAAACCGTCGAAATGATGTCAGATCCCTGCATTTGATCACCAGCCGGGCTCTTCACATTCACCGAACCACACACGACAACTGGCACGCCGGATGGTGAGTCTCGCTGCTTATCCGCCGTCAGAATGACGATTTCCTCCCATCTCCACCTGAGCCCCTGCGCGACCGCTCGCATCAGAAAATCGCGATCATCATCATCGATAGGTGCTGATACGACAAACACAGCACGGATGACGGATTCTCCCTGTAACTCCGCCACCTCCCGCTCCTCAATAACATCGTGCTCCGGCACCTTACGAGTGGCATTTATCGCCGCGGCGAAGAGTGCCCGAGGCACACCGTTAGGATACCATCGTCGCGCGATCACCTCGATAGTTCTGAGGAGTTCAGTTCTCGATAGGGTAACCTCTGCGACCATTCTTTATCCTGAGAATTCCTTTCCTCCGAGCTGTTTCCGCCCGGTCCTCCTCTCCCTCCAATAGGCGCGGAACGGAGTGATGTTTGCTTTTAATTTGGACCGAGCATCTCCGCAAGTCTTTCCATGATAACTCCCGATACCGCTCTCTTGGTACCCTCAACCCGCCTGCTTTGGGTATCCGTTCCAGCCACCAGATACGCAACCGTCGTGTCACGATCAAACGCATCATCTCCTCGATTGCCCACCAAAAGATCCACCCCTTTTGCCCGCCGCTTCCGCTGGAACTCGCTGATAAGCTCAGCTCCATGAGGGATTGTTTCAACGGCGAATCCAATCAGAAGAGGACTCCGCGCTCCCCCTCGACGACGAGATAGGCTCGCCAGTATGTCGGGGTTCTGCTCGAGCACGAGCGAGCAGGTTTCACCATCGTCGCCTCCCCGCTTGTGCTTTTCCGACAGCATCACCGCCGGTCGGTAATCAGCGACCGCCGCAGCCATCACAACCGCTGATACCGAGGGCGAACTATGCCACACAACCATATCGAGCGCGTCGGCCATATCTCGGGCAGATTCAATCTCGATAGCCCGATGCAGACCGTAGGGCAACGGCACTGACAGTGGACCGTGAACCGCTGTGACAATCGCACCCCGCGCCCTCGCAGCCTCAATAATCGCGCACCCCATCTTTCCTGACGACCGATTTGAGATGTAACGGACGGGATCAATTCGTTCGCGAGTCGGCCCCAAAGCCACCACGATATGGTGCCCTGCGAGCGTCTGAGGGGTCCCTACCTCCCGAATCTTTCCCACTATCGCATCGACTTCAGCCAGCCGACCTGCTCCCTCCCATCCACACGCAAGAGAGCCCTCGGAGGGTCCGACAAAGATCACCCCCCGGTCGCGAAGCACCGTAATATGCTCCTGGTTCGGAACACTTCCCCACATGTGACAATTCATAGCGGGAGCAACTATAATCGGGCAACGCGCGGCGAGCACCGTCGCAAGTAACGGCGTGTCAGCGATCCCAAGCCGCATCTTAGCGAGACAATCGGCCGTCGCAGGAGCAATAATCAGACAATCTGCCCAGTCCCCCCACGAGATGTGCTCGATCTCAACTTTTTCGGGATCGCTCCCCCCCACGTCCGAGTCCCAAAACTCCCCCATGCACCGCGTGCCAGTGAGCGCTTCAAAGAGTGCAGGCCCAACAATCTGTCGGGCGGCGTGGGTAACTATCACCCGAACCTCACATCCATCATCCTGCAATCGGCGCACTATTTCTGGAGCTTTGTATGCAGCTATCGACCCCGTCACACCGAGAAGGACGCGACGGCGAGACCGGGGCGAGATTTCTTTGAGGGGAATAGATGTCATGCAGATTTTGGTCCAGCACGAGAGGTTCGGGGAGCCATTGCAAAGTGCCACCCAGCGGTGTACCCGTTTGCATACTGAGCATACGGCCCGCACGAAAGGAACGGCTCAGGAACTATGCAAGGTTTCGCTTAGATATCGGTTATACAGCCGCTCATGACCTATCGTCGTATCTGGACCGTGGCCTGAGAGCACCCGGGTTGAATCCGACAGAGAGAGCAGCTGTCCGATGATGCTCTCGATTAATTCCTGGTGATTTCCGCCGGGAAGATCGGTGCGACCGATAGAGCCCTGAAACAACGCATCGCCCGAAAGAACGAATCCCTCTTGCGGGCAATAAAAGGCGAGATGCCCCGGTGAATGTCCGGGGGTTGGGAGAACATGGAAGGTATAGCCACTCCACTCCAGTCGCTCGCCCCCGACGAGCGTGCGATCCGGTTCGGGGCAATTCCGAAATCCATCAAGAGGAAGCTGCCAACGCTCGACGGCGGTGAGCACATCTTGACGAAAAAGCGATTCACCGGGATGGGCGAAAAGGATAGCGCCGGTTGCCTCCTTAAGCTCGGCGACACCCCCACAATGATCAAAATGCGAATGGGTGAGCCAGA
>OMIW01000141.1 GCA_900299205.1 Pseudomonadota bacterium
GGCTTAACGATCTGCTGAACCTTCGAACCTCCTTCCACGGCCTTCTTAGCCTTGGGAGCTGCGACCTTCTTAACAGCCTTGGTGGCTACAACTTTCTTTACTGCCTTTACCTTCGCGGGTTTTGCTGCTGCTTTCTTCGCAACGGGCGCTTTCTTAGCTGCAGCTTTTTTTTCTACTTTGCCTTTCTTTGCGGGCTTTGCGGCCATGGTACTATCCCTCATAAAAAAATCCTTCATCACTTGCCCCCCAGTTCTCGCACCCGATCTTACCCCACCAACCGGAAAACGGACGGCAAGGTGACAATCGCTGCTCGCAAATTGCGACGGTAAGGTCACGTGAATTCAGATGACATGGTTAAACTCGTCGGACAGCGGAACATCACAAGTGACTCCACTGAGGACCTAGACAGGAACCTTTCAGTTCTCTGCCTTCCGATCATAACGACAAGACAGCTCTCCCCTTGCCGACCAAAGTAATCCTGAAATTTCCGGCGAGATTTCGGGAAATACACCCCTCCTCTGATCGACTCGTTACCTGTTGCATGCCCTTCTCGGCGTGCACTCAATAACTATAAGAATACCGCTCGGAACAATCAACGGAAAAAAAAACGAAAACCCACGGTTTCTCGGAACAAATTACTTTTTCTGCGATAGTCCGAAGATTTCCTACGGCTGTCTGACAAAAACTCCGTGGGCAACCGCTTGCGCCCTGTTGTGGACAAATGAAGGCGTTAATCCAAGGATAATTGATGCCGCAACCATTGATCCGATCACAATCCGGGTACCAAGGGGAGACACAAAGTGCGGAGGAGTTACATCAGTTGCCTGTTGAACATACATGGCACTTATGACCCTGAGATAAAAGTAGCACGAAATGGCGGAACATATCGCGGCTACCACTGCAAGCCCAACAAAATGAGATTGAACGACTACGCTTAGGAGATAGAACTTTCCAACAAGACCGACAGTCCCCGGAGGAAGCCCCGCCAGAGTGAGCAGAAAAAGGGTCATCGCCGCAGCAATTCGAGGATTAGTTCGTGAGAGTCCAGCAAAAGAACTGATATCATCCGCCGATGGTTGGTCGACACGATCACCAGTAACAGCCATCGTGACTGCAAACGCACCGAAGGTAACCACTGAGTATGCAACTATATAAAAAAGAAGAGCTCCTCCGCCGGCCGCTCGCGCTCCCGGAGGCAGAAGCGCTGCTGTCATGTATCCCACATGAGCGACGCTTGAATACGCGAGCATCCTTTTTACGTTACGCTGCCGAACGGCAACTATATTACCAACGATCATGGTCAATAGCGCCACGGTCCAAGCACTACCAAGCCACCAACCCGCGACCTCGTTATGGCCAAAGCCATTCCAGAGGAGTCTCATCGCCATCGCCAACGCTGCGGCCTTGACCACACTTGCCATGTAGGCGGTGACTGGGGTAGGGGCTCCTTGGTACACGTCAGGCGCCCAGAAATGGAAGGGCACTGCACCGAGCTTGAAGAAGACCCCTACGAGAATCAGTCCCACTCCAAAAATAGCCGGAATTTGCCTCACCGATACCAACTCCCGGGCGATTACCGCAAGTTCAGTGCTTCCGGTAACCCCATATAAAACCGACATACCGTACAGGAGAAATGCAGAGCTAAAGGAACCAAGAATAAAATATTTGAGAGCGCCCTCGACGCTCCTTCGAGAACTAACCGCAGACCCACAGAGGCAGTAAAGACCCAGCGATAACGCTTCTAGTCCGACAAAAATGGTTATTAGCTCACCCGCTCCAACCAACACAATCGCACTGGCTGAAGTCATCAACAAGAGACCGTAATATTCAGGACTCGACGATATCCCAAGAGATTTAAGCCGACCAAACGACATTGCCACCACAACGAGTGTTCCCGTCAGCACCAATACCGTAAAGAACCATGTAACGGGGTCATGAAGAAATCCGGCTCCAAACAATCCTGCATTCAGGACGCCCGAAGCTCCCACACCAGCGGTGTACCCACCCTCAAACAGGAACGGCACACTGAGGGCGACCAACAGGAGGGCAAGAGCCCCGAACGCTGGAATACGCTCTTCTCCTCGAGGCGCAAGAGCCAGCACCATTCCACCCAAACCTAGTACCGCTGTCGGTATCACCGCGACCCATTGCGTGACATTTGTCATGACACCCCTTCTTTGTGGTGTGTTAATAATTGTTGCCTTATCCGTTGCTTGCAGCTCACGCCCCTAGAGCGACATCGGTCGGGAAGGATATTCACTTTGCTTCTGCATCAACACCCCCCGTGGGGCCATATCCTCAGGGATGAGTGCCTCCCGGGTCAGTTCAGACTCCCGAAGCACATGCGATCGCTCTTTTGTTATTTGGAGCGATCGCACCACGGAGGGCTCAATCAGATCAACCAGAGGCTGAGGAAATAAACCGAGCCAAAATACGAGAATCAGCAAGGGGGCTAGGGTAACTGCTTCTATGAGGCGAATATCTGTTAGCCCTTCCCTAGCCGGATTCACCTCTCCGTACATGGTCTTCATGTACAGCGTCAGCATGTATACGGCTCCGAGCACAACACCAGCCAAGGCGAAAAAGGTTAGCATTGGATAGGTCTCATAGCTCCCCGACAGGATCATGAACTCCCCGACAAACCCGTTGGTTAAAGGGAGAGCTATCGAACTGAGCGTGAATAGTAAAAATAGCGTCGCAAAGACCGGTACCTTCGCGGCGATGCCGCCATAATCGGCTATTAGCCTTGTGTGAGTCCGATCATAGAGCACCCCAACAAGAAGAAAGAGAGCTCCCGTCGATATTCCATGATTAATCATTTGAACAGTCGATCCTGTCACCGAGAGACTGGTACCGGCTACCAACCCCAGTACGCAATACCCCAGATGAGATACCGAGGAGTACGCGACCAGCTTTTTTATATCAAGCTGAACCCAGGCGATGCAGGCGCCATAAATTATCCCGATAACAGCAAGCGCCGCGAGATATGGAGCAAAAACCGCTGCCCCGTCAGGGAACAGCGGATATCCAAATCGAAAAAGGCCGTACAGCCCCATCTTCAGGAGAACACCTGCCAATACAACGGACCCTCCTGTCGGAGCCTCGACGTGCGCATCTGGCAACCAGGTATGAAGCGGGAATAGCGGTATCTTGATACACATCGCTAGGGCGAAGGCGGCAAAGAGCCATATTTGCTCCTGAAGGGTGAATCGTGCGTGCAAAAGATCGCCAAGAAGGAAGGAGGGAAGCTGCACTCCCGCCTGATCATACGCCATCCAAGACGTATAAAGAATCGCTACGAACATGAGAACGCTTCCGACCGCGGTATAAAGGACGAATTTCATACTCGCGTAAACTCGGCGCTTGCCCCCCCAGATGCCAATAATCAGGTACATCGGAGCAAGCATGAACTCCCAGAAAAGATAAAAAAGAAACAGGTCGAGGGCAACTAGAGTGCCCAGCATGGCAGTTTCGAGCACAAGCATACAGGCGAGATATCCGCGCACCGATTCATGAATTGAATGGGAGGAAAGCACTATCAAAGGCATCAGAATCGTGGTCAGCAGGATGAGAGCAAGACTTACCCCATCGATGCCCAACTCGTATCGGACACCGAGGGCCTCAATCCACCGAAACGACTCCACTAACTGATAGCCCGGCTGATTCGACGAAAATCGACTCAGTGCAAGTAATGACAAAATCAGAGTCATGACGGTGAAGCCGAGCGCCAATCCTCGTGACCGCAACTGCCCTTCTGGAGAGTCCCCCCCAGGAATTGCATAAAGAACGATGGCTCCCAGCAAAGGTAGCCAAACAAGTGCACTCAACAGAGGAAATCCGTCCAGTAACGCCATACTCATTATCTCCTCCACCTCTCGGCTTTTCCGCTGTTCTTGTGTTCGGATCTTGTAAAAATGAGGGAACTCACCAGACGAGATACACAGCTACCATCGTCGCGATCGCCCCAAAAAGATAGAGAGCATAGTGCCTTACGTCTCCCGTTTGCATCGTACGCACGAGCTCCCCTGATACCTCAACCACTTCAGCGGTCCCGTTTACTGTCCCATCGATAACCCCTTGATCGACGCCTCGCCACAACACTCGCGATACTCCCTCTAACGGGCGAACGATGAGAGTCTGGTACACCTCATCGATGAAATATTTACCCTGCAAAAGCCTCAAAAGGAGGGGTATTGCCTTGGCGATCGCTGGAGGAACGGAGGCCAGAGGACCATAAAGAAATACTCCGATCAGCACACCAAGAACTCCGATCCACGACGCACCCAACGAATCAATCGGAGCGAGGGATTCATGAGCATGGGCTCGGGGAAGGACCGCCTCCAGGTAATGTGGGAGTGAATGCTCAAGCCCAATTCCACCAATCACCGCCAAAACCGCCAAGACAATGAGTGGAACCGTCATCTTCCATGGTGATTCATGCGGGTGCGCATGGCCTCGATATGAGCCGAAAAACGTCAACACAAGGGATCGGGTCATGTAAAAGGCAGTCAAGCCTGCAGTGACACTCGCAATGAGTACAATTATCGGAGCAGATGCCACGATTAGGCTATTTGGACTCTGACCTAGGGATGCCAAAATAGCGTGTTTCGAGTGAAACCCCGAAAATGGATAAATGCCGGCAATTGCTAAAGTGCTGATAAAATAGGTGATGAAGGTCACCGGCATCAGACGTCGCAAGCCCCCCATTTGCCGCATATCTTGCTCATGATGGCAACCATGAATTACTGAGCCAGCTCCGAGAAAAAGGCACGCCTTAAAGAATGCGTGGGTTATTACATGAAAGAGCGCGACCCAATAGGCTCCCGCCCCAGCCGCCAGAAACATGAACCCGAGCTGACTCACGGTCGAGTAGGCGAGAACTTTCTTTATGTCGTTCTGAGCAACCGCGATCGTCGCTGAGATAAAGGCGGTCAGAGCAGCAACGACAACAACAATAAGACCTAATTCAGCACCGGCCGAATCAAACACGAAGTGCGCCCTGGCAAAAAGATAAACACCTGCGGTGACCATCGTGGCCGCATGAATAAGTGCTGACACCGGGGTGGGGCCTGCCATTGCATCGGGCAACCACACAAAGAGAGGAAGTTGAGCAGACTTTCCCGTCGCGCCAATAAATAGACAAAAACCGATCAGGGTACAAACTGCCGCAAGTTTCGGGTCAAAGAGGGCGGCTGCCTCCCCCAATCGATCATTCAGCAATAAGAAATCGACCGTACCAAAGTGCTTGAGGAGAAGGAATATGCCCATGAGCACTCCTGCGTCCCCAATCCGATTGACTACGAACGCCTTTCGACCCGCCCCACAATAATTTAGATTGCGAAACCAGAAACCTATGAGGAGGTAAGAACAGAGCCCGACCCCTTCCCAGCCGATGAATAGAACTAATAGATTCCCTCCCAAGACCAAAACGAGCATGGAGAAGAGAAAGAGATTTAGATACGCGAAGAATCGGGGCATGCCCTCATCATCCGCCATATAGGCGGTTGAATAGAGGTGGATGAGGGAGCCGATGCCCGTGATGACAAGACACATAACCGAGGACAATCGGTCTAAACGGAGCGTCATATCAAAGGCAACCTGCCCCACCCCGAACCATCGCCACAGATGCGCCTCTTTTATTGCTGAAGGGGCAAGGTCAAAAACCCCCTTTAAGGTCAAAGCGAACGCTACAATTGCCGCGAAGGTAGCGATTACTCCCGAAAAAACTCGGTTTTTGCGACCTAATCCATACGCTGCAGCCGCTCCTACGAGCGGTGCTAATGGAATCAGTGCGGGATCGAGGGAGGTAATAACCTGCCGAGTGTCCATACGTTACAGCCTTAGTTCGGTAGCCGAGGTGGATTCCACTGAGCGAGCAGTGCGGAACAGCGCAATAAAGATGGCAAGCCCTACCGCTGCCTCAGCCGCGGCAACGACCATAACAAAAAAGACGGCCACCTGTCCGGTGAGGTTCCCCACCGACTGTGAAAACGCGACAAATGAGAGATTCACCGCATTGAGCATAAGCTCGATGCACATGAACACAACTATCACGTTACGGCGAACAATAACTCCCACAGCTCCAATCGCAAAAGTTATCGCAGCTATCGCCAGTATGGTATGTATTCGTTCCATCACGGTTCCTTTAGTCCGAGGGCCATAGAATTATTCTGAATCCCGGTTACTCACTCGCAATATTCGGAATCCTCGCGCGTCGCCCGAGCGTTACCGCTCCGACCACTGCAATAAGAATCAAAATTGAGGCAACCTCGAAACAATATACATAGTCGGTATACACAAGCTTCCCTATCGCTCGAACCGTCCCCTCCGGAGCTGAAAGATTACTTAGGCCAAGCCACCCATCCCAGATAGGGACCACGGTAAGCAGAAAGAACCCCGCAATAATCGCCGCGCCGACCCGCAAAATAAAATCACTCTTTTTGCCCGCCTCGCCCTTCACATTAAGCAGCATTAATACAAAAAGAACGAGTACGACAATCGCTCCCGCATACACAAGTATTTGAACAGCCGCGAGAAAATGTGCGTTCATGGCAGCATAAAAAGCTGCCACCGTTATAAGATTCCCAACAAGCGCGAGTGCACTCACAATCGGGCTTCTCGCCGCCACTACAGAAACCGCCGAAATTAGCATGCACACCGACAAAATCGCTATCGTTACCGACATCATCTCCTTGCTCCCGATATCCTGGTTCGAATTTTCCGAGCCTCTCCAACTCCCTTAAAAGGAAGACCCTATCGATCATCCTTGAGCGATTACCAACCGAACGGCCGCCGTGATCATTAAATTCACCATAGAGAGAGGCAGCAACACCTTCCAACCAAGCGACATCAACTGATCGAATCTAAATCGTGGAAGGGTCCACCGGATGATAATCTGGAGCATCGATAGGGCGATTACTTTCCCCATTAATACTCCATGCCCAACGAGAGCAGCCCACCAGAGCCCCTCCGGCAGAGTGATAAACGGAATCTCCCAACCACCAAAAAAGAGAATGGCCAGAAGTAGAGAGAAAAGACCGATCTCCGCAAACTCCCCCAACCAAAAGATCAGGAACTTCATCCCGGAGTATTCGGTGAAATACCCTGCTACCAATTCCGATTCACTCTCGGGAAGGTCAAAGGGTCCTCGTTTGGTCTCAGCCATCCCTACTATAAAAAGTATAAAAAATCCAAGTGGCTGGGAGAATATTCCCCAATTAAAGATCGACCCCGCCTGCTGACGAACCATTTGATATGGATCGAGAGTTTGAAAAATGACAACGGCAGTGACAAAACAGAGCCCCATCGCAAGCTCGTATGAAACCATTTGAGCCGCAGCTCGCAATCCCCCGAGGAGAGAGAACTTGTTATTACCCGTCCAACCCGCCATCGCCACCCCGTAGACGGCGAGCGAACCCATCGCGAGAATAAAGAGCAAGCCCGAATCGATTGGCGCGACCTGGGGAAGAATCGTGACGCCCCCAATGGTGAAAGCTGGGGCCATCGGGATCGCCGCGAATGCGACGAAAACGGGGAGAACAGCAAGAAGCGGGCCCAGCGCATGCATGACCGTGGAGGTTCCCTCAGGAACGAAATCCTCTTTGAGCAGAGCCTTTACGGCGTCACACAGAAGGGTGTTTATAACCCCAAGAATACCCAGCCAGCGAACGACGAAGAACGCTGGACGAAGCGGTGCAATCGAAGTTGTGAAATATGCCCCTGCCCGATTGGCGCCGATCCGATTCTGAATAAGAGCTGAGCCCTTTCGCTCGAACCACGTACAAAAGGAGGAAAGGCCCATGATAATATTAAAGAGGACGAAAACCTTGACCCCAAGAATCAACAATTCCATACATTCCTCTTTTTGCGCCCTCGGCCTAATTTATTACGGGTTAGATTCGCCCTTCTCTTGCCCTGAATTTGAATGCTTACCAAGAGCCTATGTCGCGAGCACAACCCCACCAGCCTTTATATCTTTCAGGCGCAAGCCCTTGAGCCGCTCCTCTGAGGACAGAATCCCTAACGTAAGCTCCCGGTCGTTTTGAGAAGGAACCAGCGCACCCCCGGAGATGGTGGACCACTCATTGAGCACTCTCCATTCAGGCATGGTTCCCTCAGGTAACTCAACCACTCGATCGGTGTACTGCAGGTGGTAGCCACGGTTGACGACCAAGCCACTTTTTTCGAGGATACTGCGACCGGGGATTACCACAGAGACCGTTGAAACCAAAGGATTCGTCTTATCAGTGCCGATGAACAAAGAGGTCTGACATCCCTGTACCGCTGATAATATCTCGGCATCGAGATCCTCACGTGCTATCGCGCGCTCTCCGATGAAGAACACTCGGGAGAACACCCCCCCCCGAAGTTTGCGAATCGCCATCTCATATCGATCCCCTAAGAACTTCTCCCCGAAAGATCCATCTCCGCCCAATTCGCCACCCTCTTCGCGACGAAAGAGCTGCCCAATCTGTGCTCCCCGGAAATTGGCCGCATAATCAGGGCTGATAAGGATCTTTTCAACAGAGGTTAGTTCCCGCTCCCGATATGCAAGGGCTACAAAAGCCCGGGGCATTCGCGCTTGGATAAAGCGACGAAGAACAACATACTCCTCAAGGACAAGGTCAGGCGCAACAAATATTGCCGCCTCATCCTCGGAAGACTTGGGAAGAGCACGAAGGGCTTCAGTTAAAGTGACCGGCTTCCCCCCTACTGATGGTGATGTAAGCCTATCTCGAGGGAGAAATCGACCAAAACCGTACCGGCCCTCATCACAGAGCCATTCCTTATTCACCGCCTGATTATAACGGGCCTTCACCTGCACGACCTCGTGCGCGTCCCGAACGGCCACCCGAACATTGCACCCTGTTGAACAACCGGGGCAAATTGCGTCAGTCTGCTTGGAAAACCATATCCGGGAGTTAAAACGCCACTCCCGATGAGTCAGTGCACCGACTGGACAAAGATCCACCACGGTTCCCGAGAGTGGGTTGTCGAGCGGTCGATCAGGACTAACCGCGATAACAGTGCGATCTCCCCGATTGAGGAGCCCGATTTCTGAGGTCCCCGTTATCTCGTCACAGAAACGAACACAGCGGGAGCACATAATACATCGCTCACCATCAAGCATCACCGTCGGTCCGAGAGGTTCGGCCTTAACCTTGTGGACTTTATCTTCGAGAAATCGGCTGGGACGACCGTTATATTCGTAATGATAGTCCTGTAATTTACAATGACCTGCTTGATCGCAGACGGTACAATCCAAGGGATGGTTCGCCAGGATAAACTCGAGGACTGATGCTTGGCCCTCAACGACCCCCGAATCGGTGGCCTGGGTCGTGACCTCCATCCCCTCTGTTGCACCGGTATTACACCCGATCGATAGCCGAGGCACTCCCTTCACCTGAATCTGGCACATCCGACAGTTACCAGCTATTGAGAGGTCGGGGTGATAGCAATAATGGGGGATGTCCTTACCAAGTAAGCGAGCAGCCTCAATGATATTGGTTCCTTTGCGAACGCGAACTTGAGCACCATCGATCGTAACCGTGACCAAATCGCTTTCAGGCACACCTGATTGCGTCACAATTGTCACTGCCTCCGGGCCGAATCCACTCTGCCCAGATGTTACATTTCCTGAGGTATCGGAAGGAGTTCCTGTCATATTACCTCCGACTTAGGACAACCGGGCAATCCCCCAGACATGGCATCGGTTACTGAAGACAAACGAAGATTGGGCTGTTCTTTTTCAATTCTATCGAGCAATGCTTCCAGCTTTTCGGGGTCCAGGTTTTCAAAATAAAAATCATTTATCTGGACCATCGGAGCCGTGCCACAAGAACCGAGGCACTCAACTTCCTCGAAGCTCCACAACCCATCAGAGGTCGCCTCGTGTGCTTTGGTACCAAATCGTTTTTTTACGCACGACGTCAACTCGGGCGCCCCCCTAACTGCGCACGAAAGGGTGCGGCACACCTGAACGTGATAGCGGCCGACCGGCTTTTTGTAGTACATCGTATAGAACGATGCCACCTCCATCACATGAACTGGAGGAATACCCAGCCGAGAAGAGACCCACCGAACCGCCTCTTGCGATATATGACCGAAATGCTGCTGCGCAAGGTACAGCGCTGGCATAATGGCCGAACGAGATTGCGGGTACTGCTTCTTTACCTCGACTAATTTTGCCTCAAAATCGGCTGGCAAATCGACATCCATACAGTCCCATTACCTATGCTTAAAATCTCTTCGAGGCGTCTTTCCTTACTTCCAAGGAAAAACCTCACGTGTACGGCAAAAGCTCGGCGTTCAGCCGACTCCTCTACCTGTCGCACTCCCCCCCAATCATGTTGATCATGCCAAAAGTGGGCACAATATCCGCGACCGATTGGCCGACGAGCATCTTCTTCATCGCACCCATATGGATAAAGCTCGGCGCTCGCACATGAACTCGGTACGGCCTCCCGGTCCCGTCAGAGACCACAAAGAATCCTAGTTCTCCATTCCCCCCTTCGACCATCTGGTAGACGTCACCCACTGGAGGTTCAATCCCTTTTATGACCAACTCAAAATGGCTGATCATACCCTCGATCGATCCATACACCTCATCTTTCGGAGCAAGAACTATCCTTGGATTATCGACTGAGATCGGCCCCTCTGGCAAACGGGCCATCGCCTGCTCACAGATCCGCATCGACTGCTCCACCTCCGCCATCCGCACCTGGAATCGGTCGTAATTATCCCCCTTACTGCCCAGCGGGACCTCAAAATCAAAATCCTCGTATGATGAGTATGGGAATGCCTTTCTCACGTCATACGAAACACCCGAAGCACGAAGCAGAGGACCTGTTATCGAGTATGCTATTGCCTCATCAGCCGAGAGGACCGCTACGTCGCACATGCGGTCAATAAAGATTCGATTTCGACTTAAGAGCTTATCACTTTGCTCTACCTGAAATCGGACCTGTTTGAACGCTGCTGCCATTCGAGTCGCAAATCCATCCGGAAGATCGGACTTAAGACCCCCTACTCGCCCGTACGAAATCGTCAAACGAGCTCCGGTAACCTCCTCAACAAGCTCCCACAACGCCTCACGAGCCTGCATGAGGTACAGCATCACGGTAAAAGCACCGAGCTCCATGGCCGACGCTCCAAGGCAAGTCAGGTGGTCGGAGATCCGCGATATTTCGGACATAACCACCCGGACATACTGACACCTTTTTGGCACCTCGATACCAAGTAATTTTTCGACGGTGAGACACCAACCTACATTGTTAATGATCGGCGAAACGTAATTGAGCCGATCCGCATAGGGCATTACCTGATTATAATCGACGGTCTCACACATCTTTTCAAAACCGCGATGCAAGTAGCCCACCTCGACTTCTGCATCGATAATCTTTTCATGCTCAAGTTCAACCACCAACCTAACCGTGCCATGTGTTGCCGGATGGGCAGGCCCCATGTTGAGTATCATCGTCTCGGTGTGGAGATCATCCCCGAGTGCTCGGGGTCGCATATGGGTGGTTACCCCCCCTGCTCCATAATCAACATTCAGAAGATCGCTCATAGGTATCTCTTTCGGGGAATCATCTGTGGGGAATATCTAAGTCTTGGAAACGGGCTACGACCAGAACCAACTCTCCAAAGTGAGCTCTATCGATTCGCCGATTCCGTCCCCCTTCGGCGCGGGCTAATTGCCACCAGCTCGGGTCTCTTCATATCGATAGCTGTATTTCGTACCTCCGGAGCCCTGAGTGGAATGCGCGGCTGTTTGCCTTGGACAGGATAATCTTTCCGGAGGGGATAGCCCTTGAACTCATCGTACATCAGGATGCGACGAAGGTTAGGATGTCCCCGGAAAACCACGCCATACATATCCCAAGCCTCTCTCTCCATGAAGTCAGCACCTGGCCACAGGTCCGACACCGAGTCAACAACTGCATCGCCCTCCGGTGCCCAGACCCTCACTCTTAACCGCGCATTCGTGGAGAGAGATAAAAGGTGATAAACCACCTCGAAACGCTCCTCGGCACTGTCCATCCAATCGACAACGGTAACGGAGACAAACATATCGAAGCGATAGATAGGATGTGATTTCAGCTCCTCAAAAAATCTGCGCTGATGCCCCCGTTCACACCACACTTCGAGGTCCCCGAGCCGAACCCTTGACCTTGTAACCAAGGGGGCCCCATCGTGCTGAAGAGCGGCCACCGCTACCTGCACCTCTTCCGGCGAATTTCTGTTCGCCAAACCCGACTGAGAACCCATGTATCCCCCCTTAGCCTTCTCCGCCCGATGCCCACCCTGCGAACATCCACGAAACCGCACCCCTCGTGGGAACGCTCCGGAAAATCCGCCCCCCAGGTCCATCACCACCTCGGCACGGCTTTCTCGCCACACTGAGTGGCCTGAAACACTACCCTTTTATATGAACAGCCCCGCCGAAGCAAGATATGGCCATGTCTCTCGGCCCAAATTTCGCCCCAAACTTTCAGCACCGGTTAAAACAAAAAACACACATCTGTGCACGCGACTCTTAAGTTTTCTCGCCGATTAGCCGACCCTTGCTATAGTTTAAAATCGCGTTTTCTTTTCGCATGTTTATAGCAGTGTCGTTTTTGCCTGGTTGTATGAATTCTGTTTTGACCCCAGAGGAACTTGCGATTATTGCGGAGGAAGAGGGCATTCTCCGCACCGTAATGATCGGTCTTCAACTCCAAGAAGCCGACCAAACGCGGCGACTTACGGTCGAGACCAATCGGGCCCGAAGACTTACTCACGAATTAGTTGCATCTCGAAGATTCGAAGAAAAGGCCTCTATCGGAGATCAGGAGCGACTTTCGCACACTCTCAAGGAAAGGAGCGAGGAAGAGGTCGAGCGCCTCCATGCCCTTCTCAGTAGACCTTATTTTGCCCGCCTTGTAATCCAGGAGGAATCCGATTCAGGACCTGTTGAGCGAGAGTTCAAGGTAGGGCACTTCCCGAACGGCAACTGTCGTATCGTCGATTGGAAAAAGGCGCCACTATCAAAATTATATTACCATTACAAAGAGGGTGATGAGTTCGCAGAGGAAATTCAGGGGATTGATCGATACGGTATCATAACGTTGCGACGTCAGGTCGATATTGAACAAGGAATTCTCCGAAAAGTAACCTATTCTGGCGGATCTCTCGTTTTAACAGACAACGGCTGGCGCAGAGGAGGAGATCAGGCGGTTGGGACATCCGCTTCTTTCTCTGCATCTTCGAGCCTTCCTGACGTCCTCTCTTTCATCTCAGCGAACCAATTTGACGCCATAACTCGAGAAGCTCAGTCTCCTGTCCTCATTCAAGGAGTGGCAGGGTCTGGGAAGACCACCGTCGCTCTCCATCGAGCCGCTTGGCTGTTCAGCGAGTGTCGAGATGAAATCGCTCCCGACAGAAGTGCCATCGTTGTGCTCAACCCATTACTGAGGAGCTATATCAAGAATTCTCTCGAAAAACTCTCGGTACCCAGCGTGACCGTGTACACGCTGCCAGAATGGACATCTAAAACGCTCAATTTGGGCTCAGAATCTCGAGCCACGACCGCTGTGAACGGCTCCGCCGCAAGCGTCTCTGCGAGAACAAGTGGCACCCTTATTCGACACTTGGAGCCTCTCATCCGAGAGCATTCTTTTTTAAACGAATATCCGGGAGAAGCGATCGGCAGTCTCGGTCGAGGGTTCCTAGAAAATATTCGCTCTTTGTTGATTGCTGCCCTATCTTCACATTCCAATCAAATCCACCAGCAATCAAAAAAGGTAACTCGGCACTTGGACGGGGTCCAGGAAGCAATCGCTTACTACTCTTCGATTCAAGTCGACGAATTCGACCGGCACGACCTTATGCTCGCCCTCTGGATTCAACTTGAGGCTCTCCGCATCGGAAAAGATTTACCCTTTGACCCAATTCTCTATGATGCGATCATTGCCGATGAAGTCCAGGATTTGAACGCGATCGAGCTGTCATGCATCGCCCTCGCCGCAAAAAATTCCCGAGGGCTTACCCTCGTCGGAGATTCAGCACAACAAACCGAGCGTGACGATTCCCTGCCCGGCTGGTCATTTGTGCGCGAGGTGCTCCGTAAACCAAATGAACCCGAGGTGCCTCTCATACACCTCACGGTTCCATACCGGTGCACCCTGCCAATTATGCAGTTCGCTGCCGCATGCCGGGGCGATGAGCTTCCTAATGAAGGTCGCACCGGACCTCGTCCTCTCTGGGTTCGATGCAAGCGGGAGGAAATAGGGCACGCTCAGATGATCCAGTGGCTCACCCACGCATTACAGGTTCATCCGGGCACTCTCTGCTCAGTTCTGTGTGCGTCGCGGGAGGAGGCTCGAATAGCCGCGTCTCTCCTGAAGCCAACTTTTGGTAATTTACTTGAATTAGCAGACCCGAGCGCTTTCACCCTCGACGAGGGAATCCTCGTTAGCGACATCTCACTTGCGAAGGGACTGGAGTTCTCATCCGTTGCCCTCTGGAATCCGAGTAAAAAGAAGCTCCCCGACTCTCCCCTTTCGGCGAACCTTCTGTATGTAGCCGCGACCCGGGCACAGGATGAGCTTTGCGTGATTAGCTGGGAACAGCCATCACCCCGGCTCCCAGGGTTCCACTCTGCCCTCGTTGATGCCTATACTACGGACAACGAAGAGCCAGTGGAGCCTGCGAACCATGATCACCAATGAAATTCTAACCCTTCTTGTATGCCCGGAATCCCGGCAGCCTCTGAGACGAGCTGATGCGGAGACGGTGGCCCGCTTCAAGGGTATGGCGGAGGATGGATTGTTATATACGATTACAGGGAAGGGGTCTCCGCCAGAATTCGACGATATCCTTGTGCGGGAGGATGGATCCGTGGGTTATCTCGTGAGGGGGGGGATCCCTATGCTGCTCGCTGACCATGGAATATCTATGGCTCAATCTCTTCAGGAGGGCTAGCACGGTTAGTAGATTCGCCGGCATTGTTTCGCTCCCGTTGTTGACGCCCAACAGCCCATATACGACCCCTGATGAGGCATATCCAAAACTGACCACGAGCAACCCTATGCGCGCGCTATACCATAAAAGCGCGATAAAAGCAGCTAACGCCACGACCTCCGGGAGATGCAAATGACTGAATTTGAGCATCTTTACGCTTGCATAGGGGATTGAAGCCACCATCAGGATCCCGAGAACTAGGGTGATAATCGCAACTAATCCCACCGCAAAGGAGCTCATCACAGGCTCCGGTATCGCGTACACCATCGACGCCATTGCTGCTGCCGCTCCCGGTGACGGCAAACCGACGAATGCACGCAATGTCGGAGGCGCTACATTAAATCGAGCAAGCCTTCCTGCTGCACACACCGCATAGAGGAATGCGACCAACACCCCGACCTCGTCGGCTTGCATTTTGAAGCACCAGTTGTAAACCAACAGTCCTGGTGCCAAGCCAAACGAGACAAGATCACTAAAAGAATCGAACTCCACTCCAAAGGGTGAAGTTGCATTAAGTCGGCGCGCAACCCGACCATCAAGCCCATCGAGGAGTATGGCAAAAAGCACAGCCAGGGCCGCCTCCTTGAATCGTCCTGAAGAGCTGTAGACAATCGAAAGAAAGCCACAGAACATATTTCCAACGGTCACTGCGTTGGGTACCAAAAAACGACTCCTAACAATCCGACCCCGAAGCCGTTCCCTACGCGCCTCTCTCTCTTGCGGAGATAATGTTTTCATACCGATACTCCCCATCTCAACTTCCGCCGAATTCGGCAAAATCGATCCCTGCTTCAACGGAAATACATGTCCCCTTCTCACTACTCACTCCTCTCAATCACCGATCCAGCCAAACAATGGTGGGGCATGAGCCGGTCCTCAATAATTCTTCCCGCAGCATGCCATCTATGACGTCCTCTTGCGACTTAGACAGCAGCCAGCGGACCCGAGCGATGACCAAACACCTTTTTTTCAGCGGCAATTTGCCACACAACCCGTAAATAGTTCGGAGACCGGCGGGATGCATTGATACATCCTCTGATAGCGAGACTCCGCCGCCCCCCGCTGCAATTATGGCTCGAAGTAACTCATGAGCATACCCCACCCTCGGCACTCGAAGAACTAGCTGCTCCAGCGGAATCGCCCTCAATTCTTGAGTTGATAGCCCAAAAAATGCTGGAAGCGCCCGACATCCCTGAAATCCCTCACTTATCTGCCGAGTCGAGATGCCTTGCGCTCGAGCAATCGGGAGTCGGGCTCCCAATTCAGCTAGATGATGAAACACACCCGACACTTCACCCACCTGCCCTTTTTGTTCCGCGATTTCAAATGGGGACAGCTTAATAACTGCTCCCCTATCACCGCTGGCTCGGACCAGACCCTCAACCCGCTTGGACAATTCGGACGGATCTTGGTGAGATCTGAGATCAAGGCGAATTTTTGCGATTAACCCTGAACATATCGTCGTCCAGCCGTCAGGGACTCCCCACTGACTCTCGGGAGCTATTGCTTCACCAGCGCGAAAAGCATTCTGAATGGAGCACTCGGTAACCAAAGAAGCTCTCCCCTCATCGGTGTGGGTCAAAAAAATAAGTCTCGTTGCCGAACGTGCAGCATAATTCTCCTCATTTCGCTTCCACCATTCACCCACATCCTCTGGGCTTAATTGATTGACGACAACCTGTAGACCCGACAATCCTCTGCACTGTATTCGAGCAACCGCTAAGTCGAGCACATCTGCCGGACAAAGAGAGCTCAGCCGACTCGCGACCATAGCTTCTGCGATTCGCTCCTTCGACTGAACAATCCTCTCCAAAAACACCGTATCGATGCCCTCAAGTCCGGTCTCCCGTGCAATACCAATAATCGCTTGAGCCACTGTTCGGAGATTTCCTGCAAGCAGCTCATTGAGCGATTGTCGACCCAAGAAAAAATTCCGCTGAAGCGATGATCGGGTTTGACCGTCTCTCGTGACCGCTCGGCTTAACTCTCGGAGGGTGGGAGATAGAGAGATATCTCCACACCTAAGACAACGGATTGATTCACCATATGCCCCGAGCCTTTGAAAGCCCGTGCCCTCCGTCGTGACAATCCCAATGTCAAGACGTCCTGGATATCGAGTGCGGATATCCCGAAGCCATTGCACCCCCTCGCGGATATCGACCGGCACACTAAGAGAGGCAACTACCACCCCCTCACTCCCTGAGCCATCTTTTTTGACCACTCCTCGATCATCGCTCCGGATTAAACGATCACCGACTAAAACTCGAGTAACGCCGAAAAATGAGCTTAGCTGCTCCAGGCAGGGATCATCTGGTGCTCGCGGAACCACGCAAACTGCGATTCCCTTCTCAACTGAGGCAAGTTTCATCGCCAACTGGGAGGCTGTGTCTCGCGTAACCATCGCCCCGCATCCAGTGCACGCCCAAGAACCCAGCAGGGTTACAATCTCCAGCAGGAGCTGCTCAAGACCAAAAAGATGTCCAACTGTTCTACCTGAGCCGACCAAATCGAGAATGTTAATTGGGACAATCCACGGGAAGCCCTCGAGAGTAACGGGAGTGTGACACCGACTTTTCGCCCCTCTATCCCCGATGCAATCACCTTGTTGCGAATGGGCTCTCTGCCGAAAAGCCTCCCATATGGACGAGATTTGCCAAATGTCAGAGCTTTCGAGGAGAGCACATGGTTCCGAGGGGCTTACCAATCGGAGGATAAAGGGTGTTTCGGAATACTGTCTCACATGACCTATTGGCTCAAAAAAACAATGCGGGTGTAATATCCTATGCAACCCTACCTCACTGACTACCAGAAGTGTACAATAGAGGTCCCAATTGGACACGACCTCCTCATCCCTCTTGCCCGTTTCGCTCCATAAGCCATGACCTCCGTCCGACATCCCAACGTGCTCTCTTTTCTTCACGGGCTGACCGTTCGCAACCCAATCACGATAAGGGGCTTGGGCCTCGTTAGTGTGGCCGCCTATTTTCTTGGAGGCCCACCCTCTGAAGCTTTCGATATTGTCGCTCGATACCTCGGATTAGGTGTCTCTTTGCTCCTTACGTACTGCATTTTAGGTGGCTTGTTCTCAAGAGCACTATTCTCCCGCAACGCGACCGTTTCCCTCGCCTCTCGACCTGCATCCGAAGGTCGCTTTACTTCGGGTCGTTCGATATCCCTCACCGCGTCTACCCGACTAGGAGCCCGGCTCCCCTTTTTCAGGCTCCGTATCGCGCCTGTCTGGCCCGAGGCTCGTGTCACCCATCCAATTCCTGAATTGAGTTCTGCGTGGGGAGGCGTTTTTAGTGCCTCTTTCCCGGTCATTCTTCCGCATCGGGGCGAATGGTCAGTCACCAAACTTCGCGTAACCTGCTCAGACATCCTCGGGCTTACCTCTATCCGTTGGGAGTGTCCTATCGAGCTCCCCCTACGACTTACTATTTACCCCCCACCTTCCTTGGAACACGAACTGCCAATTGTCTCAACTCGGCGTAGTTCAGGCGAGGTTACCCTCTCCGACTCACCCGCAGAAGGTGAGCTCTTCGACCTTAAACGATACGATCCCTCGGATGGTATTCGCCGAATTGTGTGGAAAATATTTGCTAGGACGGGGGAATTGGTTGCCCGACACCCCGAACCCTACAATCAGCCGGAGGGGAAGACTATTGCGTTCATCATAGCGGAGAAAGATGAGGATAGAGTTGCCGCCGAAGGTTGGAGATACCTCGTTCGTGCGGTGTCCCTCGGGATGGAGGTCCGATGCGGATGTCTCGGTATGAGACCAGCCCGTCATTTAGGGAGAAATATCCCCGATATCGAGCGACTAATCCTCGACAGCACATGGGACGCGATTGACCAACAACTCATCCCCGATCTCCAGCACTTCGTTTCCGAGCTCATCGAAGACAGCTCAATCGGGGAAACTCACCAGATTGCCCTATTTATAAGCAGCCGCCGACTGTTTGACTCATCAAGGTCCGACCTCTTGACGTTTAGTCGCGAATTACTGAGTTCGCATGGACTAGAGCCCGTGTGGTACATTACTCCCGAAGCTTCAGCCTCGACAAATCTGCCGAAACCCTTACCACCCCGCTTTGAGAGGACCTTTTCTCCCCGCAAACTCGGGGCATGGTGGTTTATGCGGCCAAATCCCAATGCGGAAGATACAATCGACGCCCAAGAGATGCTTCATGCGGTGAGAATGCGTGCCAGTGGGCTGGGTGGCCGCGTTGTCATTTGTAGCTCGCTTTAGTCTCATTTCATTTGCAAATCTCACATGCCCTTAAAGATACTCAACGCGCTATCAGCATCCATACATCGAGCCCTTTTATTAGCGGCGGTGGCCCGGTTGTTCCTTTTTATCTCCGCTCTTTTTCTTATCGACAATCTCATCGATCTGGCAAGCTATCCTTACCTCCTTATTACAGCTGGTGCGATGGGTATCAGTTCGGCGGTAATCATCACTCCATGCCGAATTACCTCTCGCGGTATTGTCACAGTCACCATCATCGCTCTCTTGGTATTCCATGTACTGGTTGGAGCATTTCTCCGTCTCCCTCCATTCGGCGCTGACTCACCCCTAACCCCCTACATCATTGCAGAGCACGCTACCCTCGCTACCTGGACATTTCTCGCGCTGACCCTCTCCTCCGTCATCGTCTTCCGTCATCGTTGGGCGGTCACCTCTGAGCTGCTCGCGCTTCTCTCAGGAATCGTCTGCCTTCTCGCAGCCCACCGAAATCTTCACATCGACAAACCGAAGTTCATCGCGTCTTTGGCTTGGGATCTAAACCTCGAGTATCTTTCCACCTTCCTTGTGATTGCTGCGGTCTGTCTCGGGGGTGTTCTCAGCTACATTACTGCGCTCTCCCTCAATTTGGGGCGCACTGACGCTGTCGGTGCGATCGCTGCTCAGCAAACTCCTCTTCGAAGATTATCGCGGTTGATCCCTCCGATCATTGTTGTCCTTTCCCTTTGGGGGCTTGGGGAAGGGCTTTATCGTTCGTTGGAAAAATCTGTGGGAGCTCGCGCGGCAAACGGTGTGGGTCAGAGCAAAGAGGAGGGTGTTAGCCCATTAGATTTTCACTCTGCTGTAGGGGGAACAGCTCAACCTGCGGCACTCGTTCGACTCGATGGAGACTATCCGGAAAATCCCTTCGCGAAAAAGCTCTACCTCCGCGAATCTGCCCTTTCTCAGCTCGCCGATAATGCGATGGTAATGGCCCCTGCCCAATTCGACCAAGACGTGTTCCGCGGCTCTCCTCACCAGCCCTTTCACCGCGATAAGGACTCTCATCTCGACGGTAGAATAGAGCTTCCGCAATCAATATTTCTGATCGCGATGGCCGAAAACCCCTTCGCGGTAGATTACCCAACGAGCATGATACCGCTGAAGAATCCCCGCCCTGACCGTTTTAAGTCGGCTTACAGGGCACTCTCACTCGCTCCGACTTTTTCTATTGAGAGTCTAGAGGGTCGAGATGTTGGCGACCCCCGTTGGAGTGATGATGAGCGACTGCATTACACGATCTACCATCCTGACTACAGGTACGCCGAATTTGCGAAGAAAATAACTGCTGGAGTGACCGGGAAAGTTTCTCAAGCCCTTGCCGTAGCCGAGTGGTTATCAAAAAACGCAATTTATACACTCCAACCAAATCATGAAGTTCCGACGGGAGGCGATCCGGTCGAGCCTTTCCTCTTCGGAGATCTTCGGGGGTATTGTGTTCACTTTGCCCATGCAACTGTGTACCTCCTCCGTTCTTTGGGTATTCCCTCCCGAATCGCCACGGGATATATGACCGATCTCAGCCAGTCAAAAGATGGTCATATACTTCTTCGTATGAGTGATCGTCACTCCTGGGCTGAAGTGTATGTGACTGGTATCGGCTGGGTTCCCTTTGATACTCAACCCGAACAAGTTGAGAGTCACGCCGACTCACCGGTAGACGTAAAAGCTCTTGAGGAGCTGATGGGCATGATCGGACCAGACGAGGAGATTCTCGCCCCGTCTGATATTTCAAACGAGCCTGGCATGGACGATACACGGTCACGGTGGTCCCCGCCGTCTCCTAAGCTCGTGCTTTGGGTACTCTCAGTATCCGTGGTATTTCTTCTCATGGTGAAGCTTTTCCTTCGTTTCGGGTGGATGGGCTATCGATCCTACCAGGGTCGGTTGCGGGCCTCCTTTCGGACCGTCATCAGCATTCTGCGTGATGCGGGCTTTCCCCGGCACGAGGGAGAAACCTACTCCGAATACGAGCAACGCATCACCTGTATCCTGGGATCTCCCTGTTTTCTTCTCCGTCCCGCTCTCCTTCGGAAGACTTATGGCCCTCAGGTTAGTACCGAAAAATTATCCTCATCTGAGATCGATCATTGGCGAACTCGAGATGTCCAAGTCATCCGGGCCCATCTCAAGAAAAGACGATGGCGAGCTCTCAGCTCTCTCGCATCCGCTATGGCATTTCTTAGGGGAGAACTGTCGTGAGATTGCATAGATTTTCTCTGCCTCGCTCGCTAAGTCGTGCAAATGCTCACAGGGATTATCCGTCAAGGATTGAGCTATCGATTTACTATCGATTTCTTGCAGTAGTGGTAATACCTCTGGGCTTGACCGTCTCTATCCTCACTTCATCGTTTGCACAACCCCTTCTCCCTGATGTATCAGATCCGTGGGGCAACGACGCTGAAGACCCCTCGGAGATGGCACCTTCCGACAAAACGGCAGAAGAGCTTACCGAAGAAGCTGAATCTCTTCTCTCCGACGATGGCCACCTTCTCGAAGCACGCACAAAGCTGCTGAACGCCCTGAGGAAGAACCCCTCCTACTACCCCGCTTACGTGAGTCTGAGCTATTACTATCTGGCTCATGTGTCCCACTTTCGATTGGCAATGAAGTACATAAAAGCGGGCGAGCGTCTTTTCCGCGAGCAAAATGGAGATCCCCCTTATCTCAATCCCGTCATCGAATCGCGGCATGCACAGATTCTCTACCTTCTCTCTCAGGCTCGACTCAACCTCGATGACTACTCAGGCTCGCTTGCCGTTCTCGATGAGATACAATCCCGGGGCTATCTCACCCCTTCCTATGCTGGTTCTCGAGCGTGGGTCTTAATGAAGCTCGGTCGAATCGATGAGGCGATTCGAGAGGCGCGCATAGGACTCCTCATGCGGGCTGAACCTGCACGAACCCTCAATATGCTCGGGATACTACTCTCCATGAATGGTCAACCCGAGCCAGCAATCGAAGCCTTAAAAAAGGCCTCCGCGATTGAGACAAGTCTCGGAAAGCAGGGGCAACCTGCCACACCAGTAAATAACATGGGGGAGGTATATGAGGAGTTGTTCGAGGATGATAAAGCCGAAGCCTCGTGGATCAAAGCGAAGTCGTATCATGACGGCTGCGAACACGTCCTGCCAAGTCTTAACCTAGCACTCCTCTATTTAGAGCAGCTCAAGGTTACAGAGGCGAATAATTCGATTTCATCGTTCCTATCGTGTGTCGCTCAATACTCTCTCCGAAGCGATGAAGAGCACCGAGCTCTTGTCGGCCTTGCTCGGGGGCGATTTAATCTTCATCTCGGAAAGCCTGGCGAAGCGTTATCACGCTTAAGCGAAGCCTATGAATATATTCAGTGGTTCGGCAAAATCGGGACAAATCAGGACGACCTTGAGATCGGCATTGTTATCACAGAAGCGCAGTCCTGGCGGGCGCTGGCCAATCGACTCTCAGTTCATATCGCTTCGGGCGTCCTCGAATCGATTCGCGACAGGGCTGCCATTCTGCGAGCCCGGTTGACTAGTTGGTGGCTTTATCGAAAGGCCGCTCGCCTGCTTGCAGAACGACTGCGAAACATTGAAGACCTGACAGTTAGGAATACCGACAGTTTAATCGAATACAGTACATTCGGAGAGGTACTCTCTTACGTTCCTCTGGTGCCTTTTGAGCGACGACTTTCTGACGAGCAAAAGCGTGATAAACGCTCGATAGCTCAAGTTTACTACACCGCCTACCTTGGTGAGAATCAGCTTAAAAATGGCGAGTCTTCTCGGGGAATCGCCAACCTTGAGGACGCCCTTCGCCGTTGTCGGCCTAAGTACGATGAAGGACTAAGGCTCCATATTTTGACATTGCTTGCATCTCAACATTCCTCCTCTTCTGCGAGATTCATAGAGCTTGTGGGCGCAATCTTTGCGATATCCCCCTCAGCTCTGCGTAACGCTGGACTCTCCTTACCCATCATATTCTCGGGTAGTGATACAGATCTAGGTCACGCCCTGGAGGAGGGTGGTTTTGAACTCGCCAATGGGACGAATACTCCTTTTTCGGTTGAAGTAACTGGTAGTCAGGACAGAGAAATATCACTAGTGTATACTGCCAAACCCGGGGTATCGACGCGGCTAACGGCGCGTGGAGATTCATCAATCACGCTCGTAAATAATCTTAATGAGGCGGTTTTTTCTGTTTCGTTGTCAAGCGACCGAAAAAACGGGTAACGGATTCCAAATTCGAAAACAGGAGCACCAAAGCCATGGTCCAGGAAGCTTTCACTGTCGCCTCAACATTACGAACATCCCTCGGTAAGGTGATTCGGGGTCGTGATGACACAATAGCGCTCGTCGTCGCAGCGATTTTAGCCGATGGTCATGTCCTTCTCGAGGACTATCCCGGCTCGGGCAAGACGACACTTGCAAAGACTCTTGGACGACTGATCGCAGCGGATGAGGGGAGTAATCGAGATTGTCTTCCCTTTCGCCGAATCCAGTTTACACCCGACCTACTCCCTGGAGATGTCCTCGGCGTCACCGTTTTTGAACCCCAATCTGGAAACTTTAGATTTCAACATGGACCCATCTTTGCTCACATCGTGCTCGCAGATGAGATAAATAGAACGGGACCGAAGGTGCAAGCTGCATTCCTCGAGTGTATGGCGGAAAAACAGGTGACTATTGACAATGTCACTCGCCCTATCGATGACCTCTTTTTTGTGCTTGGCACGCAGAACCCGCTTGATATCGCCGGAACCTATCCTCTTCCCATCGTACAGCTCGACCGATTCCTTATGAAGATACCGATGCCGTATGTTAGCGCTTCTTATGAAGAGGAGATTCTTCGAGATGCTGAAAACATCCATCATGAACTTGAGAATCTTAGTCCTGTAGTAACGAGGAGTGCGATTTTAGCTGCCCGCCGTGAGACAAAAACAGTCCATATCTCGGCGGCGATTCGGGAGTGCTTAGTTAATATGATGCAGGCAACGCGGACCTCACCAGCGATACAATTCGGCGCATCGACCCGAGCCGCACTAATGCTGCAATCTGCAGCCCAAGCGTGGGCGGTAATTCACGATCGAGACTTTGTGACGGAGGACGATCTCAAAGCCCTCTACCGGCCCGTTCTACTCCATCGCATGAAGTTTCATCCTGGACCTCAAGAGCCCGGCTCTGTCCTTGAGCATTTAATGGTACCGATTCTCGAGAAGCTAATAGCATCGCAGGTCATAAGACGATGAAATATCAGGGCTTTGTATTTTATCCCTCATTACGATAACTATTGTGATGTCGTCCCGTCGTGCCGCCCCGAGTAAACGGTGCTCGGAGCCTTTCTGAGTAATAGGGCTAAGGTTTTTCTGCCTCCCCAGCCGATACCTACTCCGTCCTACCTAGGTTGGCCCAGATTCCTGTATGCCAGCCTCTCTGTGAGGGCCGAGAGACTGCTGAGGAGATTCCTGTGCTCCGTATTTTCGCAACAACCTGCTTGATCGGGGTGATATCGTGCGTCGCATTTTTATTTAGCGTCCCCACGCTGGTCGAGTCCAGGTGTCGTGAGCAATTAATGACCTATCTTGCTCAACCCCAATCGTGGAGAAATTTGTCACTTTTATCGGCATCCTTCACCTCACTGGATGTTGGTAATCTTCTCTTTGGTGGCCGGGGCCCTACACCCCTAACTGTGGAGATATCTCAGCCAACCCTTCTGTTCACCCGTGAGTCCACCCGTTACGGAGGAACATTTGCGACGTTTCAAGCCTCTGCAGATTCCTTTCTTATCTCATCGAGTAGCACCGACCCCCTCGGTGGTATTCTTCGCGGAGAAAAAATCATCATATCTCCAGTAGCTCATTCGACTCGAGAAAGGCAGCTGGCGGAGGAACAGCTCATTTCGTACGACAATGTTCCCGTACTTACCCTCGATAAGGTCGTAGTGCCTTTGCCGAATGCGAGAGCCAAGCCGAGGGAAGCCCTTAATTTGGGATTTGATATCCTTATGAAAGTCGTCGAAGAAGGGGGAACTCCTCATGCAATAACCGTAACAGGAGGAGTGTCTATCCCGGTGCTGGGAGAATCAGTCCCTCTCGACGTAAAAAGCAAGAAAAGTCTTTTTAAGCTCTCACTGCCGAGAGAGAAACTTAGCTCTCTTGAAATTCGAGATCCACTGTCATCAGCCGAAATAGATGCATTTGAGGCATCCCCCTTTACCTTCTGCTACGTCATCTTCCTCAGAACTGCCGCTGAGCAGTACGCCCATCAGTTTGTGGCTAATACGCCAAAATTGGCTCAATCCTCCCTATCTCCCTCCGAGTTGGCAGTCCGCTACGCCGTGTATGGCTATTTTCTGTCTCGAATTTTCGGCCCAGAATCTGCCCGTCTGATTGCGGCTCTGTTCTCCTCTGGTCGCGAACTCCAACCCTCAGTGGGAGAGACGAAGCAAGATTCATCTCTGCGAGCTCGGACCTCTGAACTCCTTTCGGTCGGTTTTACGCTCTCGGAAGAAGTGCAATCAACTCCTCGCGATCTGCCGCGCTCCTTGACGAAGGAGAGTATTCTGATGGGTAAGGTTTGAGGCATAGAACTGTGATCAAAGATAGATTGCCGGGGGGCGATGCGAACTGAGCCAGACCAACGGTCACCCTTGTTTGGGAGATCCATAGATGAGAAATATACTAAAGGCTGGTGAACTTGTTAACAATCGATACCAAGTTGTCCGTCCGCTTGGAGAGGGGGGTATGGGAGTGGTGTATCTTGCTAATGATACTCTCCTAGGAAACAACTCCGTCGCACTCAAGGTCCTTATAAAGGGCCACTCCAACACCGACGACATCATAAAGCGTTTTTTTCGTGAAGTTGAGGTGATGAACAAAATAAATCATCCTTCAATCGCACGAACATTTGATGTGGGACAAAATGATGAACTGATATTTTTCTCCATGGAATATCTGAATGGACATCCTCTTGATGTATTAATCGACCCACAAAATCCCCTGCCTATTGAGCGAATCTCTCATCTTGCCGGCCAAATATTCGAGGGGCTCGATGCCATTCACTCCCTTGACATCGTTCATCGTGACCTTAAACCCAGTAACATAATTATCCTCCCGGGTGATGTCGTAAAAATAACTGACTTCGGGATTGCTCGCTACCAGCAGTCAGAGATGAGTCAACTGACCCAGCATGGCGCAGTTCTGGGCACCCTTGAATACCTTGCCCCTGAGCTTATTTTAGGGCATCCGGTCACTCACCTCGCAGATCTCTACAGCGCAGGATGCCTCCTGTACAAAATGATCTGCGGAAGACTGCCTTTCGACGTTTCAAATCCTGGCAAACTTCTCCTGGCGCACGTAGAGCAACATGTGCCGCCTCCCTCAACCATTCGGACCGACACTCCGCAGTGGCTATCCCACCTTACTATGAAGCTGTTAATAAAAAGTCCGCGGGAGAGGATCCAATCGGCCAATCTTGCCCTCAAAATGCTCAAAGATCAGCAATCGATCCGATTCGACTCTCACTCCGCATCCCACAATCCCTCTACCCAAATACATCATCTTGAACGGAGGGAGTCCTCAAAAATAGCGACATCCCGACGGATGCAACAGGCTGAAATGATGGCTCTCATCACGCAACGTCAGCGTGAGAGGAAATCCGAAATTCTCGCCGGGCTGCTCGGTTCCGCTCTTTTCGTCGGATTTCCTCTGGTTATCATGTATCGAAGTTATCGCTACATATGCGACCTCTTGATGTTACCTTGATCCTCATGAGTGCAGCGAACTTGTGTCCCTACAACCTCGCACCTCACCAAAAAATCGGGTATGCTCTCAGCCATGAGCCGCATTTTAGTAACAGACATTTCCGTTCACGGCATCGGTTGGGGAATCGGCGATCCTCAAACAGGGGCCATCGCGATTCCATTTTCGCTTCCTGGAGATATCGTTGAACCCCTAAAGAGCCAGACCAAGCCAGCATCCGCCCATCTCATCGCCGATCCGGTATCTCCGGTGGAGGATCCAGTATTCGAGCACCAGGTTAGCTCGACTACAAGAGAGGCCTCCCCCATCCCCGATTTTCACCTCATCCAATCCTCACCCTATCGCCAGACCAGTCCATGCTCGGCATTCCCCAACTGCAGCGGATGTGCCTTTATGCACGCCAAGGCGAATTGGCAGATTGAATTCAAAGAAAAATTAGTGCGCGCTTTAGTGGGCGAGCTTGCATGTTCAGCTCAATGGGACCCTCCCCTTCAAGGAGAAACCGAGCGATACCGGCGCAAAGCGAGATTGCGCGCCCGCTGGGATGCAAAATCGAGCACTCAGTTTATCGGTTTCAAAAATCGCTTCGGAAGATTTATCGCTGATGTCGCGGAGTGCGCTATCCTCGCGCCCCCATTTGATACCCTCATCACTCCCCTGAGAGCCCTTCTCGGTTCTCTGTCAGTCCGGGCATCGATTCCTCAGCTCGAGCTTGCCGTAGGCGAGGAGGGAGCTGCCCTCATACTCCGACACCTTGCTCCCCTTGATGACAGCGATGAAAATGAACTTCTCGCGTTTGCCAAAAAAGTGGGGATTTTCTTATACCTTCAGCCAGGCGGGCCAGAAACTATTCGACTACTCTGCTCTCCTCTCACTACCCCCACCCCCCCTGCCCCCC
>OMIW01000142.1 GCA_900299205.1 Pseudomonadota bacterium
ACCCTGGATTCAACTATACGCACCGGATTACCTCAGCACGTTCGGGACTTTCACCCGTGAGACTCGCGCCCTACCGGGCGCACAATGAAGAGGAGCTCTGCTTTTTGAAAGCATGGCTCGATGACAACGAAAGATACGCCGAACGGCATCCTTTCAACGAGCTGTATCCTATCGTCGAGCGCGCTGTCGCCGATGGTGTGATCACTGACGAGGAGTGGTCTGATATATCGTGGCTTTGCAATCGCCTTCTTTCGACGGAATACTTTGATGCCACGACTGCAGATATGCAAAAACTCCATGCCATCCTTGCAGGCATTGGATCAGACGGCCAAATTCAGGTAGGTGAGCTCATGGGCCTGTCTACCTGGTTAAGCGACCATGAGCACTTAAAAAGGTGTTGGACGTACGATGAAGTTGAGGGGCTGGTTTACCAAGTTCTGGCTGATAAGCGGATTGATCCCGATGAGCATAAGTTCCTGATGACGTTTTTTGATGGGTTCGTCTCAATCTTTGATAATAAGACGATTATCAATCCGGTACTGATCAAAGAGGGAAATATCGTTGGAGTATGCTCGATCTGTCCCGAGATATCTTTTGCTGACTCCGTCTTTTGTCTTACTGGCGAATCGCATAAGTACACGAGAGCGCAATTTGAAGAGCAGATCGTGCGGCGTGGTGGTACGACAGTGAAAGGAGCATCCTAAAAGGTGAACTATCTCATCGTCGGGGCAGACGGGAACCCCTGTTGGGCGTATGCGTGCTACGGCCGAAAAGTTGAGAAGGCTGTCGAGTTGCGAAAAGCCGGCCACCCGCTCATGATCGTCCATGAAAATGATTTCCATGATGCGGTCGCTGATTAGGCGGCGTCTGCTCAGAGAAATTTGGATTCAAGTTGAGACAGGGGCGATAGTTACTACTGAAGTGAATCTCTCCTCTTCTTTTCAGCTTTTAAATCGTCGAAATACCCCTCAGATCCGAGCAGTTTCGCTAGTACTTTGAGATTTCGAAGCTCCTCAGCCTCCAGCCGGGTATCCTCTAGTGCCATCTCTAGGGCCCTGTCGAGAAATGATTTGTTTAGTTCTCTCACCCTTTGCGCCGATAGGCCAACCTCAATAGCAAGTTTTGCAAGATTCGCTGCCTCTTCTCTCTGGAGTTTTCGGTCCGCCAGGACATCTGTAAGCATATCCATGTAGGCTGCCTCACTTTGACTATCCAGTTGCAGGGAAGACATCGGAAGAAGCCGGATCACATTTGCCATGTATCCCTCAGTCCCTTTCAGGATTCTGGGTCGGCGAATTAGCAAACGAGGACGGTCTGTTTTGGCAGATTCCTGGACCAAAGGCATTTGCGGGACAGACAGACCACGCCTCCTCCGAAGATTCAAGAACAGTTTCGCCGTGGCGATAGCATCGGGCTCTGCTTCATGTGGTCCTGTCATGCCTATGCCGAGATAATCGCAGACCGTTCCTAGTTTGTGGTTTGGAATGTCTAGGCATATTCGGGCAAGGGAAAGAGTATCTACTGCGCAGAAGAGATTAAGGGGGAGACCAGCGCGCTGCGCTGCATGATAGAGAAATACCTCCTCAAATGGAGCATTATGACTCACGACAAGTCTGCCACTCAGAAGGTGCAGTACATATGGCAGCACATCCTCCATTCCTGGGGCATCTTTCACATCTTCGTCTGAAATTCCATGATAAACTGAGTTGGATATCGGAATGCCTGGTTTAATCAGTGAGGAAAATGTCTCCTCATGTTTGCCATCGGCGGAGAAGAGCACGACTGAAATCTCAACGATTTTATGTTTATGGAAAGGCTTAATACCTGTCGTTTCAAAATGAATTACTGCAAATGGGAGACTATTAACTGAAACGCTTCCCTCTTCACTCGCATAAAGAAATACGTTTCTTTCGAAACCTCTCAACTGCCAGTCCTCGGGACCGCGATAGATCCCAAAGGGGCGGGTGGTTCGGTAGCGTCTTTGATTTGGAGAATTTTTTTCGGCCGGCTCCGATGCCAACGATGATTTCGAGAGTGATGCAGTAAAAATTTTCCAAAGCAAGACCAAAATAAAAATCCAGCCAGTAAGAAGCACTATTTCCATACCGAATCCGTCCGTTTTTTGGAAAGGTCGACCGAAACATGTCAGACATTAGAGCCATAACCCGTTGTTGATGCTCGCTCAGACAAGCTTAGCTTCCCAATCTGGCGTTGGCGATTTTGAGAGAAAGGGGCATATATCGTTGATTTTAAATTGTCAAAAAACATGTAACAGAGGAATACGTCTCTGTTGGTGAGAATGATCTGATTATGCTTTCCGGTCGAGAGGAGACGGGCGATCCTTCGAAAGCGCCGTTGCGTGACGAGAGCCCCCTGATTCAGCGGACTGCGGAATCTGCGCAGGTGGAGCTCATGACTAGGTTCGAGGGTCGTTTTCGTGAAGATCGAAGAGCCTCGGTGGTGAGCGACGGCCAGCCGTCTTTCGCGATTGCTCATAGGTTCGTAGGTCGTGGTCTACCCCACAGATACGATGACATCGGTTGAGATGAAAAGGCAGAATTGGGTCCCTTTTTCTGCCTCATTGTTGTCCCGATATCGCTCTAGGTAGCCTGATCGAGCTCGAGGCACTCTCTTTCCCCGCTACTCGGTCACGTTGTTTCGGCTCCTTCCTCCCCCAGCGATTCGTCATTTTCTGCCTCCGGATAATCGTACCATCCTCGTGCGGACCAGACATCCACCTTGAGAACGAAGATATCCAATTCGTTGATGACGCGGTGCTTACTGCTGAAGTCCGACTACTCTCCCTCGACATAAGTCAAGCAATTGAGCTGATACGCGTCTGGCTCAGCTTATATCCTGCAACCCTCTGCTCGCGGAACATCTCAAAGTTAGCCTTGGTCGTCGGCCCCCGCGATTAGAAACCCTCCCTCCCGTATCCACCAGAATTCGCCATGGCTTCTCAAGGTCATGGAGAAAAAATATGAGCAAGGCATTCGACAGCGAGAAGGGAAAGGGTCGCCGAAATGGCTCATAAAAGTGGTATAAGTCTCAGGCGTAATTCATGCCATCAGTGACATGATTGAGGTAACCCCGTTCCAAGTTTAGTGATTGTATATGGAGCCCCGCGCAGACTCAAAGAGTTGGCGGTTGTCGGCAAGGATCGCTCGACAGGCACCCCGATGGGGTTCATCTACGAAATCGATGAGTCCATCAATTCCAATATAGTCGAGGGTGAGCGAGAAGCTTCGCATAAAAATCATTTTCTTTGGGGTCTGGGTACCATTTACTAAGGAAAAATTGAAGCACAGAGGAGGAACGCCATCCCTCCAGATTAAGCAATCCGGCCTCTAAGATGCGAAAAAGCTATCTTTACCCATAATTGATATAAACAGAGGAAAGCGGTCTCGCTTTCACTTTGAAAATACAAGACCCACATGCCTATCCCCGTTCACCCACTTGCCACTACCTCTGCCCCGGTGACTAGTGATCCCCGATTACCAGGACAAGGTTCAGTTCCCGCTCAGCTTGCTCACGAACGCACCGCCTCAGCACTGACTTTGGAGGCTTTCAATGGTTCGTTAAATCGGCCTAGCCCTCTAGGTGGAACGGAAACTAAATTGCCTATACGGCTACACAATAACGATGGGACTGTCCTATCGCTTGCGCCCGGGGAAAATCAGCCTGATGTCGTTTCGTTATCTCTTTGGAATCTACGGACCCAAACTTTCGTCCACGGCGAGGTCAATACCAGGTCGGGCTTATTCAGGGGGGTTAGCGGTGCAGTGAGAGGGTTACCGATCGAGGCTGACAGCTCACTGGAATTCATCGTGTCAGCTTTACGGAGGAGCTCCCTTGTTCCCGAAAAGTCAGTTCCATTGCCCCGCTCTCTCCCCGACCCAACACTCGCTCGCTATCCGGATCCGAACAGAGTAAACCCGGAGCATTACCTATACCAACAACCAATACCAGTTCCGAAAGAAAGCTGTCCAGAACGGTCGTGCGCGAGCGTGAGTCCGCATGAAGTGGCGCAGTCCCTCGCTCATAGGCCTGACTTTGATCCGCAGCGGGCGTTGAACGGTGAAACAAGAGAGCCCGATAATTCGGACCTGGACAACCTCAGACTGGCAGGACGACTTTTGCAGCCTCCTACCGAGGCTCAAAAGATACTCACGCAACTCGAGTCTGCCGTCAGGGGTCCGAATTTTAACCTTCTGATGGTAGATTCCCCCTATCCACACGCAGAATCGAGAGAGAACGGTTTTATCGTCCTCACGACCGGGTTCGCAAATCTCCTCGAAAGAAGATACCCCGATCCGGCAAAAAGGGTACAAGCGTGGGCCACTGTTCTTGCTCATGAAATGGCCCACGATCTCTCGGATCACGGGCTACGCCTGAGGGATTTCCCTTCCTCATTAAAATCGGACCGTTCGGCATTTGTGGACCAGTTGGCAAAAGCCGCTCGTCAGAGGCAATTTGAGCTGGAGGCTGATCGAGTGGGCAACGGTATTGCGATCAGCGCCGGTCTTAACCCCCTCGATCCCGTCGAATTGCGTGACCTCCTCGAAACGATGAGAGCTGCGGGAAAAAGTTTTCCTCCAGGTCTCGATCCAGTTTTTCTGCGGTATTCCGGAGCCGATCCACAATCCGTGGCGCGGGATTATTCAGCTTCGCACCCCCTCCCCGATACTCGAAGGAAAGCCCTTGAAACAGGTCGGAAATAGGCTGAGTCCTGAGTTTTTAGTCCTTAATGGTAAAAAGGCTCTCTAATAACCCAATAAAGCGCCAAAAGTTCTTATCTCGCCCACAATCACCGCCTTTCTCCTTGTCGCCAATCAACAGCCTCTTCCACAAAAACCCTAAAAAGCTCTCGGAATCGAGGTTCGATGTCGCCGTACAGCGTTTCGGGATGGCACTGAACCCCCAAGACAAAGTGCCCTTCCGCCGTTCCCTCGACCCCTTCAATGAGACCGTCTGGTGCGAAGGCAACACTGCGTAGCCCCTCTCCCAGCACTTTGACCGCCTGATGATGGAGCGAATTTACTTTGATCGTTCCGACGGAGAGGATCTCACGAAGCCGCGCACCCTCAAGGATCGAGACCGGATGAACTAACTCGCACCAATCACCCTCATTGTGCACCATACCAGCCCCTCGCTGTGTCGAAAGATCCTGATAGAGCGTTCCCCCATAGGCGACATTAAGAAGCTGGGCACCTCGACACACACCGAGAATCGGCTTTTTGTCGCGACGGGCCCATTGAATGAGAGTGAGCTCAACCTCATCTTTTCCCGAATGATGAGCTCCACACTCCGCAAGACGCGCCTCGCCATACCGATTCGGGTCGATATCGTCGCCACCCGGCAGAAACACCCCATCGGCAAGTTCATAGTACCGGGCCAACTGTTCGTAATCTGGAACGGGAGGGACCGCAATCGGAACAGCCCCCGCTGCCATCATGCACGAGAGGTACGTTGAATGGTCACCCCATATCGGTGGACCATCAGGAGCGGGACGCTCTGCGAGAGTGACGGTAATCAGAGGTTTCATGAAGGTCCTTCCGACTTAATCAATCAAGCAGAGATGAATTTAAGCACCGCAACACAGCAGAGCAATCAAATACTTCTACAATGCTTCTCAAATGGTCAGTCAGCGAGTACTACGTCTGGGATTCTCGGTAATTGTGACGTCGCAGTCAGTGATTGATCTGATGGAAGGGTCGTCCCGATTCGGGTGAGTTTTTTGTCCCAAGCACTCTGCCGTTGGTCGAGAATACTGAATGGGCTTGAATGTTCGAATGTTAACTCGCGCAATCGATGCAGCCCGGAAATGCTTGAAAAATCAATTTTAGGGAGAGAAACTCCTTCATCAAGAATTATTTTGACGTTGGGATTCGCTCCTTTGAGGGAGGTTCCATCCACGGAGCTACCGTCGTGCATAATTTTCCAGAGACCTGAAGTAATGTATCGTTCGAGTTTTCCAGAATCTGCATCCTCCGCCTGCTGATTAATTATTTCCCTCAATAACTCTCTTCCTCTTGGTCCGTCCAGCGGACATGTCGTTGATAGATTCAATGTTAATAAGTTTTCTGCCGGATCATAAGTCGGTCTCATAACACTCTCCTTTTCAAATAAGTATCCATTCGATCGAACTCGATGATTCGATCTCAGGATGAGCTTCACCACTACCAGATGATTCGGGGTAATTACAAGTCTTGATTTGGAAGATTTAACTCATGAGCGTAGAGACTTAAGCTTCAGCTAGGTGACTTTAGACCCTCGCAGTGGCAGTTTAGTGTTTCACACACAACTTGGGTGCTGCATGCACGGACTAATCGCTGAACGCTCCTGAAGGGTCAGAATAATTTAATTGGTGCACGCGGACCTGGTCGCACCAATTTAGTTATCAGACCCCAACAGACTCTGACCTATCCGGAGATACCAATGTGCAGTGAGAAGAGAGAAAGACTGAAAGCGACCTAAATCGACGGGGCCGAGCTTCGCGAAGAGTCGCGAGCTTAACCGTGTCCGCCCTCTCCAACAGCCCCCCAATCCACCCGTTCCCCGCCCTGCGCCACCAAAATCCGATTCGCCTGCGAAAAATGCCGACAGCCGAGGAACCCTCGGTGGGCCGACAACGGTGAGGGGTGAGGGGCGGTGAGGATGTGGTGTGTGTGGGTGGAAGTGGCAATGTGGGTTGCTTTCTTCTGCGCGTAGCTCCCCCACAGAAGAAAGACGACGCCAGTGCGATGAGTGACAACCGCCTCGATAACTTTGTCGGTAAAATGCTCCCAACCTTTGTTGGCGTGTGAACCTGGTTTTCCCTCTTCAACCGTCAGCACCGCATTGAGCAGCAACACTCCCTGATGAGCCCATGGGAGAAGACAGCCCGTTTGAGGCGTCGGAACACCGACATCAGCTCTTAGCTCCTTAAAAATATTCTGAAGTGAGGGCGGAAAGGGCGTTCCAGGGCGCACCGAAAAACACAATCCGTGCGCCTGACCCGGACCGTGATACGGATCTTGTCCCAGAATAACCACCCGGACGGATGCGAGGGGGGTGTGGCGCAACGCCGAGAATACCTCAGAACACGGCGGATAAATGGGCTTTCCCGCTGATCGCTCAGTCGCAACAAATCGCTGAAGATTCTGGAAATACTCTTTCGAGCGTTCTTCATGAAGAACGTCACGCCAGGTGATGTCATGACCGGAAATAACCTGTGATTCGAGCGGTGCTCCCATCGTTTCGTCGACGGATGATGCGGCTCCCCCGATTCCGTGTTCCATACCCGCCCCTGTTCGTAGTCTCGATCTGCCGCTACGAAGCGAAGCAATCCATCGCCCTCTCACTCCGAAGCTGCGCAAGGTAATCGACGAAATCCCCCCGCTTCATAACCCGCTGATCAGCCACACAATACCGTCGTAAAGTTACCGTCTCGGCATCACGCTCCTGCTTGCCGATGATGAGCATATTTGGAATTTTATGTGTCACTGCTTCGCGTATCTTTTTGTTAAAAGAATTGGATGAACGATCAACCGATACCCTAAATAGCTTATCACGAAGTTCTCGCTCAATACTCTCCGCATACTCAACGCATTCTTCAGCAACAGGAATGAGCCGAACCTGTTCTGGAGCAAGCCAGGTCGGGAACGCTCCACCAAAATGCTCAATCAAAAACGCGACGAATCGTTCGTGAGTGCTCAATGGCGCTCGGTGTACGACGTACACAGGGTGCTCTTTGCCGTCATCACCTATGTAACTGAGCCCGAAATTGATCGCCTGACCGAAATCGAGCTGGGTTGTACTGAGTGTCTCCTCACGTCCAAGAAGAGTTGTCGCCTGAAAATCTATCTTGGGACCATAAAATGCTGCCTCTCCCTCGCCGATGAAATATTCGAGGCCCACATCCGAAATAACCTCTCGAGCGACCCCTTCAGAAAATGCCCACAACTCGGGGTTATCGATGAATTTTGCCGTATTCTTCGGGTCATGGGTCGAGAGACGAACTTTTATCCTCCCAAACCGCAAATGGCTATAATACGACAGAGCCATCTCAAAGGTAGATTTGAGCTCGTTATGTAGCTGTTCTGGTGTGCAGTAAATGTGTGCATCATTCATACACATTCCCCGCACTCGAAGAAGCCCCGCAAGCGTGCCCGAGGCTTCATACCGATAGACATTTCCATATTCGGCCAGTCGGAGTGGTAATTCACGATAACTCCGGGGTCGGTGGCGGAAGATAAGGTGATGGTGCGGACAGTTCATCCCCCGCAAATAATAGGCAGCCTCTCCCTCAAGGTGCATCGGTGGATAAAGTGAATCCTTGTAGTAAGGAAGGTGGCCAGAAGTGTGATACAGCTCTTCCTTCGCCATGATGGGAGTGACCACCCGCTGATACCCTGCTCGATGCTCAACCTCTCGGGCGAACTTCTCAAGCTCGTCTCGAATAACCGCCCCATTCGGCAACCACAACGGCAGTCCCGGCCCGACTTCATCTGCAAACATGAAAAGCTCGAGCTCTTTACCAAGTTTGCGGTGATCTCGCTCTTCGGCAAGTTTGCGCCGCGCCCGATAGTCGTCAAGCTGCTCCTTGGATTCAAAGGCAAGACAATAGAGCCTTGTTAATTGGGGGTTCTTTTCATCCCCCCTCCAATACGCTCCTGCAACACTATCGAGAGCAAAGCAATCCTCTGGAATCGCTCCGGTATCAACGACATGAGGCCCGGCGCACATGTCCTCGAACGGTCCGTTAACGTAAAACCCGATCGTTGTTTCACCCCGCTCCTTCAATTCCTGGGCATATTCAGCCTTGTAGTTGGCTCCATTCTCTGAGAGATACGCTATCGCTTCATCAATCGGACGCTCTGAACCGGAAAATATCTGTTTTTCACGGATAATCCGACGCATACGCTTTTCAATATCTTTGAAATCATCCGATGAAATTGGAGATTCAAGATCAAAGTCGTAATAGCACCCCGTACTGATGGGGGGACCAAACGCAAGTTTTGCTTTCGGACGAACCTGAAGCACCGCCTGAGCAAGAACATGGGCAAGCGAATGGCGGATTCGGTAAAGGCTATCGTGGCCCGAATTCGTATCAGACGAGTGGGCGCAGTCTGAGGAACATTGCGAGGAGTTCACTTGCGAGGAGTTCATAGGTGGTCCAATTCGGAGTGTATCGGTCAATAGATGCTAATTCATCGCCTTAAATCAAGTCGGGGGAGTAGTTACCGACGGCGCATCTTCCGAAAATAACCGATCCGTTACACCCGGTAAAGCATTCCTCAGGATTGCTCCTCCTTCATCACCGATATCGCTCAGCCCCCCGTATTTCCTCTTCGATGTGACGGAATGATTCATACCGCGATCCCAAAACATCCCCCCTCTTCAGGGCTTCGCGCACTTCACACGATGGCTCGGCGAGGTGTCGACAATCACGGAACCCACAATGCTCCGCATATCGGTAAAGGTCTGGGAAGTAGGTGATCAGCCCCTCGCTCGGGAGATGAGTCAAACCAAAATGCTGCAACCCCGGGGTATCAGTGATAATACGAACAACTCCATCCCCCGTCACGACCGGCACTCCCATCGCTGCTGATGTTGTCTGTTTCCCCTGACCCGTTTTGCGACTCACCTCACCGACAGCTCGAAGCGCATCAGGAACAAGCCGATTAAGGAGGGAACTCTTGCCCACCCCGGAAATGCCACAGAAAACCGCGTGTCGGACAGAGCCCCCAAAGATTGCATCCTCGACTGCCGACATTCCCTCTCCGGAGCGACAGCTCGTAAACAATAACTCGACACCAATACGAGCGTAGGTATCGCGCACCTCTTCAGGCACTGCGTGAGGATCAATATCAATTTTGTTGCAAACGAGTAAGACCGGTATTCCTTCAGCTTGTGCTGCGACAATCGCTCGGTCGATCATGTGCCTATTAAAGAGAGGCTCAATCGCGGCGACCACGAACAGCTTATCAACGTTCGCCGCTAGCTGCTTCGTGCGTCCCTCATAGCTCCGCCTGAGCAACGAACGTCGCTCCTCCACTGAGGCGATAACGAGCTCATTGCGCTCGGACCGGATGACCACCTCATCGCCCACGCACGGTTCAGTCGTTCTCCCAACCAATGGAGCGGGGACGATTGTTCCCTCGCTCGTCCAGACGATAGCGCGCCTGCGAGAGCTTTGAAGAACCGTTCCCCTACCCTCTCCTTTCCTCATCGAACTCGGCCGAGACATCTCTTCTTCTCGATAAAAAAGCCACATCAACTGTGGCAAATATCTTACAAATGGGCCCAACCCCCCTCTCGATCGGCGAAAATGCCCGACGGAGTTCCGTAAGAGCGGTGTCAGGTGTATACTAAAGGGAGGTAAGGGTTTAATCCAGCGCCATCCCGCTTGATTCGGGTGCGCTTCCCGCCCGATGTTTATCGTTTTGTGAACTCAAGATGAAAAAGCTCGAAGAAGAATCACCAAGCAGCAATGGGGCCACCCGAAGGGAGCAAATGCTCCTCAAGGTTGCGTCAGCTCTCGTTTTCGCTCCTGGTTTTTTCCTCATATTGTTGGGTTTTTCTCTTTTTACTCTGCCAGAGGCTGTCACGAGCGTCCTCTCTTTGTTCTTAGTCTCCACCGGCGTGCTCGTCGTGAGGGGTACCGCTATTCTTACCCGGCTATACAGAAAATTCGAGGAAAGCCTTCGGGGTTCTGAAGGGAGAATGTTGATTCAAGGGGTGATAGTTCGGGGCAACCAAACCGAACAAGACCCCGCTCCGATCCAGCCAGAAGGGGAAGGTAAGAAGGACTGGCTTCACTAGTCGGCAGATAATACTTAGGGACAATCGTGACACGCGAGGGTCGTCTTAAGACGAGGGCCCGTTCATTGCCGTCATTAAACAACAGCTTCGCCCTCCCCACCACTGCCGATCTGAATTTTCCCCTCGGCTTCGAGTTTCCGGAGGATGTCGATGATACCTTGTTGAGACTTTTCAACATCCTTCAGTTTGGTCGGTCCAAGAGCTGCTAGATCTTCCTGAATCATGCCGGCCGCCCGTTGAGACATATTCCTGAAGAGGAGATCTTTTAGATCAGTGCTCGCCGTTTTAAGGGACAAAATCAGCTGATCTCGGGGAACGTCCTTCATCAATGTCTGGATTGAGCGGTCATCAAGCCGCTTGAGGTCTTCAAAAGTGAACATCAGGTTGCGGATTGCGTCAGCAGTATCCGGGAACATTTCATCGATTTCCGCGATAATCCGAGCCTCGTTATTCCGGTCTACAAAATTGAGTATATCCGCAGCCGCTTTTGGTCCTCCCACCTCTTCCTCGTCGGATACGCTCGTGCTTCGTAAGGTTGAGTTAAGTACCTCGCGGACTTCATCAACAACCTCCCCTTTCACAATATTGAGACTTGATATTCGGAGCAGGATGTCAGTTTGCTGCTCTTGGCGCATTCCCTGCAACACACGTGCTGCCTGCTCAGGGTTCATTTTAGTGAGTAAAAATGCGATAGTTTGAGGGTGCTCGGTGGCAAAAAAAGCTTTTAGCACCTTTTCGGGGACTTCAGAAAAAATCGAGCTGAGCTGCTCCTTTTTGGCACCAGTAATAAAATCGATAAGACGCTCACCACCCTCCTTTCCATAGGCCGTTGATATCATGTCTCGGGCGTACTCAGGTCCATCAATGAGCATCGTCTTTCCCGCCTTCAGCATCGTCCGAAATTGGGCAGCAATAGCCAGTTGGGTTTCGCGATCAACCTCGGACATCTGCATAAAGGTTTTACTGATCCGTTTAACCTCGGGCTCGCTGAGATGTTGGAGCACTTCCGCGGCAAGGTCCTTGCCAAGAGCTAGCAGAGTAAGGGCCGCGCGTTGCGTATTATTGAGTTCTCGTGCCATGGAGTGGTAACGTGTCGATGCAACTATCCTCAAGGGAGATGCTATGAACGGCCATTCCGTTTCGCCGTTCTGTAACCTCAGTGGCCCCCACTAAATAAACCCACGTTCTTCGCTCGAGAAGGTCAAGAAGGAGAGCCATGGACTCTGGAGAGGCACGACTGCAACCAATCGCGGATAGCTTTTCCGCATTTGCGGGGACGCCGCCGACAAAAATCGAATCGGTCGAGGCGCATGCCTCGGGTCGCGTCATTGCGCGACTTAGTAGCGAGAACTTCGGAACGGTTATTGGTAGCCATGAACCAGACTGGGCAGAAGCGAGCGCATTTCTCTATTTAGCCCGACACTTCAAGTCACATAAGCTCCCTGTTCCTCAGATATTCTTCGTCGATCAATCCCAACAAATTGTTTTGATGGAGGACCTCGGAAGGGAAACCTTGTATGATGTTCTCTGCCATCAGAGGATCGAGGGGGCGGAGGTAACGGAATCCGTCGAAGACCTCTATCATCGTGCGCTGAACGATCTTCCCAAATTCCAGTATGAGGCGGGCCGACTCGTCGACTTCGCCAGATGTCATCCCGTACCTGAATTCTCCCCGACGGACATGCGGGCCGACTGCCAGCTCTTTTTAAATTCTTTCGTGGATGTGACCGGAATCAGGGGTAACCGCCCGGCCCTCGAAGGTGAGCTTGCTCTCCTTGTCGACCTCCTAACCAAAGATACGCAGTGGGATACCTTTATGTACCGCGACTTTCAGTCGAGGAATATCATGGTGAGGGACGGTACTCTCGGATACATTGATTTTCAGGGTGGACGCCGCGGTCCCCTCGCTTATGATGTTGCATCCCTGCTCTATCAATCGCGAGCGGGACTTTCCGCTGGAATGAGAGCAAGATTGCTTACCTCCTACTGTCAGGCGGCGGCGGCTATTCCCCAGTTCGATGAGGATCTCTTTCGGTCTGAATTCGACAAGTGGGTGATAATTCGGTTACTTCAAGCCGTGGGACGTGCCGGAGAGCTGGGCTTCAGGAAAAAAAAGGAGCTCTTCTGGTCGGGGTTGCCGAAAGGCCTCGCTCTACTCCAAACGGTCCTCCACTCTGAACGGCTATCTTTTCAGCCGATCGCTCTTCGGGACTATGTCGATGCCCTCATTGAGCTTCTCCCATCAGAGCCGCAGCGTAACTAAATTTCTTTCAGAGGATAGTGCGAAAGATACCCTGATTGCGCTCTGCAAGATTTCCAGATACTTACAATAGTTTCTTCCTGAATGTGATTAGTCACCCAAAATGAATAACAGCTCATCCTCGCCTTCGAATCTTACCGTCGCTGTTCTCAGCTTCTCCTTTAAAAACCCGCCAAATTGGCGGGATTATCCTAATGGCGGAGGATTTGTTTTCGACTGTCGGGTAGTGCCAAACCCGGGCCGAGAGGATAGGTATAAATCCCTGACAGGCCTTGACTTGGATGTGCAGGACTACCTCCGGGCACTGGATGAATTTGAGCATTTCTATCAAGCAACGACCCTCCTCGTTGAACAGGCAGTTGCTCATCACCTGCGGAGAGGTTTTACTCAGCTTGTAGTTGCATACGGCTGCACGGGGGGTCAGCATCGGTCAGTTTTCTGTGCCTTACGACTGGCAGAACAGCTGCAAACTCGGGTTGCCATCTCTCTTGAACATCGTGAATCCCCTCACTGGCCGGCCAGAACATAAGGATATTCTGTGAAAGCAATGATTCTCGCAGCAGGTTATGGGAGCCGCTTGGGCCACATATCCCAGCGAACCCCAAAGTGTCTTGTCTCGGTTGGTGGCAAAACGATGCTCGAAATTGTCATTGGCCGATTGGTTAAGGCAGGGGTGACTGAGGTGGTGATAAACCTCCACCATCTCGCAAATATCGTCGAGGAGTATATTCGCTCCCAAAATAACTTCGGTATCACCGTTCACCTCTCCCACGAGACCTCCCTCCTTGGAACTGGGGGAGGTATCAAGAATGCCCGACATCTCCTCGACGGCACTGAATCTTTTTTCGTGCACAATGCTGATGTCTACAGCGAAATCGATCTTATGGCTTTGCGCCATCGCCACGAGTTATCGCAGGCTCTCGTTACTCTCGCGGTAATAGATCGACAAAATTCACGCCCACTCCTCTTTACTCAAAGCGGGCTTCTGTGTGGTCATGAAAATCAAAGAGCCGGCACAAGTGTCGTATTTGGTTCAGATCCCCATCCCACTCCTCGGGCTTTCACCGGTATCCAGATTATATCTCCGCGCTTTTTCCGGTTTCTCGACCATCACGAAGGTGAGTTCTCCTCAATAACCCCCTTTCTTGAGGCCGCCGAGCAGGGTGAACAGGTCCTTTCTTTTGACGTTTCGGGTTCATTCTGGGCCGGAGTTGACACACCGGAACGACTTGAGGAACTTCGCGCCCTCCTTGAGCGGAACCATCATTAGTCATAAGCGGTGAGGCTTGGGGTACTCAAAGTATCCCTTCGCGGATTTATCGCCATTTGACCCGACGCAACACTTCCTGAACAATACGTCAATAATCTGCGAGATGAGCGGTACCCCAATTACTTCGCAGCACCTTATGTTGACGCCTCCCGACCATGACGCACCACGAGTCCTCTGACGAAGCTTCCCCAGCGCATTCCTCCGTGCATTCGCGACGCGACGGCGCCCGCGCTCTCGCGCGACTGTGCCTTTCCGAGAAGAGGCTCTTGCTCGGGGGCGGAATCGCCCTCTTTGTAGGAGTCGAATCAAATTTACTTGTTCCAGAGCTCGCTCGTCGAGCGCTCTCGCCCGTGAGCTCTCTCTCTATCTTTGCCTATCCCTATCGGATTATCCTGGCGGCTATCATTCTGTTTTTTATTCAAGGTATCGCCTATTACCTCCGAACTTACCTCCTCGGCATCCTCGCGCATCGGGTCGTCAAAAATTTGCGATTCAATCTCTTTTCATCGTTAATCAAGAATCGCATCTCATTTTTTGATACGCACAAGACGAGCGATCTCGTATCTCGGGTCACAGCAGATACTTTGATGATCCAGGAGGCTATCGGCGTTCGGGCATCTGTCATTTTGCGCTACCTGTTGCAAATTGTGCAGGGTATCGTCCTCATGATCTGGTTATCACCGACTCTTACTTGCATCCTCCTTTCGATCATCCCTGTTCTGATATCCGTCTCAGTAGTACTCGGCAAGCGATTAAGAAAACTCTCACACACTCATCAGGCTATGCTCGCTGAGGCGAGCGGAGTATGCGAACAATCATTCTCAATGATCCGTACTGTCAAGGCGTGTCGGGCGGAGCAACTTGAGATACGAGCCTTCAACAAAGCCACTACAGCCGTGTTCGAGACAATTACTAAGCGAACCGCCGTGAGCGCATTCTTTCAATCATCCGTCACATTTTTGATGAATACGAGTCTCGTTCTCGTCGGATTGTATGGACTCCAGCTTGCCAACTCAGGCGGAATGTCGTGGGGTAATCTGGTCGCATTCGGCATGTATGGAGCCACCGTTGCGATGTCAGCGGCCTTTGTGGCTGGCGGCTTTTCCGACTTCATGCAATCACTTGCCGCCGTCGAGCGAGTACTCGAATTTTCTTCCTCGTTTGAGCACGAGCAATCAGGAGATAAATCTCTGTCCCCCTGCCTCACCATACCCTCAACCAATTGCGGCACGATTTCGCAAGCGACCTCTGATTATCCTGTAACTTTTGATCGGGTGTCTTTCTCTTACCCGACGCGTCCCGAAGTGCCGGTTCTAACCGATATCTCTTTCACCATTCCTGCGGGGAAATTCGTGGCTCTTGTCGGTCCATCAGGATCAGGAAAGAGCACCATTACTCAACTCATTTTAGGTTTTTATCCACCGACTCTCGGTGAAATCATGATAGAGGGGCACCCGATATCGCAGGTGAGCTTATCTTCCTTGCGGAGGCAAGTAGCAATCGTCCCGCAAGACCCCGTACTCTTCTCAGGAAGTATTAGGGACAACCTCCTCATCGGTCTTCCTGATGCGACGGACTACCAACTCGTTGAGGTTTGCCGAGCTGTTAATATGATTGCGTTCATCGACTCACTGCCTGCCGGATTTGATACGTCAGTGGGCGAGCGGGGTTTGCAACTCAGCGGAGGTCAACGACAACGACTTGCTATTGCACGGGCGCTGCTTTCAGCTCCTCACCTCCTCATTCTGGACGAAGCAACCTCCTCACTTGATGCTCACAATGAGGGACTACTTCAGGAGACACTAAGCACGATCATAGGCCGAACCTCCCTCCTTGTGATTGCGCATCGCCTTGCCACGGTACAAAAAGCCGATGAACTCCTCGTAATGTCTAGTGGCTCAATTCTAGAAAGGGGGACACATGAATCTCTCTTGTCCCAGAATGGGTTGTACGCGGATTTTGTCCGTCAGCAAATTATCCGAGGTTAGTGCATCGAGGTAAAAGCCTGCTCTCCCTGACTGTTTTAGCCTGCCTCTCTTGAGAGGCGCTCGTGAGCTACTGAAAACCGCCAATAAAAAAGTGGGAGGGGGCCTCCCCTCAGAGTCCCCCTCCCACTTTCAAGAACGAGCCGGTAAAGTTCTGCTGGCTTATACCGCCGAAAACGGCAACAACCCAAGGTTCTGAGCTCGCTTGATAGCCTTCGATACCTTACGTTGATTATAAGCATTGAGGCCCGTTAGTCTTCGCGAAAGAATTCGCCCTCGCTCACTCAAAAAGCGGGAGAGGGTAGCAACATCGCGGTAATCAATCACAGCCTTAGGATCTTCGAGGAAGGGGTCAACCTTTCGCCGACGCTTGAACAGCTGCATTCGCTGAATTGGTGGAAGCGGCTCGTAACGACGCCCTTCCCCCTCACCACTCGGGGCCCCCTGCGCCGACCCTGGCGCTCCCGGTGCTCCCGCTCCCTTACCTCGATCCTCTACGACCTTCATCGGCCGTCCGTTCACCACCTTCCCATTTAACGCCTGAATCGCGGCTTTTGCGGCGTCCTCGCTCTCCATCTCGACAAAAGCAAACCCCTTCGAGCGCTTTGTTTCGCGATCTGTCGCAATGACGACACTGAGAGTAGGTGCCGCTGCGGCGAACAGCTCCCGAAGTTCATCGTTGGTGATGTCAAAATCAAGGTTACTGATAAATAATTTTTTCCGCATAGTTATTTGCTCTGAAAATCCGTCCTAGCCCTGCAGATGCTCCCGCACCCCCCGTTTTCTATGCATCGTGCAGTTTACCCTGCAGCTCCCGCAGTTCCAAACAGGTACCACCGAACCCCTCACCGCCGGCCCTAATCCGAAGCGACAGTCGTCAGCCGGGCCTGTATTATCCCGACACAGACCCAAAAGTCAACTACCCTTCCGCTACCACATCCAAACAACTTTTGCCACACAAAGACAACCTGTGAAAAAATCGAAGAAAATTGACGAAAACGGCCCGAAACTTTATTGCTCCCCCCTCATCTTATGCTATGGTTCGGCTATCAGGCGATAGCGATGCGGTAACATTGGATGAGTATTCAGAAAACACTCTGGTACAAAAATATTACAATTCTTACCAACGCAAATCGCTTCGGAACGCTTGACGGGTTTAGTTTAAATCACTAAAAGTAAGTCTGTAGTCGACGATTCTTGGTTGTATGTATCGGTTAGTTGATTTGGTTAGTTGTACTTCTTCGTGCGGTAAAAGCAGAGCCCAAGAGATCGAAGAGCCCCTAAGGGTAATTTTCGTCCCTCGAAATGCTTTGCTGGTGGTCTGAGAGAGTGATGCAGCAGTAACTGCAACGATGGCGGCGGATCTGAAATTGAGAGCTCTCAACGGTGAGGCTCTCACGCTGAGAGGATCTGGGCGGTTGTCGGAGGTCACCTTCTCATTGCGGTATTGCAGTCTCATTGCGGTATTGCAGTGATTGGTCGAGGCACTCCTCTTGGAAGCCTTTGGATGTTGTTCTCACCCAACCCGAACCCGAGTGATTCGCACGTGATGAAACGCTGCGAAACTCTGGGCACACAAGCACAGGGAAGCAGCATATGAGCAATTCATCAGCCGTTGGAAAGTTCACCTCAGAGCGGGATGACGACGTTGAGACCCAGTCCCCCGTCAAATCAGAGCGCAATCTCCTCGCAGCCGTCTTGTCGAGAGCCATTTGCGACGCTTTTGGGACTGCCCAATGTGAGCGTCACATCGTCAGAAGCGCCCGTCAGTGGTTGTTTGGAACCCTCATGCCGAAACAGCCCTTCAGCTTCTCCTGGGTGGCGAGCCACCTTGATCTTGACCCTCTGGCGCTCCAGGATTTCCTCCGAAACTATGAAGGGGATCCGAACGGTCTACAGGAGCGTTTAGCACTGCTGAGGTAATTCTGATCGAAAACCGGTTGCTCTGGCTCAGACTTTATATCCGTGAGATAGGACATACGGAAATGATTTGTTCTCGCGGTCACTGATCCAGAGCTCTGTTCCTGAAGTTTTGAATTCGAATAAGAGACCGGTGCTCGGTCTTGAAGTCAGGGCGGTAATCCGCTCCGATCTGAAGTACGATTTACTAATGAAGATGTCTTTTCGGCGGTTTCTTAACCAACGCTACGTCCTTCCAACCTTCGCTCTCCTCCTCGTAATCTTTGCGCGGCTGATCGTCGCATCGTTTGAATTCGGTAATATGAAGGGATTTGTTATCTCGATGATCCATGCCTTGGTCGTCGCAGTCGGCACCCTTTGGTGCCTCCATGATCATCCGGATACAATCACGAGCGGGTAAGTGGATAAGCCCCCCTTGTTAGCCACCCCATAGTCCGAGATATCCTGGGGTCCTCCTGCTCTCCTCTCCGGGTAATTGAGGCACACCGGCTCGCACTCCCCTTACTTGTAATTCCGCAGTCTTCCATCTTATTTTTGGTCATCCGGATTTGATGAAGGGCTGTTTTCGCGCTATCATCCTCGTCAAACGTATTTTTATTTTGCGCACCATGTACCCCCACCCATTACAACAAGTCATCCAGTCGCGTTCGAATTTTGATGCTGAGGGTTTGCTGGAACTGCTCCGTGAGGTAGTTTCGATTCAGAGTGGAACAACCAACACGGAAGGTATTCGGAAAGTTCAGCATATCGGGCAACGGGAATTGGAGTCTCTCGGATTTCACGTTCAGCTGATAGAGGTTGATAACTTTGGGCCTCACCTTCTCGCTGAGCGACTTCGCCCAGGAAGGCCAAACATCCTCCTTGATGGTCATGTTGATACTGTATTCCCACCTGATTCCAATCCCAACTTCCGAATCGAGGGCTCAACCTGCTTTGGTCAGGGGGTAATCGACATGAAGGGCGGCAATATCTGCATGTTGGGGGCTTTGCGTCAGCTTCATCGAAGCGGAGCACTCGACCGTCTGAGTGTCCGTGTGCTCCTTGTTTCGGATGAGGAAGTCGGCAGCCCCTCCTCCCGATTCTTGATCGAAAAATTTGCCCCTCAGGTCGATATTGTGCTCGTTTTCGAGGAGGCGGGAGCGTGCGGAGAGGTAGTAGTTGGTCGCTCTGGCATTCAAGTCGCCGAGGTTCGGACATCGGGCGTTGCGGGTCATGCAGGAAACGTCAAAGGGATCCGTCGGAATGCCATTGAAGAACTTTCATACAAGATTTGTGCGCTCAGAGAAGCTGCATACAGCCTAGCCGACGAAGGTATACTCTTCTCGGTTGGCACAATTACAGGGGGAATCGCTCACAATGTGATCGCTGATTCGGCGGCGTGTGCAATTAATATCCGGTTTCCTGACGGTATCGTTTTTGACCGTCTGAGGAGAATGTTTGAATCAATAACTTCAATACCTCATGTTCCAGGAACACGCACATCCTTATCGTGGCATCCGGCTGGCTCTCCGGCTATGCCGGTAACGGAACGGGCCCTTACTATTGCCAACCTGTGTACTGAGATAGGTCTCGAGGCTGGGATTTCGGTCGGTTCGGAGACTCGAGGAGGTTCGTCTAACGCGAACTTGTGGGCTCACCATGGCGCACTGGTTCTCGATGGTTTAGGACCGATCGGAGGCGATGATCACTCTGAGAGGGAATGGATGTCCATCCCCACACTTATTTCGCGTGTAGATCTGGTCTCTCGCCTACTCGCTAAACTTTCAATCCGGGAGGATATGTTCGGTCGTCGCCTACCTACCTCCGAGGAGCTGTAGTGCGAGCTGGGGTTGCTGATTGGCCTGACCCAACATCGCCGTCGCAGCCTGTTGAAGAATGTTGACCCGCGACAATTCAGCCGCTTCAGAAGCAACGTCAACATCCCGGATGCGGCTTTCCGTTGCTATAAAGTTCTCCCTGGCGGCTCTCAGATTGTTGATAACGAAAGCGAGTCGAGATTCTGCCACCCCCAGAGTTCCCCGATTCCTTGACAGAGAGGATATGGCGGCATTGACGGCATCCAGGGCTCGCTGAGCGGCAGATATCGATTCAATCGGTCCCTGAGTATCGAGGATGGAGTAGATTTGGACGGAAGACCCAGAATTCGCGAGTCCAAGAGCTTGCAGCGTTGCTGCGACCCCAGAGTAACTCACTGTTGAAAGCGACGTTCCATCGAATCCGACCTGAAAAGCGATCCCAGCTCCCCCACTCAACAACCGTAAACCATTGAACTCGGTCGTTAGTGCCACCCTCTCTATTTCGCTACTCAGAGCACTGAATTCGGCTGCAAGAGCAGAGCGTTGGTCATTGCTATAGATGCCATTCGCCGACTGTTGTGCGAGCTCGGCTAATCGTCCGAGCACATTCGATATCTCGCCAACTGTTTGATCCGCTATCGTTATTACCGATATCCCGTCACTCGCATTTCTTATACCCGTTGCGGCTACGCGAGAATCTGCCTTTAGAGTTTCTGCGATTGAAAGGCCTGCAGCATCATCAGCAGCAGAATTAATACGGAGTCCAGATGACAGTCTCGCGTAAGAAGTCGCCAATCGGTCGGATACCGAGGCTAGGTTTCTTTGGGCCCTAAGAGATGAAACGTTGGTCGCTATATTGATGGACATGGTCTCCTATCCGTGTAAGACTGCGAGAGTCGCGTTTTTTTTAAAGGCCACACATCATGTGTGTACAACGATCCCGGGGCATCCGTTCAGGGACAGGCGGTAATCCATTCCCGCCACAGCCGACAATGCAAAGGGCCTGCCAACCTGATTTTTCCTGGCCGCTGAGGACGCTATCACCGCGAGAGAGACTGGGAACTGTCCTGTCCGTACCAAGCTGAGAATTCCTCCTCTCGCCGAAGCACCCTTTCCACGTATTGCTTCGTCGAGCGAGGGAGGAAATCACTAATATCTGAATAATTTCCGGCCTCTCGGCCTAACTCCTTCGCTCTCATCTGGGCCCGAACTACTCTTCCCTCACCCGCATTAAACGCCGCTAACACAATCCGCTTCCGTGAGTCCCCTGATATGCCCGGGATTGTGGAAAGTCCCCGATCGAGCTGCGTCGGCTGGGAGAATATTTCGTTAAGGTGGGTCAGATAGCGAATCCCAAGGTTTACGTTTTGACCGGGATCAAGGGGCGCATATCCTTCGGTGTCAGAGAACCGGGTAAGAATTTCCTTCCCCGTGGAATCAAGAAACTGAAAAAGACCTTTTGTCTCATGACCATCTTGGCTAATACTGCCGCTTTTGAAGGAGGACTCTGTTGAAACGACAGCTAAAGCTAAAGGGACAGGTACGTCAGCCTTTTGCTCCTCCTTGGCGGCAACTATAAGCCTCTTTACCTCAGCTATCCGTTCGGGATGCGAAAGTTTATCGAATTGATAGGACGAGTCGTACCGTTTTATTGACACGATTGAGGGTGTCGGAATGGCCGGAATCGATTCTTTGACGCTACCCGGAAGAATAGGTTGCAAACTGACATCTGAAAGGTTTGGGGTAGGAGGAGTTAAATGTAAAAGATTAACGGAAAGTCTTCCCATCATCTCATCGGGAGATGTTTCAGAGGCGGTCAATGAATGCTGACTCGATTCGGTTCGCGAGCCTATCTCCTCCGAGGGATAGGTAGACCTTTTTTCATCTTTGATCTGTTGGGGAATCGATTCAATGAGATCAGCATGTTGGGTTCGTTTTCCGGAATCTGTTAAGGAGCTGCGCTCACCCAGAATTCGAGCGAAAGAGGGCGGTTTAGTAGATGAAGTATCTTCGGTATCTTCAGTAAGCGGCTCATACTGAAGGCCCTTCTGAATACTTCGGAAGCTTCCGAGGAAATCAATTCTCATTCGTTCTGCGCACGAAAAGCTGGGAAACCAGAATCCACTCGATTCAGTTCCTCGGCAAATCTCATGCCAAAAGGATGTGAGACTAGGAAATACCCTCTTTCTGCATACGCTCAAGTACGGCGTGCTCGAGAACTTTTTGATAGTTATGTTCTGAGAGATGTGGCCTGATCTTGGCAAGGGATGCAGTAACCTCACGCTCAATATCCAGCCTCGTCCTGCGTGATATTGGTGCCGCAGAAACGAGCTTCGGCATGCGCTTTGGAATCGAGAATGTTTGATAATTCTCAACAGCTCTGTATAAGAAACCAACTGGACTTCGATTCACCAAATGGCTGCCAGAAGATACGAGAGCATCGTAGTAAGCGATAATTTGTTCAATTCGGGAGACAGAATCCGGAGATTTGCCCTCCAGTAATTTGATGGCTTGGCGCTCCTTTAAACCACGAGCAACCAGGGACATCACAACCTTTTTTGTATCAATTTTTTTGGCTTCCAGCACCCTTGATCGCGTGAGCTTTAGATTCTCAGAGAGCTGAGGCTCCTTTCTGGGCGCTTCCTGAGAAATTACACGGGTGCCTCGCTTTGCAATCACCGTCAACCGTGTGTCAGCTCCCCTACCCGAATAGGAAAATTGCTCGATGAATCCTTGTTCGCACAGCTCGGTCAAGGCTGGATCAAGTTGTTGTCGTAATGAGCTGGCAAATCGATAATTTCGAGATATACCCAGCTTTTCATGTGATAAGGTGAAAAGGTTAATTTCAAGACACGTTCGGTACCAGAAGTGTTTATCCAGGAATCGATATAGACGCTTCGAAACAGCGGAGCGTAGGGAGAGGTAGAAGTCGAGGTCCAGTTTTTTGATAAACCCGACCTGGAAAGATTTGAAAATTGTTTCACTCCAGGTGAAGTAGCTCGATTTTAGATCGGCATCGCGAGAGGTATTTATCTCATATGCGTCTATCAGTCCGAAGACCTTAGTGCTGTGACATTTCGCATCATTGTCAAAAAAAGCATTGGTAGCTTTGATCCTAAGACCCGCCAATCGGTCGAGCGCTTTCTGAAGACGGCTATAGCTTCGTCCCTCCGTACTCCACCGAAGAGTTCGTAGAAGCTCATACCTCGTAAAGTGCACTTTACGAGTTTGAATTCCATCATCGACGGTCAGTTTGAGAAGACCGAGCAAAACTTCGTCGTCCGAGGATGTTGGGAGTCCAAATTTGTCTGCACCCGTGATGAGCCATTTCCGTTCGATGAGATCTCCGTTCTTTGTTCTTATGGAATCGTTGAATTCGAGAGTCTTCAGGTTTGGGTTAGCTCGTGTTGAGAGAACCGTAAGCGGAAACTCAGCGAGATTCATTTCATCTCGGGATACGATCCGGCGCGGTAGTTCGTCCATGGTGATTCAGAAGAAGAATAACCCAAATAATCGGGGAGGGACTTCCCTTGCAGAGTACTGACTTTTAGTAAGTTAAACAATCAAGATTTTTCTTTACTAATTATGTTGTGAGCGGATAAATAGATTAAGGAATACAGGTAGTTAGGTGAGTATATTTACTTGAGATCACGAGAAAAAATCTTTCAATTCACGAGGGTCTTTACGGAGGTGCACGATAGGATTTTTTTCGATTCACGAAGGTTCTTTTTCCGATACCCGAGATGATTTTTTTCGAATTCACGACCCTTAGCTGAAAGGCTCGTGTAAGGAAATAATTCGTTTGGGACATAGAAACCGCCATTTGGGGACAGGATTTATAGGGAAGCACGATATTCAACGTGTACTGACATAAGAAAGGGGAAGGAAGGGTATCGTGAATTGATAAAAAGTCGTATAAGAAGCCGCTCGAACAAATTGTTGATGGGCCGTGCTCACGAACATTCATTCTCTGAAGTTTTATTCGTGATTGAGTTTCTGTGAGCTAAGGAAAGAAGCAGCGGTGTTTAGGTAGTCTCATTATTATATCAATTCACGGTAGGTGTATGGCGCTCATACTGGGGGTAGTTAATCAGAAGGGAGGGGTCGGAAAGACCACCACGAGTGTTAACTTGGGTGCAGCTTTGGCTGCGCAGCGAAAGAGAGTTCTTCTCGTTGATATCGATGCACAGGCAAATGCCTCGACTCACTTGGGGATTGCAACGGGGGATGAGGAAGAGACGGCCGAGAGTGGCTTAGAGAGGCAAGTTCCAGATTTTACGAGCTATGACCTTCTTAAGGGAACAAAAAATGTTCATGAAGTAGCAATAAAAAGGTCTGAAAATCTGGAAATTGTCCCCTCGAGTCTTCTTCTGAGCGCTGCGGACCTGGAGTTGGGAGGGGTGGTTGGCAGGGAACTTCTTCTAAAGAGGGCGCTGAGCAAGGTTACGGGTGATTATGATGTGATCATAATCGACTGTCCACCCGCATTGGGGTTGCTCTCTCTCAATGCCCTAGCTGCTGTTCAGAAAGTTATAGTCCCCGTTCAGAGCGAGTATTTGGCTCTGCACGGGGTGCGTCAGCTTCTTGATACTATCGATCAAGTTCGTGCGATTTATAATCCAGATCTTGTCGTTGGAGGAGTTCTCATCTGTCTTCATGATTCGCGGAGAAGACTCGCCCGAGCGGTTGCGGAAACAATCCATTCTTACTTCGGGGATCTTGTTTTCAAGACGGTTATTCGTACTAACGTGGCCCTCGCAGAGGCACCTGCGCACGGAAAAACTATCTTTGAGTATGCGGAGAAATCCTCGGGAGCCGAAGATTACGCGTCACTGGCGATGGAGGTGATGAATGAGTAAGCGAAAATTGATATTGGCAAATAACCCACTTCTGAGTGGTCCGGCGCTTCGAGACAGGCACGATTCAAATGCGGCTCCTCAGTTGACGCCATCTCAGCAGGGACCCTTTCGAGAAATTCCGATTGAATTGATCGATCCCGATCCCGAACAGCCTCGAAGTGTTTTCGATGAGGATCAATTGGAGGAGTTGACGCAGTCAATTCAACGCTATGGCGTTTTGAGTCCTCTCCTTGTCCGTCCGAGTAGAATTGCTGGTCGATACCTTGTTGTCGCTGGAGAACGCCGACTTCGGGCTTCGACACAAGCGGGACTCGCTAGTGTACCGGCGATTATTGACAGGAGTTTAGATGGTGATAAAGAGCGGACACTCGCCATTCAGCTTGTTGAGAATCTGCAAAGAGCCGATCTTTCCCCCTTGGAGCGAGCCCAGGCGATGGGGATGCTGAGAGATTCATTCGGACTGTCGATTCGAGATATTGCGGAGCGGCTGGGAGTCTCGAAAAGCCTGGTCCATCGAAGTCTCGATCTTTTAGCGCTCCCCCCTGACTTAATCGTTGCGCTGCAAAATGGGGCATCTGAGTCGAAGATTCTTCTGCTGTCAAAGATTGATGACGAGGATTTACGGGCGACGTACCTTCGGGAGATCGAGGAGATTACTCGAAGTGACATTGAGGCTCACCTAAAAGGCCGGTCGGCGCGAACTACGACACCGGAGACTCGAGACTCGAAGGATGAGGTAATTGACCCGGAAGATCGTCGAATAGCCGATGAGATCCAACGGGCGGTTGGAGTACGAGTTCGACTTCAGAGAGAAGGTCGAAATAGCAATCGGGGGCGCCTCGTCCTTGAGTTCTATTCGGAGGACGATCTTCAGGAGATATTCCGGAAGTTAGTGAATGACAACTAAGAGGGTTGGCGACCTCGAAGTGTCCCACGGTGGGACGCTTCGAGGTCTTAAGTTAAGATCTCATTCTCACACGAAAGGTGATCGTGAGATGATATAAGCAGCTCGGGAAATACCGTCCCACGGTGGGACAATATAAGAATTTTAGGCCCGAGGGGGCCTCTCGGGGAGAAACTTTTGCCTGAGAGGTAGTGAGGGTGCGAGATGAACGTGTTTTGATAGAAGCCGAAAAAAGGAAACTCCCAATAAAGGCTCTGTCGGGAAACGAAAGAATAGTCGAGGGCTGGGAGTGAATGGCGCCCTCCTCGAGGGTCAAGTTAGGACCCGAGGATTGCCAATGATTCGAAAGGGTGCGATCAATCACCGGTCAAATTTCAGAGGCTTGTCCGATTATCTCCGGGTAGGCAACGGGTTCTCCGTTAATCGGTTGTAGTGGGCTAAAAAAGGATTTCGGTATGATAGGAGCCGTCAGTTCAAGGGTTCAATTTGATAATTGGTTTAAGGGGGTTTTCGAGCAGCGTTGGGGGTCTAGTGTGTTGGGGGATGTGGTTGGTTACGCCTTATTTCCGGGCGGGAAAAGACTTCGCGCTCTTCTTTCTGTTGCGGTTTGCGAAGATCTGGGCGGGGATTCTGGAGATGCGATGTGGGGTGCTGCGGCGATTGAGTGTCTCCATATCGCCTCATTGATTCATGATGATCTTCCATGTCTGGATAATGATGTGCTGAGGAGAGGCCAGCCCACGTGTCATGTGCAGTTTAGTGAGTCGGCCGCTTTACTCGCAGGGGACGCTCTCATAAGTTGGGCCTTTGAGCTGGGACTGGCGAGCCCGACGGGGTCTGAAGCTATCTGTCGGATTCTGTCTGTCGCGTTCTCGGCCCTTTGTCGTGGACAATACCTTGAAGTTGCCCAAGACAAGTTGAGGGAACTCGACTCCACCAGGGCGGTATCGAGCGACGAGGTCGCAAAATTGAAGACGGGAGCGTTATTTGCCGGCTCGTTACAAGTTGGGGCAATTGCATCAGGAATAGACGAGGGGGCTTTGTTGGCAATGCTCGGCAATCTTGGGGAAGGGTTTGGAGTTCTTTTTCAAGCAAAGGATGACCGTGACGATGGAGACAGACTCCTTGTGTCGGAAGTTTGCCGTTCGAGCCCTCGAAACGAACTAGACGGGCTATTTACGTCAGCTCACGACATCTCAGTTCGGAACTTCAAAAGTACCTATCGGGTAATGATGAAAGCACTGGATTTGAGCTGATTGACGAATTTGTCGTGCAATCGGGTAAGTGTGAGGAAGAAGTGCGAGAGAAGGTCGATTTTGAGGGGGCAATTACCTCGAGATCTCGCGAGCTAGCCATTATGAAGGAGCAGCCGATGGATGTGGGCAAAATAAAAGGGACTCTGAGCGAGGAGGATGTACTCTATGTTCATGAATTGTTGGAGACGACAGGACGTGAACTATTGAAGTGGAGAGCCCGTTTATCGTCGAGCGGATCCATCGAGCGCTCTGGTTTGGAGGTTTCGGAAAAAGATGATGGTTCTCTGATTTCTGCGGCTGACTTTGCAGCACAAAAGATGATTTTCGAAGCAATACGGGCGAGATTTCCCGGACAGGGCATACTCTCAGAGGAGGGGGTACTTGGTGTACGGGGGCTGGGGGAGCAAAGCTGGATTCTCGACCCTCTTGATGGAACGAGGGAATTTCTCTCGGGAACTCCCGATTTTGCAATCCAGCTCGCACATTGTACTGCGGCGGGTGTATCTGCTGGTTGGGTTTACTTTCCAGCCCTCAGAAAGATGATTTCCGCAACAGAAGGTGTTCAATCAAAGATTAATGATCGGTTCTGTCAGGTTGTGAATCAAGATAGTCTTGAACCTGATAGAGTTCTCGTTCGGGGGATTGAGTATCGAGATCCTCGGGCGAAGCATCCCATAATTGACACACAGGTGGCCCTTCGGCGACTCCTCGTCGGAGAGCTGGATGTCGTCATCATACGCCTCGGACGCCTCGGAGTCTGGGATGTGGCCGGTTGGAGCATCATTATTGAGAATGCGGGCGGAGTTGTGTGCGGAGTTTCGGGAACTATCGTCAGGTTGGACGCGAACACTCCTCCGGGAACCACGATTGTGTTTGCCGTCCCCGGATTGCGAGATGAAGCGCTTAAAATCGCCAACTCATTGGGCGACTAGATGTAAGTGTCTGTTTATATTGATTAATATGGCGTTTGGCGTAAAGTTTTCTTCCTACTCTGAATACCGAGATTAAATGAAGGTGATTTAATGATAACCTTCAGGTGTTGGCGTTGTTGGTAAAAACCGTGAACAAGGCGGCCCAGAGATGTGTCGTTAGTTGTTTGCCTCAGGAAAGACATAATGAACGGCATGTTCGGACCTCCGTGTTGTTCTCGCCCCTTCCGTTTATCTCGGAGGTTATTCGCTCAAGCGTTATTTGGGGTGATTTCCGTTTTCTTTGGACAAGCGCCGAGTTCCGCAGGACCGATTTATGTGTTTCGAGAGCCTGATGGAAGCATTAAATTCACCGATCGAAAGCCACCCGTTGGAGTGAAAGCGAGAATTTTCGAGCAATCCAAGCCGCATTTCAGTCTCTATCACTTTACTCGTCCCATCGTCTCCTCTCGAGTCACATTTAAAAAAGCCCAGAGATACGGTCCGTTTATTGACAAGCTGGCCCGGGAGTTTTCAGTTGATGCTAATCTCGTTAAGGCGGTAATTCACGCAGAATCGGGGTTCAATCATCTTGCAGTTTCGCCCAAAGGTGCCCGGGGCCTTATGCAGCTCATGCCGGATACGGCGCGGTTAGTGGGCGTCCGTAATGTGTTTGTGGCGGAGGATAACTTGAAGGGAGGAGTCCGTTACCTCGCGATGTTGGTCAACAAGTACTCCAATATTCAACACGCTCTCGCGGCTTATAATGCTGGTCCGGGAGCAGTTGACCAATATGGTGGTGTGCCGCCTTATGCCGAGACAAAAACTTACATTTCGCGCGTACTTGCCTTGCGCGATCGTTATCGACAAGGAGCGGATAAGGGATAGTGGTTTGTCCTGTGCCGTGGACTTATTGTGTGATGCGAAGTAGTCTATGAGTGAGCCGAACGCCAACCCGTAAGAGTTGCTAGGGGGCTACAGAGAGAATAGACAAGGATTGTCCAACGGTAAAAAGTCGGGCTGAATTCTCGTGAATAAATTGAACTCCGTAATGTTAGCTCTTGGTTGACTTCTATATGGATTCCCCGCGGGTGCACGGCGTTCTTGCAAACTTACCGAACTGGCTAACCGTAGCTCGATTGCTCGCTACTCCCCTCCTTGTCTTCCTGTTGCATGATCCATCTCCGTGGATGGTCTTAGCATCGGTTGTCATTTTCATCGCTGCGGCGGTTACCGACCTTCTTGATGGTTACATTGCTCGTCGGTGGCGAGTGGTATCTGACTTTGGATCTCTCATTGATCCCCTCGCCGACAAGTTGCTGGTGATGACAGCACTCATCATGCTCGTTGCCCTTCGGGACGATGTGACGGGTGGGAGCTGGGCTCCCGCATGGATGGTGGTGGTGATTCTGGCGCGAGAAATTTGGGTAACAGGCCTACGAGGGATCGCAGCGGCGGATGGAATTATTCTGGCTGCCGATACCCTCGGCAAATGGAAGAGTTTGCTCCAGATGATCGCAATACCCCTTCTCCTCCTTCATGACCTTACTGTGACCATGAAGGAATTGGTAATCACGGGGAGGTTCTTGGGAATTTTACTCCTGGCGCTTTCTCTTGTGCTCTCCCTTTGGTCGGGCATTGCATATTCTGTGGAGGTATTTGCCCGACGGGGATCCCGGCGTGTGGGTCCTGGCCATAAGGGCAGCCTTGGCGACGGGTGACATCTTCGCCATATGACGGATAGGCATCGACACTCAGAGTTGCGGTGAACCGAGGTTGTTGCCATTTGTGACTTCTGTGTGGTGGCCAACTAGGTTATTCTGTGGAGGTTGCCTCTTGATGAATGATGAAAATCAAAAACCCCTTTTAGTGCAATTGGTTGCTGACCACCGCCGTCCTCTTTAGACTCTGTGCTCCTTGTTTTCCCATTTTTTTGAAGTTGAATAACTATGAAGGTAGCTCGCCTCGAAGTATTTGGATTCAAGTCATTCATGGAGCGTCTCGTGCTCCCTCTCGAATCGGGTTTCACTGGGGTGGTTGGTCCTAATGGTTGCGGTAAATCTAACGTCGTGGATGCGCTTCGGTGGGTTTTAGGTGAGACGAGAGCGAGTCAGCTTCGCGGTGGGACCCTTGAAGATGTTATCTTCAACGGAACTGATTCTCTCCGACCACTGGGTCTCGCTGAGGTAACAATCACCCTACGAGCCGATGGAGCAGCAATTCTTGATGATATCATTTCACCGCGGGCAGAAGCTGAGCTTGTAGCCAGTGGTGAGCTGGAAGATGAGATTGGGCGTCCTCATTTAAGAGTTATTCAAGGGGGAGTCTCGGGCGGTGAACGGCTTGAAGCTGAGCCGGTCAGGAATGAGGAGAAAAGTGCAACTGATGACAGTTGTGAGGAGGTTTCGGGTGCGGGGGAGCGGGAGGTCGAATCCGGGGAAGAAGAGGGTACTGATGAAACGGACGAGTATCAATCCAATAAAGAAAGTGGCAGCTCAGTCCCGCAGCGTCGATCAGTGTCCCTCATATCCCGATTTCAGTGGCTGTCATCGGTAAGTGAGGTTCAGGTAACGCGTCGACTCTATCGGAGTGGTGAGTCTGAATTTTTCATCAATAAGGTCGCGTGTCGTCTCAAAGATCTTAAAGATTTTTTTCGAGCTATCGGTTTAGGTGCTCGGGCTTACACGATAGTCGCTCAGGGTGAGGTTGGCCGAATTGTTACTGCCAAGCCGACCGACCGTCGCCAGATACTTGAGGAGGCGGCGGGAGTAGTTGGTTTTCGGGACAAGATCGCAGAAGCGACTCGTCGACTTGCCGATACGAGCCAGAATATCCTTAGATTACAAGATGTCATCGGGGAATTGGAGCGACAGGTGGCCGTACTGAAGCGGCAAGCCGCTCGTGCAAGAGCAAGGCAAGAGATCAAGGAAGAGCTGACGGCTGGTGAGCGAACACTTTTTCTTGACTCGTTCGTTGCCCTTCAAGAGCGTGAAGGAGAAATAGTGAGAGCTCATGAGCTCGGCCGGGAAGCTGAACAGGTCGTTGGGGAGCGCTTTGCAGAGATCGCAGCAGCCGAAGGGGCAGCGCGCGCAGAAATTGAGGAGATTGAGGTAAGGATTGATGAGGTACGAGGGCGTCTCGAGCGACTGAGGGAAGAATCTCGTCGAAGGGAGCGAACATTAACCGAGCGAAGGGCGAAACAGGAGGAGCTTCGAAAGTTAATTCAATCCACCAGTAATGAGATTCTCAGGCTTCGTGAGCGGATAGATGTTCTACAAGAGCGAAGAAAAAAATCATCAACCCAGATCGAGGAATTACAGCGGCAGGATCAGGAATTGGGAGAGCAGGCACACGATGGTGATGATGGGGGAGCCAGTGACATCGATGATTTGGCTGGTGAACTTGAAGTCGCAAGAGAGGGGCTGGTTATTATTGAATCGAGTTTGCGTGAAGTAAGGGACGCATTCATTGCGAAAGAGAGTAGCCTGGCAGCGATGCGAGAACAGATAGTCGCAGCCTCTCCCTCGAATCAACTTTCGAGTGTATTCGGGGCGGAGCTGGCTGCTCAATCAGCTGATGCCGTTCGGTTGCTTGTGGACGAGATGCATATCCCAGAGCGTCTTGCAAAAGCAGCGCAAGCAATTATCGCCGAGAGAGCGCGGTATTTGTTGGTTTCAGACCCATGGTTAGTCGCGCGGAAATTTTCCGATCGGCTCCGCACCGATCCCGGAGAGGTGGCCGGGATACTTGGCGTTTACAGGGCTGGCTTTGAACCTCGCTCCACTAGTTCTGTTGGCAATTATGAAATTCCGTTTCCCGCGCTTATCACTCTTCTGTCGGTATCTCAGGCCGCAGAGGGAATCGTTAGCGAGTTGTTGCGAGACGTGGTGGTTGCCGATTCGCTGGAAGCAGCGCTCGATTTTTTTCAAGCGAACCAAATAAATGATTCTACCGTTGATTGTACGGTGGTGACCCTCGATGGCGAAATAGTCACGAAACAGAGCTTCGTCAGTTCTCGGGGTAATAGTGGGCTGATTGAGCTGCGCGGGCGTGAATTATCTCTCTCGAATGAGACCTCAAATCTTGCTAGTGCACAGGATAATTTGATTAATGAGCGTATTTCTCAGCTGAAACGCATTAGTGCTTTGGAGGTACGACACGCTGAATGCTTGCGAATTGCGAGAGAGCGTCAACGGATACTACGAGAGTTAGGGCTACAGCAGGGAAACATCAGGGGATTACTTCAGGCTGAGCGGGCAATTTGCGAGCAAATTGGCCAAGATTTTGCGCGAGCACAGGAACAGGTCGAGGAACTCCAGTCGCATTTGGATGATCTCCGTTATGAAGCTGCAACCGTTGAGGAGGATGTAGAGGCTCTCGAGGTGCTTGTGGCAGATTCGGATGACTCTGATGGTGAGGAACTAGTGGGAGAATTGGCGATTGCGGAGCGCAGTCGGAGAGAGCGTCGCGAATATCTTCAGAATTTGTCGGAGGAGCTCCTCACGGTTCGCGCAGAGCTCGATAGGACGAGGGCGGCAAATGTCCGTTTTGAACTCGAAGCGCAGAAAATCATGGTTGAGCTTCAGAGTCTTAGTGAGAGATTCGTCGCAGATCAGGGGAGTGAAGTATTTCATGAACTGGTCGCTTCAGATGTATCGATTCAGCGGCTTGAAGTCGAGGAAAAGAATCTTCTTCAGCAACGGGTTAACCAACTCCGGAACCGTTTGGTTCGTGAGGGGGAAGTTGATCCAGGCTCTATTGAGCAGTACGAGAGCGAGCGGGACCGACTTGCTGGATTTATTCAGCAGCGGGACGATCTGGAGCGTGCGGCCACAACTCTTCGAGAGAGTGTCCAGCGGTTGACAGTGACCTCCGAAGAGCGATTCCTGTCGACATTCCATGCTGTTCGGAAGAATTTCGGTCGACTAGTGCCGTCGCTTTTTGGTGGTGGGGCTGCTGACCTTTCACTCTCTGATCCCTCTCGCCCTCTTGATAGTGGGGTTGAGATAGCGGTGCGACCTCCCGGAAAAAAATTGAAGAGTATCGACCTCATGTCAGGGGGCGAAAAGGCTCTTTGTGCGACGGCCCTGATTTTCGCGATGTTTCTCGAGCGCCCAAGCCCTTTGTGTGTTCTCGATGAGGTAGATGCTCCTCTCGATGAAGCGAATCTTCAGCGGTTTTTGAGGGTAATTAGAGAAATGAGCGCGAGCACTCAATTTCTTATGATTACTCACAATAAAGCCTCTATGGCAGCGGCAGATACTCTCGTTGGAGTGACGATGCCTACTCCAGGGGCTTCTAAAATGATAACGGTTTCTCTCCAGGAGGCGGTAGCCCATGGTGATTGACGAGGGATTTCTGCCGAGCTTAATCAACGGAGCGGTCGTTTATGAAGGGGCATCGCTCGCACAGCCGCTCATGACTCCGCATATTTTGGGGCTCAGTCGAGAGAATCTCGCGGTGATTGTCGCCGTTTTTTCAGTTGTAGGAGTCATATTATTCGTGATGTCTCTTTTCCGAGGTGCTGCAACCGCAGATGTTGTCGGACAACGAGGGGACGACATTGATGATCCGATCGAACGGCTCGGTCTACTTGAACGGAAGGTTCAACGGCTGAGTGAACGCGTCGATGCAATTGATGAGCGGGTTAAGAAAGTTGGCTCCTCAGAAAACCTTTCGGTAGCGTCGCCCTCATCGAGCAGGCTCTCAGAGGGAAACCGTACCAAGCCCGAAGCCCCTCCTCAAAGCTCGGCCTCGAAAGATACCCCCTCTCAAAATGAGACGAAACACCGTGGTACGAGGTTGGACCTTGCCAGATTTGCGGAGAAGATTGTATCCGGTGCTCAGGGATCTGTTCTCGATCAGCGCTTTGGACCCTCCCGACAATCCATCCTTAGCAAAATCAAATCGGTATTGCGTTCCTCGGAGACGATTGATGCCGATATGCTTGAGGAAATAGAGGTACTACTGGTGACCAGCGATCTGGGCCTCAAAATGGCGCAAGCACTTTCCCGGGACCTAAAGGAGGTGCTTCGTTCAGGTGGGCTCGTGTCAAGAGAAAGGCTCTTTGCTCACCTTCATAAACAGCTTCTTGCCCTTCTCTCTGAGCCTCGGTTAATGGCTCCAGAATTTAATCCATCGAAGACTTCACCAGGTTGCCCCAAGGTGGTGGTCGTGGTGGGTGTCAATGGAGTAGGAAAGACGACGACGGTAGCGAAGCTGGCGCAACTTTGGTCTTCGAGGGGGGCTAAAGTCGTTTTGGGGGCAGCTGATACGTTTCGCGCGGCTGCCGATGAGCAGCTCCGTGAGTGGGGAAATCGAATCGGCGTGGAGGTTATCGCAGGGGTTCCTGAAGATAAACCATCGACAGTTGCCCATGCGGCTGTTGAGGCGGGAAGGAATCAGGGGGCAGATGTTGTGATCATTGATACAGCGGGACGCCTGCACAACAGGGGTAGTTTAATGCAGGAGCTTGAGGGAATGTTGCGTGCGGTAAAGAAAGCTCAACCCCAATCGCCCGAGGAGATTTGGTTGGTACTTGATGGTACGACAGGGCAGAATGCGTTAGCTCAGGCTCGGGAATTTCAATCCTCCGTCTCACTGACTGGAGTTATTGTAACGAAGCTCGATGGCACTGCGAAGGGAGGTGTCGCAGTAGGGATTTCTCACGAGTTAGGTATCCCGGTCCGTTTTATCGGTATAGGGGAATCCTGGCAGGATCTTCGTCCTTTTAATCCAAAGGAATTTGTCACCGCATTGCTCGGAGACGGTTCGGTACAGAGCAATTCGGTCTAGTCGGTCGGGAAGCTCTCTTATCGAGGGTCTCAGACTGAGTGTTGAGATTGAGAGCTTTGCCACGGGTATTTTCCTCTTTGAACCTCACAATTCTTTTCGGTCATGAGCTTAGAGCTCTCCAAAAATTTTTATAAAAAGGTCGGTCGAGCTGCTTCGCGAATGGGCACCTTTATTTTCTGCTCTATAGCTTGGGACGGAGATTTAGTGGGCGCGCCCAGTATCGGGGCCGATAATCCCTCGGAGCAGGAGAGCTCCCAGTTTCCTGTGAATTGACTCCAACGGTTCGTCAGACGCATTTACATAGTCCTCATTGAGGAACTCCGGGTGATACCGAAGAAGGTGTTCAAGCACAAGACGATCTCGGGAGGACTTCGCTATCATTCGCCATATGTGATATCCAATATCAGCGAGATCATCGTGCCCCCACTCGATTAGCTTAATGATGTACCGAGCTGTCGTGAGAAGCTCTTCAGGTGCGGGAGGACGGTCAAACCGAAAGCTGTCGGCTGAGGTTCGCATAATATCAGCAAGATTAACGAGATTGGTAATGAGTCGAGGGATGCAATCACGAGAGAGAATTTTCCTCTCGAGGGTCGAGTCGAGATACGTCATGGTCAAGGGAACAATTCTCCTCATTAACGCATCGTTCAGCTCTCGCTCGTAATTTTTTGTGAATATCAGGAAGAGATTGTCGAGATTGCAATCGACCGGTGGCCCCGATTGGAGCCAGATTCTTCCGTCTTGAATGGGACCGAGAAAGAAAGTATCGATGTGAGCATCAACTTTATCAATCTCATCTATGAGAAGCAGCACCGGTTGGCTCTGAGAGCGAAGAAATGCCTGGGCAAGCACTCCTAGTTCAATGATGTCACTTTTTCGAATTCGAACACCGGCAGACGCTCGGGCAATCGCAACCTCATTTCTCATTTCGATGAGGTATCGCGTATCCATTCCGGTGTAACACTGGAGGGTCATGAACTCCGCGCCAGCCACTCGAGCGAGCATTTTTCCCAGGAAACTTTTTCCGCAACCTGGTGGCCCCTCAAGGAGTAAGCTTCTGACCATATCTCTTCTTACCGCGCATATGAGAGCTATCTGCTTCGCAAGATATGGCAAACACTCGTAGCCAACGCGCGCTAATTTCTCGGTAACCTTTTCCGGACCCCCCAAATGTTGCCAGCCAATTTTTTCGACCTGAAAAGCTTTCTTTCTGCGCAATCTATCAGGATCTTCCACCACTCCCTTAAGAATGATTCGACCCAGCTTCGAGTACAGTTGCTTGAGAGATGCTTTGCGTGGATCCGAGATAAGAGAGTCAGCGAATTCCGGGTGGAACCTCATGACCTGTTCAAAGATAACTCGATCTCGCTCGGATTTTGCCATGAGAGGCCAAACAGTTCGACCGACAACTTCAAAGTCGGTTATTCCCCACTCGATAAGCATCCCGAGGTATCGCCCACACCGCTGCAACTCCTCGGGGGCAGGGGGCCGCTCGAATTGATAGTGACCCTGGCACCCACGCATAAAATCAACAAGATAGGAGAGATTTGACGAAATTTGAGGCAGGGCAGCTGCTTTCAGAACCCGTTTCTCTGCAGTGCTATCAAGATAGGTCATGGTGACAGGAGTTACCCGTCGCATGAGTGCATCATCAATCTCTCGATTGAAGTTCTTGGTAAACATCACGAGTAAGTTATCAAGCTCTGCCTCGATTGGTGGTCGAGACTCGAGATGAATAACGCCATCGTTGAGAGGACCGAGAAAAAATGTATCAACCGCAGTGTCTACCTTATCCAACTCATCGACGAGAAGAATAACGGGACGGGTCTGGGAGGTGAGAAAGGCGCGAGAAAGAATGCCGAGATTGACCAGATCTTCATCGTTGATCGAACCACCGGCCATGGCACGGGCAAGGCCAACGGGAGACGGTTGCTCGATAAGGTGCTGGGTATTCATCCCGGGATAGCATGTCAATACCATCAACTCAGCACCCGTGAGTTTCGCGAGGCACTTGGCAAGGAAAGATTTGCCGCATCCTGGTGGGCCCTCAAGGAGAAATGAGCGCACGATAGCGGAGGGGGTAAGGAACATGAGTGAGAGCTGAATGGCGATGAAGGGTCCTGCATGATAGCCGACCTTTTCCAGCTTGGTCACCATTTCTGCGGGATTGCCGAGTGCACGGAACCCGAGATTTCTGGGCATATATTCGACGCTGACTTTTCCAAGGCTTCCAGCGTCTCCCGTATCATCCTCCTGTTCAGGGGGTAGTAGCTCATACGGGATTATCGTGAATACGTCATCTTGCTGAGACTTTATATACTCATCGATTGATACGGATTCTCCCTTGGGCCTAAAGAGACTGACCAGTTGTTTGGAAAATCCAGCTAGTCGAAGATTTGGCTCTTGAGGGAGTTCGCTTTCAGAGGTCGATTTGCTCGATTGACTGAAATCGGATGAGCCAACGAGGTCTTGGAGGATAAATCGGTCTTCTGCGAGACCCTCACTAACGGCATAGGCAGACTCCTGAGGTTCCGGGGAGTGGCCCGTCTTACGGAGGAATTTCTCAGTCGATGCTTGAAGGGAATCGCTCCGATTTCCAGGGATACGGCCCCCTTCAGATGGAGGTTTTTTCATGATAACCCCCTTCTCTGTTGGTTGGTGTAGATACGCTCACATACATTCACCAGAACATCCCGAGCCTTACCCGCAAGTCCCTCCTTGAACGCGGCGAGGTTGAGGGGGACAAGAATATTCTCTGAGATGGATTCCTCGGTTAGGCGACCTATGCGGACCGTATTTATCGTAGCCAAAGTATAAAAGCATAGGACGATCCAAAGTTCGATGGCGAGAGGTTCGAACGATAGCTGCATTACGCGCTCAGAGAGGGGTTGAACGGTCGCTGCGAGCTTCTCCATCTGATCAACCAAATCAAGTTTATTGATCGGCGCGTCGGGATCAATTTCGTAGCGAGAGGCTGCTTTCACTGCGGCTAAAAAGGCATCGGAAATTTCTCGTTCTTCCTGCCAATCAGAGCGTGGCTGGTACAACCCCAGGAGGGCGACATTGACCAGTGCTTCACGAACTTCATAAGGCTCGACGGCGGTTTCATGATTTCCGTCAAAGTGAGCGATGGGCTCCCGAATAATTGCAACGATATTCTCCATCGTCCGTTCAATTCCGCTTTGAAAGGATTTGAGGATAGTTGCGGCTTGTTCAGTTGAGGGTGATTTAAGAGTTTGATTGAGCACTGGCTCAACAAGCTTGCTCAGCTGATTTCTGAGCTGTCTTCCTGCAATCCCGTAAGCGGGATCAATTGCCCAAAACGTCGTCGGTAGCCAAGCTTGAATTGAAGAGGCATATCGGGGGAAGGGTTCGCCGAGATTTCTGAGTAAATAGGGGATATAATCCACCGTTTGCGATAGGCGAATAAATGGATGTTCGAAGGGTACCCAGGTTGAGCGAGATTTTTCTAAAGGCCTCTCCTCGAGCTTGGTGATCAGGCGGTATTCAAGGTAGGGGATTGATGATGGCGATAACTCTCGGGCTGACAGTTCAGCTCGCAACTCGGCTAGTCCTACATATCGGGGGCCTGGTTGGATTGGTTGATGAAAAAGAAGGGAAGGGCAAACAAGAAGGTTGTCCTTTGTGCGAATATCACAAACAAATCGCCATATTGATCCGTAAATGTCGGTGGTCTGATTCGGCTCTATGTATCGGTTCAAGACGGCATGAGGAATGAGAGTATCCCGAACGTAGGCGCGAATCATGTCCTCGTGATACCAATACTGCGATTCCTCTCGATACATATCGTGTAGCTTGGCGAATATTTGCTCGATGAGGGGGTATACGGTTTCATCGGGGTAAGTTTTGCCGTCTCGAGCAGCTTCTATGAACCTTTGTGATTGCATCCAGAGTTCGCGAAAAAATGGCGCAACCTCGTCATTTCGGGTAAAACAGCAAAAAACTCGGTGAGCGATAAGTTCCCCAAGCAGATTTTCAAGACATTGAACAACAGGTCGTCCGAGGGCCATGTTGTCGTTACACCGCTGAAGCGAGACATCAAGATCCTTGTGAACTCGGTTGAGGGCAGCTTCATGGACCCTATTTATCCGTTGTACGAGCGTACGTAGTGCCCTCCGGTCGGTAATGAGCGCCGGATCGTCAGTGAACTCATCGAGAAATAATTCAAGTGCTGAGGCTCGTGTCGAGGTAATCGGGTCGAATGAGTTGCAAAACCCGAGAACGACAGTGCGTTGTTCGAACTCTCTCGTGGTGGGAGCGTTTGGGCCGGCCTCTGAGCAGAGCTTCTCAATAAAACCCCTCACAGAGGTGAGCTGATCTGAATCGACTAACCAATCTGCGAGCATCATCGGATCCGAGGGTATCGGTATACCGTGGCGCGAGAGGGTCCGTGAGAGAGCCTCTTGTTGACTTAATGAAAGTTGCAGGGAAGAAGAGCTTCGCATTGAGCGCTCACATGGGGTACCCCAAAAAACGCACCATTGGTGACATCGAGGTGATTCGACAGGACGATAGTCGTTTGATCGGCTTTGTGCTTAGTTTGCTTAAGCCCTGATCTGATGAGGCCCTTTCAGCGAGCGATGTTTTGCCCGCTGAAAGGGATACTAAAGCCCCTTTTTGTCAGATTTTTGGGTTGATCGTCGCTTTTTAGCGCCGAGAACGGCAACAACGGCGATATCTCCCGAAAAATCACCGAGTCGAATGGTGTTTCCAGTCATCTGGGTTCCGTTGACCGAAATTGAGCCAATACCCGACTCAACCCCGGAGGGATTCTCAAATCTGATTTGGATCTTGCGTGGTGAATGAAGCTCTACGCTCCACTCTCGCCACACCGCCGGAACACATGGATTGATGACGAGGGTATCACGTTGGAGAGAAATGCCAAGGAGGTGATGTATGGCTGCTTGATAAAGCCAACCAGCAGAGCCGGTATACCAACTCCAACCTGCTCGTCCTTTGTGGGGCTCAACACCGTAGACATCGCCACATAGGACGTACGGTTCGCCCTGGTAAACGTGGACTCCTTCGGAGGTCGCTCCATGGGTGATAGGATTGAGCATTTGGAAGAGCTCGAATGCACGGCTACCATTCCCCGCCAGTGCTTGGGCGATGACAACCCAAGTGGCAGCATGAGTGTATTGCCCACCATTTTCCCGAATCCCACGGAGATACCCCTTGATAAAGCCAGGCTCAGATCTTCCGGAGAAAAAGGGCGGAGTAAGAAGCTTAATTATCCGTGCTGAAGTATCGACAAGATGCTCATCGACACTTGCCATCGCCATCATCGCCCGCTTTGTATCTCCCGTTCCAACGATAACGCTCCATGTCTGAGCCAGAGAATCTATCTGGCATTCGTCATTTTCGGCGCTTCCGAGAGGAATTCCTTCATCATCGTAGGCACGCCGATACCACTGACCATCCCAAGAAGTGTTCTCGATAGAAGAAACTAACTCAGATGCTCGTCGAGAAAATTCTTCCGATCTCTCGTCGCCGCGAGCTTCCGCGATCGGTGAAAAGATCGAGAAGGTATGGGCAAGAAACCATCCGAGCCACACACTTTCGCCCCGACCCTTACTGCCGACCTCGTTCATTCCATCGTTCCAGTCTCCGGCTCCCATCAGGGGCAATCCACGAGAACCCAGCCGATATGCGCGCTCTAACGCACGGATGCAGTGTTCGTAAAGAGTTCCTCGTTCTGCTGAGACCGAGGGAATAAGGTAGCTCTCATCCGAATCGCCAAGCGGCGGCGCTTCGAGGAACTGGATCACTTCATCAAGTATCGCGGTGTCACCAGTTACTTCGAGATATCGGGCAACTGCGTAAGGTAGCCATACGAGGTCATCGGTTATTTTTGTGCGAACTCCACGACCCGTCGGAGGATGCCACCAATGCTGAACATCTCCCTCAATAAACTGTCTCCCTGCATGAAGGAGAATCTGTGCCCGGACCATTTCGGGACGAACAAGAAGTAGAGCCAGTGAATCCTGAAGTTGATCCCGAAAGCCGAAAGCTCCACCACTCTGATAAAATCCCGTACGGGCAAAGAGTCGGCACCCAATAGTTTGATAGAGCAGCCAACCGTTTACAAGAATATCAAAGCTTCGTTCAGGAGTTTTAACCTGGATCGCCGATAGTGTGCTGTCCCACCAATGGTTCGCCACTTCGCGATCATGACTATACGTTTCATGTTGTCGGTAGTGTGGAGCCGTGGAGCGAAGCCCTTCGATAGAATCACATTCGCCGAGGAAGAAAAGAGCTGTTCGTTCTTCACCTGGCTCGAGATTGAGGTGCACCTTAATAACTCCGCACGGGACAAAACCTGATCCGACTCGTTGCGATAACTGGACGAGGTTTCGCCGATTGGTTCGCTGACTTGAAGAACGCTGGGACCCAGCCGATTCAAGACTTAATGGATTGCTGACATCTCGGTCCCGACCAATAAACTCAAGCTTGTCGGTTGTGAATGAAATGATGCTGAGGTTTGAACCTAGAAAGACCACTTTGCCGGCAAACTCATTGTTGTAACGGTTTACCGCAGTAAGAACCTGTGCACCTGGCTCGTATGCCGTGGAGAGATGTCTTTGAGCTTCTTCGGGTGCTATTCCAAGGACCCAATCAACGTATAGATATAACTCAAGTCGTCGCTGAACCACATCCTCATTCCTCAATCTCAGCGACCACCATTTGACTGGCGAATCGGAAGCAACCCGGATGGTAAGTTCTGAAGAGATGGCTATGTGATTTGCCTGAAATAGGCTTTCTCCGAATCGATGAGTTACGATTGTCTTCGAATCACGGGACACAGGACCGGGCGTCGGACACCATACATGACCACTTTCGGTATCGCGAATATACAGTACCTCGCCCGCCGGGTCGCTCACTGGATCGTTCGACCACGGGGAAAGACGATTCTCCCGGCTGTTCTGCGCCCAGGTGTAACCGCCTCCCGACTCAGTCACTAAGGTTCCGAATCTCCTGTTTGCGAGAACATTACTCCACGGCAGAGGAGGCGTAGATGATTGGGAGACGATCAGCTGATATCCTCGCCCCTCTTCGACGAAGGAGCCGTAACCGTTTTCGAACTCACCACTCTTCGGCTGCAAGGTGACCCGCGGATATTCCATCTGTCGACTGAGATCGAGCATCCCGGGAGCGAGAGGAGGAGTAATTGCAAAGAGCTGATCGAGCTTAAGCTGCTCTTCAAGCGATCCATCAGCTCCGGAGAAGACAGCACGGGAAACGGCTTCCAGAAGAGTCAGTTCTTCATTCGAGAGTTGCGATGCGGCACGAAGGAAAATGCCACCATTTTTATCGAGCATACCAGAGCTCGGGGTCGATCGGATGATGTGTTGCACCTCCTCCTGAAGCTCCTGAAAGTAGCCCCCCGGATACTCGTTAACAATGACGAGATCCGAAGAAATACCCCTCGCTCTGAGGTACGCATGGCCGAGGATAATTTCCCGAGCCAGTTTAAGGTGGCCTCCGTCGTAAATTTTAAGAAGGAGTATCGGTAGATCCCCGGAAATCCCAAATCTCCAAAGTGCTGATTGTTGAAGATGATTGCGAGTAATCAGCTCCGCCGAACCTCTCAAATGCTCAACAGGAAAGAGAATGGCGGTACCGAGCGCTTGGAAGAGGTGGGTCTGGCGAGCAGTGTATTGCTCATTGCGAAGCTCAATACGGCTCTGACTCCACGCCAGTTCAAAGGCACGGGTAATGCTGTGGAAATCGCGGTATTTGCTGGTGAGATGCTGGAGGACCTCAGGAGAACGCGCTACTCCCGTGATAAAAGATAATGCATGAGATTCAGTGGGATCGAGCTCGACCCGCGCGCGAAGACTGAAGCAAGGGTCCAGCACACTTCCCACGGTATTTGATAGCTTCCGCTCGCCCATCGCAAAGGGATCGTGAATAGTTCGGCCTCGTCCGATAAAGGTGGGTCGTGATGTCTCGTACTGGAGCCTGTCCCATACCGTTCTCATAACAACTGAATGGAAGAGAAGAAGCGGGGCTTCGTGTCGTGACCGAGGCCGACGTGATAGGATTAAGGCATCATGCTCCTCGTCGAAAACTGATTCGACAAATAGTCGTTGAAAGGCCGGATGGGCCCGATCCGCGCGTGCGCCAACCAGAGCGACCTCTCCGAAGCTCGTAATCTCGAGATTCCGCTTTCTATCGGAAAGGTTGGTGAGGGTTAGTCGTCGAACCTCAACATTATCTTCCTGCGCGACAGTGATTTCCAGAAGGCTCAGTATTTGATTATCCCTTCGGCAGAACTCGGCTTTATCGCCCTTAAATACCACGGAATAAAGTTCGGGTTCAGCTCTGGATGGATTGTAAGTGGCTGACCAAACTTCACCTGAATCGAGGTCGCGAATGAAAAGGACTGAGCCCCACAGATTTGCAGTAAGGTCCTCTCGCCAACGGGTGATGGCGATGTCACGTTCGAAGGAAATAAATCCGCTTCCCGAATTGTCCACCATCGTGGTGAGGGTTCCGTTCGAGAGCAGATGTGTTGATGGATATTGGGTAAAAGGCGTCGAAAAGATCCTCTCTTTTCGACTTCCCTCTCGTTCAGACTCCTTCGTCGCAAATGCGAGGGGAGATTGGCGGGGCTCAGAATGCGGTATCCGGGAGGGAAACTTCTCATGCAGCAAAACCTCGACCGCTTTGATGATTGGATCTTGATGAAATCGCTCCTGGAAAACCCCATCACAAAGGACATTCGCTATCGTCGGCAGGCTCATCCCTTGATGGTGGGCGAAAAAGGAACGCACAACGTGGAATGTCTCATCTTCCGTAAGCCGATCTTCGGTAAAATCTATCGCCTCGTAAAATCCGTATTCTCCACGAAATCCATCTCTCTCTAGTCGACGCAGATTTTGGACGGCAGCGATTGGTCGAATGGGTAGTGCGAGAACCGTTGAATAAGGTGAGACGACGAGGTCATTTTCTAAACCGCGCTTAAGGCCGAGGCCAGGGACTCCGAACGCGCGATACTGGTACGTCGCATTCAGATCGACGCCACTATGAGCTGACTCAGAGATGCCCCATGGAACACCACGCCGGGTTGCGTACTCCCGCTGTGTATCGATGACTCTCCGATAGGTTTGACCGAGAAGAGTTTCTGCGTAATCGCGTTGAACAACGAGAGGCATCAGGTATTCGAACATGGTGCCACTCCACGATGCGAGCGCAGCGCCCCCCGGAGTATCGACGAGTGTGCGACCGAGCGAAAACCAATGCTTCATCGGAGCATCTCCCTTGGCAATCGCTATCATACTGAGCAGTCGCGATTCCGAGGCAAGAAGGTCATAGAAGCTCCGATCTTTTCGGGCCATCTCGACGTTGAGACCGATAACAAATAAATTCTTTGATCCGTCAAAAAGAAATGAAAAATCGAGTTCCTCAAAGATATCAGTACAGGCTTGCTTAGTTTTATCGACGACGATTTTTAGATCACCAAGTATGGTGGCTGAACGTCGCGCTGCGCTTAGCCACGGCTCATGACCGAGGTCACCTTGGCTAGAATCCTTGGGTAGGGCAGTTGCTGCTCCGAGGGAAAGGGCCATCGCAAGAATTGAAGAAGGTGACGCCTCAGTTAACGCCAGGCTTGCAACAAGCTTTCCTTCGTCGGGAGAAATCTCAGCCTGAGAGCCTCGTTCAACAAAAGGGGCAACCCATGCCACGAGCTCTCGCTGCTCGAGAAGCTGTCCGAGCTCCGCGATTTCTGCAAATATCTCTTTTAGCGCATTCCGCCTGCCTGAATCCGACTCATCAGGACCATCCGAGCTACATACCCCAGAAATCGCTGAGATAATCTCAACAAAAAGCTGCACGGTAAGTCGATCATAATTCGTGTAATTGGCAAGGACCGCCTGAATGGGCTCAATTGTATCGCTAAGGTGAGATTTCTCTTGCAGAAGAGCTGTCAGACGGGCAATCAGGTGGTGGATAAATGAGGGTTTGATGATGGGGCCTCGCCATAGAGCATCGAGAGAAGTTCGTATCGCAAGGAGGTGACCGGCAAAATTGCCGCTATCAACGGAGGAGACGTAACGAGGGTGGAGCGGAGCCAGGGTCCTGATATCGTACCAGTTGAGTAAATGACCATTGTACCGCTCAAGTTTGGGCAAGGTTTCGAAAATCTTCGATAGAAGGACGAGTACTGTCCTACTATCCTCGTAACCGAGCTCATAGGCGGACACCGCGCTCATCATCGAGAGGCTAATGTTAGTTGGGGAGGTGCGCTCTGCCACAACTCGCTGAGGTGTTTGCTGCAGATTATCTGGGATGAGGTAATGATATGCAGGACGAAGGTGGTCTTTGAAATATCTCCACGTTTGATACCCCACTGAGAGCAGATAGCCACGATCCTCGGGAGAGAGACCAGATGTCGGGGGCTGGGGGCGGGCTGCAAGGAGGGTTGCTGCTACCGGAGATAGAAACCAGATCGCGATAAGTGGCAGGGCGGCCGAGAGTCGGTCAGGAGCGGATACTGAGACGAGTATCGCTGTGAAAGCGGAGATTCGGAGAGCTGGAGCAAGAGAACGCACAAAGCTCCCAAATGAAGAACCGAGTCGTCGCTCAGATGCTGCTGCCGTCTCCCATTCAAGAAGCTTTGTTCTCGGGCCATATATACGGTATAGGGTTACGCTTACCGCATGAACCATCAGATAGGCTTGGTGGGGTAAAAATATGAGAAACAGCACTGCCTGTGCGCCGTGTTGTATGAGGTCTCGCCCCACTCCCCGAAGGTAATCCCCAAGCGATATCCCTACCGGGGGTGAGAGAACAACTCCAGCGACGCTCGTATACATCGGAAACATGAAGACGGGCAGCATGACGAGAGCCCAAGCGAGAGTGCTTCCGGGAAGTATCGTCCACGAGGCCACGAGGAAGAGAAATAGCATGGGAGCAACGAGACTTCTCCTTAGATTGTCGAATATTTTCCACCTACCTAATCCGGGAAGGGAGGATGGAACCTTCGTATGGGTCGCATCTGGCACGAGTGAACCGAGCCAGGGGAGAAGCTGCCAATCACCACGGACCCAACGATGCTGCCGTCGCGCATGCACGTGGTAGCGAGATGGGACCTCGTCGTAAACCTCAATATCGGTGGCTAGCCCGGTTCGAGCAAATATGCCCTCGAAGAGGTCATGACTGAGGATCGCGTTCTCCGGTACTCGCCCTTCGAGTACTTCCGAAAAGACGGAGACATCGTAAATCCCCTTGCCGAGGAACGACGCATTCCCAAACACATCCTGATAGAAGTCAGATATTGTCTGCGTATATGGATCAAGCCCGAGATCCCACGAATAAATTCTCGAAAAGCGAGAGGCGAAACCACTGGGAAGTGAATAGCTCACTCGTGGTTGAATAATCCCATAACCGCGCTTGACCATCCGAGAGACGGGATCTATCACAGCCCTATTGAGCGGATGGGAGATGGTGCCAATCAGTCTTCGTGCACCGTGTGGCGAGAGATGAGAGTCTCCATCGAGGGTAATAACATACTGGATGGACCGTAAAAGGGCGCGCTCACGGTCACTCAACACAAATGAGGTTGGACCTTTCCCCCCGATCTCCCGATTTAGCTCCTCGATTTTACCGCGCTTTCGTTCCCATCCCATATAGCACCGTTCCCGATCGTTCCACCGCCTTTCGCGGAAGAAGATAAAGAAGCGAGGTGCCTCCGGGCTGAATCCGTGTCGAGAATTAAGAGCAGCGATAGCCGCACGACCAGCTGCAATTATGTCGCGGTCTTGAGACTCATCGGGTGTTTTCCGATCGGGAAGATCGGCGGTGATCGCCAAGAATATGTTATCATCTTCGTTGGCATGCCACCGTACTTCAAGGCTATCGATGCACGATGAGAGTGAGTCGTGATTATCAAATATCCCGTGCACTATCATTAATGTGCGGCTCGTCTCAGGTATGCCATTTTCAAGGTGCAGCTTCGGTAATGCGGATGGGCGAACGCACTGGTGGATGCACCATTGAATAAGACTCATCGCAACATCTGATGCGGGTATACATGCAACCAGAATGAGAATTGTTGCAGGAAACCAGCCGCTGCCGAGGGACAGAGCCCACATCCCGAGGAGTGTCGAGAGGGTGAGTGCGGAGATGCCGATGCCTCCCGCATAGAGAGGAAGCGCATGTCGGCGCAGCATCCTCGCTCCGACCATCGGAATGGAGGGGTGGTACCCGATCATGTGCTCAAATAGGGATCGGCCCTCATCGACGAGGTAGTATCCGATGTGGCGTCGTGCTTCGGCCCGATGTTCCTCGATAGGATCGCTTGTTTTGGGTGGATTTTGAGTCAGTGTGACGAGCCGTTCGGCGATCTCGTGCTCGGCCAGCCGGGAGCGTTTTGCGAGAATTTCGAGATGATGTCGATAAAGGTCTCTCGTCTCAAAGTCGCATTGGGCATATACCCCGCTCGGATCACGGAGAAATTCTTGATGAACGAGGCTCATTGACTCAAACCATTCGCGCCAATTAATGCTGCTCATCTCGCGCATGGAGGTTATTGAATTCGCGATTGATATCTGGTCAAACGCCTGACGTTGATGATCCGCACGAATGAGCTCCTCAGGGTCGGCCCCCTGTTCCCTAATCCGCTCTTCAAACCATTTAAGGGCTAGTGGGGCGCGTCCTCCCCGCAATCGGAGTTGACGAAGTACGTGAACAGCGCCTCTTCCCCCGAGTGACGGACGCCCTTTAATCTCCTTCGCGAGCTCGATAAGAGTGTCGGTACCAGCATGGGTCGTGCTTGCCTCAGTCGAGGTTGTCACCCGTTGAAGGAATCCATCGACGTAAAGCAGCTCCTCTCGCTCCTCAACAATTCGTTGAATGAGCCGCCGCAGATTTTCAACAAGTGCAAACTTCAGCATCAATGGAACCGCCCACAACTCTCCGGTAGTGAGCGGTTTCCGGGACTGAAAGCCCGTAATAAACGCACTTAGGATCTCCGGCTCGACGACGGAATCGGAGTGGATAATTACTTCGAGGGTCAGCGCATAAACTCGAGGGTAGCCAGCGGACTCTCCCTCGGCGACCTTGGGGAGGGTCTTGTCATATTTTTTGGGGAAAAATCGCCGCACCTCGGAGATATGCTGCAGGACGATATGGTGATTATCGAGTAACCATTCCGCCCCCGGAGAGAGGCTTTCTCCCTGCTTCGCTGCATCAGCGAGGGTCCGGTAGGCTGCATCCAGAAAGGCCACGTTACTGAGGAACCGACTTCGGAGTGCGCTACTGCTTCGTCCGTCTCGATAGGAGGTGTCGCTGTCGGCGAGAGTGGCTGCCCGGTCATGAAGGGCCTCATTGGCGAGGATGGTGGCTCGGAGGGGGTCGATGGGCTCGGTCGGTGCCCGGGAGGTTGAACGAGGGGTGCGAAGGGTGGCGAGAAGATTGGCAAGGGGCGAGGACAGGGACGGGCGCAGGTGCTTCATTGGAGGCCGTATTGTTTGGGGGATACCTAGAGGTTAGCTCGCGTGAAGGTTGTTGTAATGATTACTGTATGATGGTTGGGGATTAATCGCCAGATGGGGTAGAGGTGGAGAATTTTCTTGGAGTATGAATATTATGGGGAGGGTATGAGGTATACGAGCGACTGTGTCTCGGGTAGAGAATGTGCTGCCGATTTGGAAGCGACGAATCGGTTGCCACGTTATGCCTCATTAGAAAAGGACATTGAAGAGGCACCGTTCTAGGGGGTGCCTCGGGGTGCTTTTGGGTAGCCAGGTAGGTTCTTCCCTCAGGGGAGCTATCCTCAGGGGGCGTGCGTTGGGTCCCTCAAAGACCCCTTGAGCACGCCCCCTGAGGATAGCTCCCCTGAGGGCCACCGACCACCGGTTAGTGGTCGAGCCTACTGACTCTCCTGGGCCGCTAGCCAGTCATCGAACGTGGTGCTTGCTAATGCTTTTACCCGTTTCAGTTTCTGCTCGATCCGCTCACGTAGGGCGAACGGGTCGAGACTCTCATACCTTATCGTCAGTTTTTCTTTGACTGCTTCCGAAATCTCAGGACTCTCGAGCACTCTTTGATACGGGGGCTTCGGTTTTTCGTATTTGCGAACGATCCGTGACCCTACCCGAATCTTTTCCTTGAGTTTCATGTTCGGGCAGAAGAAGTTCTTCCAGTCCGACCACTCGTTGGCATAGATGTCGTTGATAAGGGGCACAAGCTCGGGGTTTTCAAGACGCACATACCCAAGGAGTGCTCGCGCCGTGGTCCAGTTTTTCTGCTCTACATGCGCGTTATCATTCTTCTTGTAGGGGCGGCTCCGAGTAAGACCAATCTTTTTTCCCTGAAAATACCTGACCAGATGATCGTTGAGGAACTCTGACCCATTGTCGCAATCAAATCCCAAAATCGGAAACGGCAGCACCGCCTCAATGTCTCGAATCGCCTCAACCACGTTGGCGGCAACCTTGGTCCATACCGCTCGATTCTCAGTCCATTGCGTCGCAATATCAGTAATCGTCAGAGTAGAAACAAACGGTCCCTTCGATGATGATCCAGAATGAGCCACGGTATCTGCTTCTACGAAACCTGGAATGGTAATGTTCCAAGTCTCAGTTGATATGGGTATCTGAGAGCGCAACAGGCTACCCGGCTTGGTCAAGTTCCTCCCGCGCCGATACTTGGCCTTATACGGCGCTAGGACTCGATCTATCGAGGCTGCACTAATCGCCAGCAGCAACGATTTGACCTCCTCACTGACCTCCTTTTGATGTCTCTTCTCAAGGTGCGGGAGCACAAGAGGAATCGCCGACTTTAGGAGCTTGCCACACGCCCAATCGGAGCAGAACCAGATCTGTTTTAGCCCTTTTATGAACTCAGGCGACTGGTACCGGGATGCCCGCCCGGGCTTCTTGCGAGCCCGCTTGTGCCCCTTGTTCATCACTCGTATCGCATAACATCTTGATAATTCGAAGGTTTCACACAGCTCATCAAGAATCAATCCCCTCTTCTTCTTGTCACTATTGTGGTACCTTCGCGCTATCTTGCTAATATACTTCCGCTTATCCTTCATCGTCATCTTGTCATGGTCCTTTTTCATGACCAGTTCGATGAGGCAACGACCTCCTCAGTCTCCTCAAACACCGACTCTTCAATGGCTTTTAATTTGAGGCAACTCGGTTATCCCATTCCGAAGAATCGGAAGTCACGTTCAAAGAAAAGGTGATCATAACCCTTGACGTTCGGGAAATGAGAAGATCCAGACGGGACGGGGAAGAGAATGGTTATTTGAGAGAAGGCAGAGGTGTAGTGCGCTGGGTGGCGGCGCCAATCGAAGGCGGTGACAACCGGGAAATGGGACGGACGGGAGCAAATGGGCAAAATAATTGATTGGTTTGTCGGATTTACAAACAAAAATTGGAGACACGGTGGTTGCGTTTTACGCGATCTGCGTCGGGCCAGAGACCAGGGGATACTCTTTATTGAGGCCGCTTTCCTTCTTCCCGTTGCCGTGGTGTTCCTCCTCGGGGTCGTGGAGGTGGGCAATTGGTATTATCAGGGGCTGCGTTTAGGTAACCTCGCTCAAAACCTGGCTACAGGCGTCCAGCAAGACCCGTCCATATCGCCTCACAACCTGTATCGACTGACGGTTTCAACAAGTTCCCTCCCAGAGGTGAATAGGACGGGGGGAGCAGTACCGGTAAATTGCCCACCGGAAACGTGCGAGATTCAAGGATTATCGAGGACATTGGTAGCCTCAACGACCCCGCTCAGCCAAGGCTCGGTACAAAGCGCTTCATCGTCAGACTGGTCGAACCCGTGGGAAAACGACTCTGACCCGTCGAACGACCGTCAACCGTACTATGTTGGTGTGGCAGTGAGCTATCCTCGCACGAGCTTATTTTCAAGACTGTTTTCCACGACATCGCGGACGAGCCGTTGGTCGTCAGTTGTGGTCAACCCCGCGATTCAGCCTCGGGTGACCACTGAGGTTCGGTTTTTCAGGTTTAAAACCTGGGACAATGACGAACTTGAAAGGTACGGGGGATACAGGCGAGTTCAAATCGGGACTACCTCAGTCAATGAATCAGTTCCGGCGGAATCGTTAATGAATGGGCCAACTCCATTTGTAACGGATGAGGTAGCGGCCCAACACGGATCCAGCGACTGGGGGCTCAGGTGTCGACAAGAAAACGGATGGGTACCAATAACGTGTAGTCTCCAAGCGAAAAGTGGGGACCGAGATCTGAGGGCAAAGAACAATGGATGTTTCTCAGATGAGGGGGAGGAGAATGGAAAAGGTCGGATTTACCTCGGGTGTATGAAATCGATAGTGGATTAGGGGTCAATAAGGGAAGTAAGCCCCTTCCCTCTCCTCGCGTCCACCGACGGGTCTCGGCTGGACCCTATCGCCCCTTTTGAGTCGCTCATTGATTCCTTGGCTAAAGCCCCTGGATGGGGGGGCTTGACAGGTATCGTAGAGCCCCATGAAAGAAGAAAGGTCAACGCGGTTCAGGGTCCCGAGGCACAACGAGACCGTCAGGATACAAAGAGATTTGGTGATCACAATCTTAGGTGGCGCGGAGGCAGCTGAGCGAGTACGCGGTTGAGATCAATCTGTTTGGAGCACCCCCTTGTGAGCTTATGAGCTCTCCCCCAGAACTGAGGACTGCTATCTGTTTTCCCGCTGGACTCTCCATTGAAACTTGAATCCCGGCACTGACCCGCTGGATCGCGATCTGCCTCCCCGCCACGTCCCCAAGAGGCAGCGGGCCATCCCTCCCTTCGAGGACTCGGTGAAACTGCCCCACCTGCGGATAAATCCTCTGGTCCGCAAATGTCGCCCTGTCCGGCAGTTGTGATGGAGATTCCGGCCCTGCTGAACTAACACCAACCACGCCCTGCGTATCCCCAATCTTCATACTACATCCTCCTGCACCCACGACCTACACCCAATCGCTTCTCACAAGCCCCTTTTCATTCTCACGATTTCTGAAAGCCTCATGTAGCTACCACGAAGACTGTCCCGGGACTCTGAGACACCGTATCGTACACGATCTTTCGGCTTCAGCGTTAGCATCTTCCCTCAAAAAATAATGTCTTAAAGAAAACCAAATAAGCCCTCATAACCCAAGAATTACCCTTATTGTCGATAGGTTATCATTGGGAACCTCCCTCTATCTCCGGGCGTGGTGAATAATTTTTTTTCTTTCTCCCGGGCGACTACAGATCCCCCCGCTTTTAAAAACCTAAGCTCCCATCACTTAAACCTCTCGACCAGGAGTCGTCAATCCTCACCAAAAACTTGAGAAGATAGTGGTGAAACATCAGACTTACCATTATTTAAACGGCTAAGTACCCTCCTCCCGCTTGTACTCACGGCGTGAGCCTCGAATCGGGCCCCTGCAAAACGCTGCTCTCCCTCTCCCCCTTCAATCAGCTATACTCTCCCTCAACGCAACTATCGCTCCTCTCCGATCCTCCTCGCTTGCCCTCTGTTTCTCTTTTTGTGTTCTCTATGCGTCCCCGTCTCACTGTTATTCTTACCATTCTCTCTTTTATCAGCTATCTCATCACTCATCTTCTTTTTCTTCAGGATTTTCCTATCTATTTTTTCTGTGATGAGGCGTACATCGGTAACAAGATTCACGAGCTGATTGCTCATAATTTTTCGGATGCATCTGGGCGGTTTCTTCCGCTCTACTACGAAAAAGCCCCTCAGCGGTGGGTTCCGCAGATCTCTTTGTACCTTTACCTTCCCTTCGTGATGTTGTTTGGTGGTGGTATCGCAGCATTACGCGCAGGAACCGTCATCCTTTCGATTCCGGGGCTTATTGCGCTGTATCGATTGGCCAAGGATGCTCTCCGATTGAAGGAGCCGTGGCTTGTTGTCGCAATCTTGGGCTCGCTGCCGGTGTGGTTCCTCCATGTCCGCACCGTTTTTGAGACCGCTCTCATTATTCCCTTCCTTGCGATCTACCTCTGGCAGCTGACCCGGTGGCTCAATGGCGATAGACGGGCGGTCTTCGGCGCACCGATCACCGGTGCACTTCTTTTCTATTCCCATTTTTCTGGTTCGATCGCTTTTGTAGCGACCTCTCTTTCAGTTCTCCTTCTCAATCTGATTTCCATCGGACGACAGTGGCGTCGCGCTCTGATTTCAGGCGGGATTCTTCTCGTCCTTATGATTCCCTTTCTGATATTCTCTCAGCGAAGTCCAGGAGCGATGGCTGAACAGCTCTTCGTCGTCAATTCGCACTGGTATGTTCCCGGACTGAGTACCTCCGAGCGAGCCCAGCTCGCCATGACGTCTTACCTGAACTCATTTTCACTATCATATTGGTTTTCTCCGGATGGAGGGAGGCAGTACGATGCGGTTCGCCACCTGTGGGGAGGGCGGGGGTATCTGGGGTATTGGATTTTCCCGCTCGTCTTGGGAGGGGTAGGTATTTCGGTGTGGCGGTGGCGGGACCGGAACTATCGAATCGTGCTCGGCTGTCTCGTGGCATCAACAGCGGCTTCTCTTATCGTCCCCATCATGATTATGCGGGTGTTCGCGGTGCTCGTGCCGGTTTCGCTGCTCGCCGCGATCTCGATTGACTTCGCGGTAAACCTTGTCTCCTCTACCGCAGCACGCACCACCATGGTATCAATTCTCGGAGTTGGTTTCGCTTTGTTTCAGGGAAATCTACTTCGGGAAGCCATCACGAGAGGGCCAACCTGGTTCAGCGATTATGGCCTCTACGGGATGGCATGGGGAACAAAGGAGCTCTACGAATCATTTTTACCCGCCCTCGCCTCCCGTCATCCCGATGCATCTCTTCTTCTGACGAGTTCTTGGGCAAATGGCGCTGATAGCTTTAACGAATTTTTTGTTCGGGACGCAACCAGTCCGCTCCACGGGCGGATATCGCTCGTCAACGTCGAGGACTTCAACGCAACCCTTCGTTCAGGGATTTCCGAGCGGGTGATCATCGTTTTAACCGAAGAGGAGTGGAAGAGGTTTCGGATAAATCCCAAGTTTTCGCTTTCGGAACCTATCGAGATTCTGAACCTTCCCGACGGAAGGCCCGGTTTTTTCGCCGCGCATTTTAGCTATTCATCTGAAGCTCGAGAGATCTTCGAGCGGGAGCTCTCGGAGCGGCGCAAACCGATCACCAGCCGTACTGAACTTGGTTCTCTTGGCGGAGCCATTATCACCCACTCCCAATTCGATATCGGCTCCATCACCGATCTCTTCGATGACAGCGATTTCTCCCTTGTCCGAACCCCCGCCAATGTCAATCCTCTGATCCTTCAGATAATCCTCGATAGCCCGTCACCGCTCGCCCGAATAAAGGCCCGTCTCTGGCCGATGACGGTCGATTGGGAGGTTACTCTGACCGATTCGGGTGGCGTGGAGTGTTTTCACCAGAGGGGAAGAGAAAAGAATACCGGTGAAGATGCGACGATTGATGTAGATATACCAACCTGCCCAACGGCAAAGGTGATTACCATCAGCTTTGGTGAAGCGGGGTATCACTCGGAGTCGCGGGTTCATGTGAAGAGGATAACCCTTGAGCAAGGGTCATGAAATGACGGATTTGGTCGTTGAGCTGCTCGAGGACCGGCAGAGGGACGAGATAAATTGCCCGTTAAACTGAGAACAACACCGCCAAATCGCAAGCTCGGCCGAGGTGAGATGCGGCCGAGCCACGAAAGACCCCTACTGCGCCTCGCCGGTTCGACTGACAAGCGGATTAATCCGATAGCACACCCCGCCACTCATGCGGAGGTAAACGAAACCGTCGCGGGTCTTCGCGTTTATGCCGCGCGCCCGAGCACCATTCGCGATCTCACGATTCGTGCATCTCGGTACTCCACCCGCCGCACAGTATGCCCGCGGACGACGGGTCACATTCCATACTCCGTAATAGCCAAGACGAGCGGCCACTGCTCCATCTGAGTACAAAAGCGTTGCGGGAAACGGAGGACACTCACGATTACAGATGAGGGTCGGACCCGCAGCGCGGGGATCGAACCGATTTATGTGGTCGGAGATTTGAGTCTTGTACAAAAACGCCTTTCCTACCTCGGTCTTCACGGTGCTGCACATCTTCCTGAATGTCCTACTTGTGGGAAGACTCTGCCCCTGAGC
>OMIW01000143.1 GCA_900299205.1 Pseudomonadota bacterium
AGGGTGACGGATTCTGTCATACAGGAGACTCGACCTGCTTTGGACCAATAGCGGGGCTCTCGGCGCTCGAGAGGCGGCTTAGTGCGCGGCTAAGGGAAGACAGCGCAGTAAGTAATAGCGCGTCAGGTTCATATACCGTACGAGTCGCCACCGAGCCCGGAATGCTCAGCTCGAAGCTTCGCGAAGAGGCTCGTGAGCTCGCCGATGCGTCAGGTAGAGATGAGATCATTCACGAAGCAGCCGATCTCATATATTTTACCACCGTCGCGCTCGCTCGTGCTGGTGTGCCGTTCGCTGAGGTAGAGGCAGAGCTTGATCGCCGTGATCGGGTTGTCAATCGTCGAGCGGGTGACGCCAAGGGGGACTAAATGAGGATGACCATCCATGGTCCAAATTGCCACCTGAAATAGCCACCCGATTTTCAGGAAGCGCCAATTTGTCGGAGTGACGGAGATAGTTTCATGAGTCAGTATCTTCTATCTGAACGCCCATCTGAATCGATTCAGTCGATTCAACCGCGCCCTTTCTCACCTCAAGCGCGGGTTCGTGCCGAGGAGATTGTTGCTGCAGTCCGGGACCGGGGGGACGACGCAGTTCTCTCGTATGCGCGGGAGTTCGGCGAACTTCGAGAGGGCCGTCCCCTCTTCTCCAGGAATGATTGTCTGCAAGCGATGAAACGGATTGATCCAGAGATCGTGGATCTCCTCGAGCGGAGTGCAGCGCGCATTCGTGCATTCGCATCGGCGCAGCGTTCTGCCCTCTCTAATGTTGATATTTCGATTCCAGGAGGAGCTGCCGGTCACCGGATCATACCACTCGAGCGAGCAGGGTGTTACGTGCCGGGGGGGCGATATCCTCTCGTATCGTCACTTCTGATGTCGGTGGTGACAGCGCGGGTTGCCGGGGTAGAAGAGATATGGGTAGCAACACCGAGACCCAGCGATGAGATGCTCGCTGCAGCGGCGATCGCGGGTGCAACGGGGGTTCTTAGTATAGGAGGAGCACATGGAATCGCGGCGTTTGCTCACGGCTTTGCGGGCGTAGCCCCGTGCGACTGCATCGTCGGTCCCGGAAATTCGTACGTTACAGCAGCAAAGTTTCTGGTCTCAGCGCACGTTCGGATCGATATGCTGGCGGGGCCCTCAGAGCTCGTGGTGATAGCGGATCGCTCATCATCGCCAGCACTCATCGCCGCAGATCTTCTCGCGCAGGCAGAACACGACCCTGAAGCGGTCCCCACCCTGATCACCCTCGACCGGGCGATTGTTTCGGTCGTATCGAATGAATTGGAGCGTCAGCTGGCGGGCCTCTCATCGGCGCCGACCGCGCGAGCGGCGCTCCAAAACGGATGCGTCGTTGTTGTTCCGACGGTCGAGGAGGCGGCACGAGTCTCCAATGTTCTCGCCCCGGAACACCTTCAGCTCAGTCTCATGCACCCTGAGCGGATCGTGCCTCTGCTCAAGAACTACGGTGGCCTTTTTGTGGGAGAGGGAAGCGCCGAGGTTATCGGCGACTACTGCGCCGGTCCCAACCACGTCCTTCCGACGGGTGGCACGGGGCGCTCTCGGTGTGGATTGTCGGTTTTCGACTTTATCAAAGTCGCCACTTGGCTGAGGATAGATGATCGAACTCAAGCCAACGATCTCTACACGGATGCATGCTCTCTCGCGGAGCTTGAGGGGCTCCCCGGTCACCGCGCCGCAGCAGAGGGAAGGATAAATGATTAGAAATTCGTAGCTATTTACCCCTCTTGTTTCCAAGAACCTCCCACGGCCCCTCAGGAGTGGCTGGGGTAGACCCGTTAAACTATTCAGCAAAAAAACTGCCAACGAGCGTTTTGCGGGTCGAGCCACCAAAATAACCACAGCTTTTCATGCTCTTAAGATCTTTTGAATAACTCTCTAAAAAAGGTAGGCTGAAGAGTTACAGAAATTCGCCGGAGGAACCGATGTCAAATAATCAAGAAGGGCGCATTGCACCCGAGTTTGCCCTTACTGATAAAACCGGCGCACGGTATAGCCTCGCGCAATGTACCACACCTTGGGTGGTCATATTCTTTTATCCCAAGGATGACACTCCTGGTTGCACAATCGAAGCAAAATCATTCAGCGATTCGCTTGAGGCATTCACGCAGCTCGGTGCAACCGTTATTGGTATATCAGGAGGAACCGACGCGACAAAGGCCAAATTCTGCAAGAAAAGCAGCCTTGATGTCCTCCTCCTCAGCGATACCGACTTTTCAGTGGCCAAAGCCTACCAGGTCTTCGGCCCCAAAAAGTTCATGGGCCGCAGCTACGACGGAATCTCCCGAGAAACCTTTCTCCTTGGGGCACCAAACAAAAATGGAGAGCGGGCAATAGTGAAGCACTTCTCCAAGGTCACCCCAGGATCACATGTCGCAGAGGTCCTGGAGGCGGTGAGAGAGGGGTAACAGCCCGGTCAGGGCCAACGAGATATATTATTAATCGACGAAGCATCAGCGTCTTTGGCCGATTTTGCTCCGAAAATTCTAGTGCCTGATTGAAGAAAAAGGTACCGTTATTTGATTAATTAGGCACTAGACACACCCTTTAATAGCCTCCGTTATTTCACCTACCGTCTGAGAGAAGATATTGTTATGTCCAGCGGTCGGGGAGGTGACGAGTGTTGCACGGAGGTGCTGCGCTGCCTGATAAACCTGGTGTCCCATGTCGAACGGTATGATCGTGTCGTTCTTCCCGTGAGCAATCACGACGCAGGTGCCAGATAGTGTTGCGATAAACCGCTTCACCGGGAAGGTGTGCCAGACAAACGGTCTGAAGATTCCAAAAAGGGGGGTCGCTCCGATCACATCCGGCAAGCTGGTATAGGGGGTTATGAGTAACGCTACCCCCGGTTGATATTTTGCCGCAGCATATGCCGCTGGGCCCGTTCCGATCGAGATGCCGGTCACTATCAACGCTGAACGCGCCAAAGATTCTCTCTGTAACGCCTCTTCAATTACCGCATCAGCGTCCCGATATAGCCCCTCCTCAGATGGCCAGCCGGTGCTTGTTCCATATCCTCGGTAGTCAAACCCATAACTTGTGACCCCCATCTCGGCGAAATATTTCTGATAGGAAAAGAAATTAGCGACATCGCCCGCATTTCCGTGGAATACCACGGCGACACGACGCGAATGAGGAACAGACAATCTCCATACTTCAAGAGACTCGTGATCAGCTGTCATCACCCGTAAGCTCTCCACTCCCGAGGGTATCGACTCCCGATCTCTCGTTCTCCGTTCGAACAGGCCGCCCACCGCCCCTGGGAAGATCTGGAGGTCCTGAGTGAGGATTACTATGAGGGCGGGGATAACGAGCGACAATGAGATTATGACGAGCATCAATCGAAGCAAGTATCGAGAACGAAGGGTCATGGAGGGCCGATAGTGGTATTACAAGTGCGTGGGTTAGCAATAGCAGAGTAGTCGTCCATTATGAGAGAAACTGTACATACGCCGATCCCGGGGCCAACTGGGCATCTGCATGGCTACTCGGAACAGAGGAATTTGAATAACGCCTTATCCGACTAACCCCGCCATCCGACCGTATTATACTCTTGCAAAACCAGCCTCTCCTCGACAGGATTAAAATTATACACCGTGATTCCACAGTTCTCAGGCGACTGGTCTTTCGGCCACTGCAGCACCTGATCGTAATCCCATCCTTCGAGAATAAACCGCATAGTTCGGAGCGATCCGCCATGGAGGACCGTCCACACCCTCTTTCCCGGGCAATCACGAAAAAGCATGTCGAGAAAGGTGTAAACCCGTTGCGAAACGTCGGAGAGACTTTCACCCCCGGGTGGTCGCGCGAAAAATCCGCCAAACATATTCCAGTGATCTTGCAGCCAGGGAAAAGTCGCGTGCGCTTCGTGAGTGAGCATGTCGTAGGTGTACCCTGGATCGCGCTCCCTAATAAATTGATTCATGAGCACCTTCATCTGAGCCTGCTCATCGGGGGGAAACGCTGCTAAGATTCCCTTGACTGTCTGTATAGTCCGAAGGTAGCCGGAGTGGTAAATGTAATCAGGAGCTCCAAAGCGCTCTCGCAGATATGTTCCCGTGCGCTCCGCCTGAGCAACCCCTTCATCAGTCAAAGGAACCAAATAATCGGGTGCTCCGTTCACGAGGCTTCGCGCATCCTCGTCAGCGTAAAAAGTGGTGCCTCTTTTGGCTTTATTACGCACCGATTCGGCGTGACGGATGCAGATGAGTTGTAAAGGTCGGGTGGTGGGGGAGGCGTTCTTCAGGTACATGATTTGTTCTGTGTTCGTCATCTTCTATTTTGTTACCGTCTCTACACTGTGACGAAAAAAAAGTCAAAAGAGACCCGCTATCCTGACAAGCCCCCAAGCA
>OMIW01000144.1 GCA_900299205.1 Pseudomonadota bacterium
TGGATGGATAGACCTGGATGAGGAGCGAGGGTGCGAGGCGTCGCAAGATTAAGAGTGGTGCCGGGTGTGCGCTTGGCGATGCATCACATCTAGTCGACAGAGAGGAGAGTCACTAGTCTCATTGAGGGCTCCACTACCTCCATCAGTGCCCCATTTCCGTGTAATGCCCCCCAATTGGTTAGGTTATCTGAGGTTGATGGATGGGGTTGGCTTCATTCCGTGCCATGAGGAGTAAGGAAGGCCTTGATGTGGGCTAAAAACGTACCTCTGCTTCGCTGCCCCCTTTACAAACGGACCGATGAGTCTTACACCTGTCAAAAGTGTAGCGCGGTCGGGTAGGTATTCGTGCCGATGGAGGATCGAGATATCGGCTCGAGGGAAAGTCGGACGACCGGGTAAGGTGAGTGCGGACGGTGGCTGAGGTGGGGAGGAATTATGGCAGAGCGTGACGAGGAAGAAGCTGAGCGATCCGATGGGTTCACCGTTCGTGACAAGCGGCGGTTTGATTCCTCGGGAAATGAGCGTCGGGATGAGGTGAAGCCATTAGCTTCTCAGGAAACTGCTTCGCCCGAACGACCGGTATCTACGGAGTCGGATTCAACAAACAGGTCGGCCCCCTCATCAAGTGCCGGGCTTGGTGATGAGCGAACCCCCGCGCTTGATTTTGCTTCTTTCATCTGGTCGCTTGCGACCCAGGCGTTGTGGCAGTTGGGAGCAGATAGTCCGCCTGAGGGGATGGCGGTGGAGAAGGATCGAGATGCCGCAAAACAGACTATCGAGATTATCAGTTTGTTGAAGACAAAGACGACGGGGAACCTGACCACTGATGAAGAGCGGTTGATTGAGGAGGTTCTCCACCAACTCAGGATGGTATTTGTCCGGTCGGCGCGGTAGGGAACCTGAAGGGGGAGGCTGAGAGGGAGGATCCTGCCGGTATTCTGACAAATGAATGACAGATCCAGAGGTTACCCGGCAAATTCTGGTCAATCGGACGAGCAGTGTTCCGGGGATGGCCGGATTTTGAAAAAGAACTCCTTTTGGAAAAGGCTTCTGGGTTTTTATATATCCTTGGAATTGTTGGGTATATCTCATCTCAAAAGGGGAGGGGACGGTCTGTTGTTGTAATCCTTTGTGCTGTTTCTCTTGGCATAGGAATTGATCCGTGGGAGTTCGTCTCGAATCTTTCAGGGGATCGCCATGGATACGTTGCAACAGGTCTCGGACACCGAATTGGTAGAGGGCATTCAGCGAGAAGACCCTCTCGCATTTGAGGAGCTGGTCAATCGGTACTCGACCCGGGTCTTTACTCTGGCGAATCGGGTGACGAAGCATCGGGAGGATGCCGAAGATGTCATGCAGGAGGTCTTCATCTCCGTTATGCGCAAGATCGAGGCGTTTCGCGGGCAGTCGTCGTTTTCGAGCTGGATCTATCGGGTGACTCTCAACTGCGCCCTGATGAAGCTCCGAAAACGTCGACAAGACAAAAGTATGTCGATGGAGGAGATGCTCTCGCAGGTGCTCGCTGTTCCCAATAAGGTGAATGTTTTTAATTCGGAAGGAGAGTCCTTTCGAGGAAAGAATGAGCTTCGAGAAGCGCTGACGGCGGCGATAAACTCCCTCCCGCGCGACTATCGTCCAGTATTCATTCTTCGTGATGTCGATGGGTTTTCGAGTATTGAGGTGAGCGAGATGCTCGGGATATCGGTACCCGCGGTAAAATCACGGCTGCATCGGTCGCGCCTCGCTCTCCAACGAACGCTTACCGATATGCTCCAGGCGGATGCTCCCGAAGATTTACGCTCGGCTCAGAGGCGGGCGGTTGGGTAGTGAGAGGCTGCGAAATTGAGAAAGGATAGCTCTTTTAAAAAGGTGGCCTGAATAATTGCGGAAATATCCAGGAGGAGATGGCCAGGTCGATCCTTAGGTGGATCGACCCGGCCTTTTTTATGGCAGAGCCGACGGGTTGTCACTCTTCCTGAGACCGGTATATCGTACCGTGCGTTCCGCATCTATCGGAATGACGCCGACTCTCGAGCTTAGGGGGTTTGCGACCGGTTCGAGACTATCTGTTGATCGAAGGCTATCCTCATGTTTCTGGTCCGACAATTTCTCCCTCCTGGGCGTGAGGCTGCGCGGCTTTTGGTGATCGGGGTGGCGATCGGTGTGATCGCGAGCTGCTCACAGGTGCCACGAGATCCCGTCGTGCTCTCCCGAGATAAAGCGGTAATGGCGCGGGGGAAAGAGTTGGTTGAGGGGCTGGCGAGCTGTGGTTTTTGTCACGGTAAAACCCGAGAGCCGGGAGCGCCGATGGTCGGGGGACTGGTGTGGCATGACCGATACGGGGAGGTTTCAGCGGCCAATATCACCCCAGATCGTGAGACGGGGATAGGGGCGGTGCCCACGGCTGAGGTGGTGAAGGTTTTGCGGGGAGGATGGGCTGGTGAGGATCGCCATATTTCGCTCGACGTGCACCGCGGATACGAGTGGATGGCAGATGGAGACCTCGCGGCGATCGTGGCGTATCTCCGAGATCTGCCCCCGTTACACGGGCGGGTGGAGCGACGATCAGTCGGATTTTATGAGCGGAACGTGAATGGTTTCTTCGAGGATGAACACGAGGTTCGAGGATATGTGCCGGAGATTCCTCGCCGATTTGCGGTTGAATACGGGAAATACCTGGTGGATCGGGTGGCTCGGTGCGGAATGTGTCATAATGGGGCTTCGGGTATATTCTCGGGGGAGAGCTACCTCACGGGGGGGCAGACGGTTCGCACGGAGTGGGGTGAGCGGGTTGCGCCGTCATTGGTGGATTCAAGGGAGGCTGAGGGGGTGAGGAGGCGAGGAAAGCCTTTTGCGACATGGTCCGAAGCTGAGGCACTGGTCTTTTTCAGAAAGGGATTAACCCCAGAAGGCCCGAGCGTTGATTCCCGATTTTGTCCGGTATCTTTCTACAGTCGAGCGGCGGAGGAAGACCTTGTGGCGATGGCTGTGTATCTACGAGGGCTGAACGTCCCCGAGAAAGAATGAAGTGCTTCGGGAGTGATGTGGGAGACGAACAGATGGAACGGTTGTGGTCGTTATCGCGATAGAGACAAGTTGTGATGAAACCGCGATAGCGGTTGTGCGTTTCGATGGGACGAGTGTCGATGCTGTCACCAGGAATTCTTTGGGCGAGATCACTATTCTTGCTGAGCGAGTGTGGTCTCAGGTGGCGATACATGAGCAGTATGGGGGCGTTGTTCCCGAAATTGCAGCGCGAGAACATTTGCGAGTATTGCCTCTCTTGCTTGAAGAGGTGCTTGCCGAGGCGGGGCTGACCGTCAAGGATCTCAATGGGATCGCGGTAACTCGGGGGCCAGGTCTCAAAGGGGCACTATTGATCGGATTTTCCTTTGCAAAGGGGTTGGCGGCGGCGACCGGTCTTCCCCTGGTGGGAGTTAATCACATAGAAGGGCATCTCCTTTCGCCGTTGATCCATCGTTCATCGCTTCGCTTCCCGTTCCTATCTCTTATTGTTTCCGGGGGGCACACCGAGTTGGTTGAGGCGGTCGCTCCGGGCGAATATCGACTTATCTGTCGGACGATGGACGATGCCGCAGGGGAGGCGTTTGACAAAGCAGCGGCGCTCCTTGGATTTCGGTATCCGGGAGGAGCTGCGCTTTCTCGAGCTGCGGAGCAGGTAGCTGAGAGCCGATATTCTCTTCCGCGGGTCATGCTTGAGCGTCCTGGTTTAAGCTTTTCCGGTCTTAAGACCGCGGTCGCGCTTTTGGTTCGTCGAGAGCTCGGTAGAGTCCGGCGGGATCGTGCGGTTGAAGAGCTCATAAATGATAGAATGATTTCGGAGCTATCTTTCTCCATCGAAAAGACGATAGTGGAGGTTTTGGTACGAAAGACGATGGAGGCCCGAGCTGAGCGGGGATTGGAGCAGGTTGCCGTCGCCGGAGGAGTAGCGGCGAACAGAGTACTCCGCGATGAATTGCATCGGGCTCTGGGGGGAGGTGACACCCTTTTCTTCGCTGATAGACGCTACTGCTCGGATAATGCCGTGATGATCGGATTGGTCGGTGCGTGGCGATTAGCCGCAGGTGAGCGCTTAGCGGCGCGGTCCTCGGTATGTAGTCGGTGGCCGATCGAACAGATGGTCCGACCTTCGTGACAGGGAGGGCATTAATGGAATCTGTTCTGGTCAGCAAAGTGACGGTGCGAAGAGATAGAGCGAAGCTAAAAAATAAGAAGTAACGGAGTACATGGTGGCAAAGCAACATCAGCGGCGACAGGGTGGTACGTCGTGGTCAAAGGGAGATTCGCGGGTTCGGGAAGTAGCGCGCGAGCTGCGTGATCGGCGGGTTGCCCCTCGGAAGGAGCGAGGACAAAACTTTGTGGTCGACCCTTCAGTCATTGAGGAGATAATCACGTTCGGTAATCCATCTCCCGAGGAACATATTATCGAGATAGGACCGGGGCTGGGGGCGCTCACTGCGAGACTTCAGGGAGGAGCGTCACTTACCCTCATCGAGATAGAGTCATCCTTTTGTCGTGCGCTTGAGCGCCGTTTTCCCGACGCTGATGTTATTGAGGGAGATGTTCGCTCGGTTGATATCGGTGCCCTTGAGGGAACCTTCACCGTATTCGGAAATCTTCCTTATGTATTTTCCTCGGATATTATATTCCATCTGATAGCAAGTATCCCGACGGTGTCCCGCGCAGTTTTGTTGCTCCAGCGCGAATTCGCGGAGCGAGTGGCTGCAGGGCCGGGCTCGCGGACGTACGGTGTGCTCAGTGTGATGGCGCAGCTCTGGAGCGATGTCACGCTCGGCCCCCGCATACCAGGTACCAGTTTTCATCCAACGACTCAGGTGGAATCCCAGGTGTTGAAGCTCGATTTCCTGACGAAACCGCGCGTCGAGGTTGGCGATCCATTTTGGTTTCGTCGGGTTGTGCAGGGGAGTTTTCACTCCCGGCGAAAAAAGCTGCGGAATAGTCTGAAGGCAGCATCGCTTGTTCCGCCGGGAGTTATTGATGAATCGCTCGAGCGAGCGGGAATAGACGGAGATCGGCGCGCAGAGACGCTGTCCATAGCTGAGTTCGCGGTGCTTGCAAATAGTATACTCGCACCAGGATCAGCGACCTAGCGCGTTTTGTGAAGTGGACGGTGCGAACGAGCGCGGGTTTGGGTGGCGATCACCAGCGGGCCATAGGGGTCCTATACTTTCGTAACGGCTACCATCTCAATCTCGACACACGCTCCCTTAGGGAGTGCTGCCACCTGAATCGTTGAACGTGCCGGTCGGGCTGCACCAA
>OMIW01000145.1 GCA_900299205.1 Pseudomonadota bacterium
CAACCCCACCCCGTTGCCCTTACCGCCCCATCCGCTATAATCCTCAGCCGCGTGCGTATTCCCTGCTCTCCCAAATTTTTAATCGTTTATTGGCTCACATTGCTTGTCCCCACCACACCGCCACACACCACCAGGAGCTGTTCCATGATTCATATCCTCATCGCCCTCATCCTCCTCGGGGTTCTCGGCGCTCCGTACGTGGTCCCTAATCGCATCCCCGAACCGTTGTTGCCGATAGAATATCAGCCCGCGCTGATAGCACTTTTTGCGGGATATCTGCTGGTAGAGGGAATCCGTCGACGACGGACTCAGCCGATTCAGACCGGCGATGACCCAACGCGGGCACTGCGTCAAAAGAACAGCGAGCTTGCGGAGCGGGTGCGGGGGCTTGAGGGGGAGTTGGCTTCAGTATCAGGTGAGGTTCGTGAAGGGCGTGAGCGCGCAGAGGGATTGGCGCGCGCGCTCGCCGAGGCGCAGGCTCGTCTGGCAGCGACCCCTCAACGCTCGGGCGCTCAGGCATCGTCCCAATCGGTCGCTGAGGCGCTCCAGATGCTCTCTCTCCTTCAGCAGCGGGGTCGATTCGTTGATTTCGTCATGCAGGATATCGCGCCGATAGCCAATGAGCAGATCGGAGCAGTCGCCCGGTTTGTTCATCAGGGGTGTCGGTCTGTCTTTGATGAACTGTTCGAGATTAATCCCGTGCGAGAAGAAGGAGAAGGGGCCACGATAACCCTCGCGGGTGCGCCTGATCCCGAGCAGGTGCGTATTCAGGGAAGGACACCGACCTATCCGACCCAGGCGACGATTGTCCATCGGGGGTGGCTCACGAATCGGGTGACGCTACCGAGTGTCACCACCGAGCGGCATCCGCCGTATGTGATCGCACCTGCTGATGCTGAGGTGCGGTAGGTCTCGGGCCAGCATGACGCTTTCCGTTTTTTCCTCCGTGTGTAGGCACACGGATTGTTTTGGCAGACGCAGTTATTTATCGCCCTTCAGTCATGAGCGCATCGTCAACACCTCAATCTCAATCGCCGACACCATCAATCGCCCTCGGCATTGATCTCGGCACTTCCAATACGACTGCATGTATCGCCCAGGAGGGAGCGGTCGCTCCTCGTGCTATTTCGGTTCGTCAGGTTCAGGGGCCCGGAGTAACGACAGCGAGCACTCTTCTTCCATCGGTGCTCTATCTTCCGACGACCGCTGAAAGTGCAACCGCGCCATTTGCGCTGCCGTGGTCTCACGCCACTGATGAGCCGGTTGTTGGTCAGTTTGCTCGCGACCAGGAGGCTCGCACCCCCGACCGGGTGATTCGCTCTGCAAAATCGTGGCTCTGCAACCCGGCAATCGATAGGCGCGCTCCGGTGCTGCCGTGGCACGGAGCCGATGACATCGAGAAACTTTCTCCCTTTGAGGCATCGCGCGCAATCCTCGCGCACGTTCGTCGAGCCTCACACCAGTGGGCGACCGATGAAGGGTTGTCCGATCCAGGCGCCATCGGTGCGAATGCTGGATCGATTGTTGTAACCGTGCCCGCCTCGTTTGATGAGGTTGCGCGACAGCTTACTTACGACGCTGCGGTAGCCGCGGGGCTTCCATCGTGTACCCTTCTTGAAGAGCCCCAGGCTGCCTTTTATGCGTGGCTCTCTCACCACGAGAGCGATTGGCGTAAGGTCGTCAAGCCGGGCGATACGCTCATGGTCTGTGATGTCGGGGGAGGAACCGCTGATTTTTCTCTTATCGCGGTGCTCGAAGAGCAGGGTGAATTGGTGCTGTCTCGGATTGCGGTCGGCGATCACATCCTGCTTGGTGGAGACAATATCGATCTAGCGCTTGCGTATCGCGCCCGTTCGCGCCTTCCATCGGGCTCTGCTGAGCTAGATCCGTGGCAGATGGGAGTGCTTACCGCGCTCGCCCAGACCGCCAAGGAGCGGCTGCTCAGTGATCCCGAGCTAGCTTCCTTCACGATCACGATTCCAACCCGTGGCGCGAATCTCTTTGCTGCTCCTCTCGAGGTCTCTGTCACCCGGGCGGATATCGAGGAGATCGTTCTCGGTGGATTTTTTCCGATAGTCGAAAGGACCGCTGTTCCCGCGCAACGGAAAAGTGCGAGCCTCACCGATTTTGGCCTACCGTACGCAGCGGACCCCGCGCTGACGAGACACCTGGCAGCGTTCCTGGCTCGGAGCGCTACCCTTGTGGAGCAGACCCCGTCACTGGCCTCGCTGCGGGAGCGAGCGGCAGGCGGGTTTATGCGGCCATCCGCGGTGCTTTTCAACGGAGGGGTATTCAATAGCGATACGCTGCGAGAGCGGGTGCTTTCTCTGCTCCGCGATTGGGTCGCTCCCTTCCCCCTCGAGGAGCTTCACGGCATTGATCGCTCGCAGGCGGTGAGTGTGGGTGCGGCGTGGTATGCACGGCTTAAGGCATCGGGCACGGGGGTGCGCGTTCGCTCTGCGACGACTAAGTCTTTTTATATCGGGGTCGACAGCTCTCTCCCCGCGGTGCCGGGGTTCATTCCACCTCTCAAAGGGCTCTGCATCGCTCCACGCGGCGTCGAGGAGGGGAATGATATCACCCTCCCCGCAAAAACATTTTCCCTCGCATCGGGGGAGGAAGTTCAGTTTCGGCTCTTCGCGAGCGCGGATCGCCCCGATGATCGAGCTGGGGATGAGGTGAGCGATGCCGAACGGTTGCTCGATGAGCTGGCACCGGTGAGTGCGACCATCAATCCACCGGCGATTCGTTCGGCTGGTACCGATAAAATCGAGGGTTCTGCTCCGTTTGGCAGTGGCCCAACGCGAATTCCGGTGCAGCTCCATACCCGCCTCACGGAGCTGGGACTCCTCGAGATAACTCTCAGACAAACCACCACCAACGAGACCACCGCCAACCCGACAACCACTGCGGATTCGTGGCACCTCGCCTTTGCGACACGTTCGGAGCGCCCGTGAGCCAACCCCGCTATTGCATTGGTATCGATCTCGGCACCACTAATTGTGCGCTTGCGTACGTTGACACCCTCGCGGATGGGGATCGCTCACATCTCTTCCCCATCCCGCAAAACCTCTCAGAGACGACCCGTGGTATTGCGGAACTTCTCCCTTCAACCGTTGCACTTCTTGATTCAGGCGCGAGACTTGTTGGTCGGGGGGCGCTCGAGCTGATGGCGTTCGGCGCAACTCCGGTGGTTTCGAGTGCGAAGTCGTGGCTTATCGTTGATACCGTGGATCGACGTGCACCCCTATTGCCGACCGACAGAGTGCTTGCCTCACCCGCGACGAAGGTGAGTCCCGTTGAGGCATCTGCGATATATCTCATCCATCTGCGCGAACAGTGGGATGAGGTGATGGCGACTTTTGACCCATCGTATAGGCTCGAACATCAGCAGGTCGTCGTTACCGTTCCAGCATCGTTTGATCCGATCGCGCAAGCGCTTACCCGTGAGGCGATTGAGCTCGCGGGCCTTCCCCCTTCAACGGTCCTGCTTGAGGAGCCGGTCGCCGCATTTCACCACTTTCTCGAACAGGATGAGGCGGTGCTTTCGCATCTCACGAGGCGCCCAGCGCGGATTCTTGTGGTCGACATCGGAGGAGGGACGACCGATTGCAGCCTCCTTGAGCTCGATAGGTCGGGAGAGCTGCGGCGAATAAAAGTCGGGGAACACCTCCTGATAGGAGGAGATACCATCGATCTTGCGATAAGCCATCTCGTCCAGCGGCAGATCGCTGGTACCCTCTCTTCCCGTGCCTGGACCGCAGTGATATACCAGGCTCGACGACTCAAAGAGGCATATTTATCAGGAGAAATGCCCGCCCACGGAGCCTTTTCGATCACGATTCCCGGGGAAGGGAGCAATCTGTTCGGTTCAACGCAAACAATTACTATCACCCCTGCCGAGCTCGAAGAGTTGATCCTCGAGGGATTTTTCCCGCTCTGTGAATCGTCGGATACGCCTGGTGCCCGAAGGACTGCGCTCCGCGAGGTTGGGTTGCCATTTCCGGCGGATGTGGCGATTACCCGCCATCTGGCCGCCTTTTTGTGGGGGGATGGTGATGGAAGCGGAGAAGCGACCCGCTCCACCATCAAGGTCGATGCGGTGTTGTATACGGGGGGGACTCTCCTTTCGTCACTGATACAAGATCGGCTCACCCGTTTGCTCACTCGTTGGCAGCGAGGAGTCGCGCCGGTCGTACTCCCTAATCGCTCACATCTTCTCGCGGTTGCTCACGGTGCGGCCCGTTATGCACTGAGCACTCGGGCCCGTGCACGGCGTGTGGCGATGGCGTACCCGAGGAGTCTCTATCTCGATATTGGTGAGGGAAACCTCCTTTGTGTTTTTGCTCAGGGACACCACACCGGAGATGAGGTCGTTATTAAGCAGACACCCCTTGTCGCAACGACAAACCAGCCGGTTCGACTCCAGCTATTCTCCTCAACGATGCGCCCGGATGATCGCGAGGGAGAAATCGTTCCTCGCAATCCGGCCTCGTTTCGCCCCCTTCCTCCCGCAACGACGGTGCTCGCAACGGAGGGGGACAGCGGAGCGGCGCAGACGATACCGGTACAGCTCGCCATTCATCTCACCGAGGTAGGGAGCCTCGCGCTCTCGTGTGTCGATCCCGTCGGAGGTCACCGATGGACCGTTGAATTCCACCTTTCAGAGGAAAAGGGGTCATCCCGTAGCCGGAGAAATCCAGCGTTGGAAAGTGCAATCGACGTCGTGCGAGGAGTGTTTGGAAAAGGACGTGACGACTCTCCGAGTGGGGTGATGACACGGCTCGAAAAAACCCTCGGAATGCCCCGCGATATCTGGGATATCGGAACGGTGCGGGCATTGTGGGGGCCCCTCGCAGAATCCCTCACCCGTCGGGGTAAAAGTATCAAGCACGAGGTCGCGTGGCTCCAGTGTGCGGGGCATTCGCTGCGACCGGGGGTAGGGGATGAGTCTGATTCGCTACGCATAAATGAACTGTGGCGGATTCGAGCTGTCGGCACTCCGCATCGGCGTGAACCATCGGTGATCCTTGCAACGACGATTGCGTGGCGACGTGTCGCTGCCGGCATATCTGCAGAGAGGCAGAGTGAGCTCGCCGAGGAGCTAGTAAAAGGGGATCTCAGCAATCCCGAGACGGTTCGTCTTCTCGCGTCGCTCGAGAGATTGACGCACCCAACGAAGCAGAAGATAGCGCAACGCGCCCTCAAACTTCTCGCAGCGCCTCAGCGAGATGCACAGATCCTCGGCCTCTGGTCGCTCGCGCGGGTTGCAGCAAGAGAGCCGCTTTACGCGGCAAGTCGGTACGTTCTCCCAGCGGATACCATCGAAGGAATCGTCAAGCGACTCACGACCTCTCTCCAGCTCCCCGAACCACACCGCTCTCGGGCGATTGCGCAACTTATCCGCCGCACCGGTGATCCAAACCGCGATGTGATCGCCTCGGTGTGGGACGCTGCCGCCGCATCAATCACCGATCAGTGGCTCGTCCTCGCACGGGGAGAGGGTGATAATCACGACACCGAAGGAGCGTTGCTCGGTGATTCATTGCCGGCAGGGATCCGACTGATGCGGGAGGGGTAGGCCGTTACGGACCGGAATTAAGGATCTGCTCCGAAAAACCCCGATGGTTCGGAGCACTTAGTGAGCCGCCCCGCGACAGACACTGCGTGTCACTACCCGAAAATCTGGTGAGTACAATCGTTCGGTCCCTTCGTGGGGAGGATATTCCCGCTCGATGGGTGGGCTCGAGAAACTCCTCAACAGGATTGGCGTACATACCCGCGCGACGGGCGGTATCGACAACATCCGGAGTAGTCAGAAGCCATTGGTCGCACGGGGCCATTCCCGCGCGGGTTGCCGATTGGCTCAGTACATCAAGGACATCAACGACTGTCCGGCGGAATTCTGGAGGGAGCACCACGGACGATTCAACCTGCGAACGCATACGTGCAATCGGTGAATCCTCCGGAGGCTCCGGAACGGTGACAACCTCAACGGGAACTCCCGCGTAATACATCAGCGGATCCAGATACTCCTCAAACAGGCTCTTGTAGATAAGGAGCGGGGGGCTCTGAGCCGATCTGCCGGAAACAACGTGGACCCGAGCAATAATCTCAGCGGTCCTCCCCGGAAAATCTTTCACAGAGTTTTTAACCCCGAGCCCCAGTGCCACCAACACCATCGGTACGATGCCACCGATCACGAAGGCTCGAGTGAGGATATCGGACCCGTGCCCCGCTGCGGCACTCCGCGCAAGATAGCTCCGCAGCACCGTGAGCGTCACCATGACGACCGCAATCACCACCCCAGACGAGAGCAGCCATCCCCGCAAAAGAGGCTTAACTGCGCTTCCTCCCGCAATTGACCACCAGCCCGCCACCGTGCCGCCCACCAAGAGAAGTCCCACAAGCGGCAACGCGAGGAGGATGGGTTCGCTGAGCAGATACCAATGAATCAGTCGCGACCGCTTTGCTTCGGATAGATGGCGTACCTCCCAGACCGCATAGTGAGCGGAGATGATCGCGATGGCAGGAAGGATCGGGAGCAGGTACGAGTGGCGCTTCCCCGACGCAACTGAGAAAAGGGCAAGCCCGACGACAACCCAGCCAACGAGTATTCCAAGCCCCCGTCTTTGATACCCTCGCCGCACGAGCGCCACGAGAAACACGACGGACCAGGGAAAACAGGTGCGAACTAAAGACGGACCGTAAAACCACCACGCTTCGGTGTTGACGTGAGCCCCACCCGCAACACGGTCAGCGTTCTCGAAGAAAATTCGCTCAAGAAACGGAAAGCCCCAGTGCGCGGCAGCCGGCAGGTACCACAGAAGAGGTATCACAATCGCAAGAACCGCCGGTAAAGGGGGAAGTATCGCCCATCGTAGTGCTCGCCACCCCCCAAGCCGAATCCAGATGGCGGAAAAAAGGATCGTCGTTGGTAGCACCACCCCAACGGGGCCCCGTGCAAGAACCGCGCACCCTATCAGAAACCAGAGCGCAAACTCACACCCCCATCCTCTTTTGCGCCACGTCTGTCGATCTCTCATGTGTGGAAGAATAACCGCGAGACTTCCGGTCGAAAGTGCGGCAAAAACCATGTCGACGCGGATATTGAGCGACAGGTTGACGAAAAGATGCGACGCGAGGACCATCAGTCCCGCAAGGCGGACCACGGTCCCATCGCCGACGGTCGCTTCATTCTGCGGATTCCAGCGATCATCACGGTGCGGGTCATCAGTCAACCACCAATCGCTTGTCACAAGCCGCGCGAGCCGCATCGTCGCAAGCACGAGAACCAATCCTGAGAGGATCGATATCAACCTTCCCACCCACGGAGCTGCGCTCCCGGCGACCCAACCCACCGAAGCGCCGAGCCAATGAAAAAGGGGAGGTTTAGAGGGTATCTGCCCACCGCGGGTAGGAAAGAGCCAATGAGAAACCATCGTCGACGTGGCCACATCGGGACTGGTAGAGAGCTCCGGTAAGTGAGTCCCCGCACCGTGAAGCCCGAGTATCGCGGCGATAACGTGGGCTTCACGCGCCTCCGAAGAGCTCGCAATCGGATACGAACTCGCCAGAGCAATCGCAACGATTGCCCACAGAATAAGCAAGGATCCCGAAGATCGGCTCGAAAAAAGGGGTCGCATAATTCAGATCCAGTGACAGCCGCAGTAAGAATTCGTGAACGAAAATCAGGGCTGATGAAAAAAACAAAGCCCAATCAAGAGGAGTCGACAAACCTTCCCCTCCGCGAAATAATCAGGGGAAGAGTCATCCCGGGGCCCCGCTCCGTCTTTTCTCTCCGGTGATGGGAACTTTGGACGCCAAGATGATGAAAAAATAGCGAACAAAAGGGAACACCACCATGGGCAAAGAGCTCCGCTTTTTTGGTTTGAGAGGGTGTACGGGAGGGTATGCGGAAGGGAGGAGGCGAGGAATAGGGAGTGGTTGCCAAGCTCGAAGTGCTCCCAGAGTTAGAGGTGCTCCCAGAGTTGTCGGTAGGATTGGATGTATCTTGAGCGGGTGGAGCTTCCTCCTCGGGTGCGGTCCGCTCGGGGGTCTTTCCTCGGAGCTTTACCAAGAACGCCCCCACTACGGAGTCTCAATCGACCCGGACAGGAACGGCTCCGAGGTCATCATAAAGGCGACGGTGTTCAACACGTCAGATCGAGCTCCCCTCGATATCCGCCAAGCACAGATTACCTACCTCTCTGCCAGTACCATCGAGATCCCCCCGCACCAGATAGACGGACCCTGCGTCAAATCAATCGTCCTTCCGCAGCAGTCGTGTACCTTCTCCATGAGATATGAGGTCGGGGGAGCACGCCAAGGGGCTGCGTTTTGGGAATTCGTCCTCGATGGTCAGGTCGTGCAGTTTACCCTGAAGGAATAACTGCCACGACCAATACTGACCGCGCGACGGATAGACTGCGCAAGTTTTTGGGATGCTGATAAGGAGTGCGTCCCAAAAGGCACTGGATAGGGACGAAGGGAGGATGGTTGCGGGGGGCGGATTTGAACCGCCGACCTCCGGGTTATGAGCCCGACGAGCTACCAGGCTGCTCTACCCCGCGACACGCCCAAAGGATAACTCGTCAGCACCTATGCGTCAAGGGTGAGGGGGCGGGGTTTGGAGAAAAAGTAACGAAGGTAGCTTTAATATTGCTCCCCTGGGCGCGTTCAAGAGCAGATTCACGGATGTTCCGGTTGTTGTCGCGTCTCCCGTCCTTTCAATACCCCGACGTGGCGACGGTTGGATTGAGGTCCTTCCGTGGACAGGTGTGGTGGCGCGGTAATGTTTCGTAAAGAGGTATCGGCCGAGGTCTCCGGCACGTTGGGCGATGTGGGTGCTCAATGTGTGTAAGCGGCCAGCCCAGTGGATCCCCTCGGGGCTCTCTGTCTTGTTTGGCCTCAAGACGAGAGGTGTACCCCCAAAGTTAGCCACCTCATATCGGTCGAGAGTCAGAGGCTGCGGAGCAAGATATGCTCCGGCGTCGCCCCTCGGCCCGACCTATAACCCGATCTTCCCGGCAGCATTATCGATAAACAGATTCCCCGCCCGAATATAGCGCCGGAGCATCATGAGGTTTCGATGACCTGTCTGATCCTGAATCGCCCGCTCGGGAACTCCGCATAGTGCCGCCTGTGTCGCCAGTCCTGCACGGAGCGAGTGCCCAGCGTAGTTTGTACTATCGCGACTTGCGAGGACGAGGGTGCGCTTTACCACTCGGGCTACCGTCTTGTCGGTAAGCCGACGGGGACTTACCCGACCGGTGCGGCTCACTGCCCGAAACACCGGTCCGTGGGTGATACTGCCCTGCTCAATCCAATCGCAATACGCCCTCACCGGGCATGTCTCATGCCGCTCGCCGAAGGGGATACCGACTGTCCTGCCACGTCCCTCCTGATCGGTCTTACTGAAGCGAATCGTAATCGAGAGTCCGTGAGGCGAGGAGACGATATCGGTCACGTCGAGCCGGACCAGCTCGCTTCGACGCATCGCTCCCGCAAATCCAATAAGGATCAGGGCTCTATCACGTACCCCGAGGAGAGAGTCCGGGAGCGCTGCAAGCATCTCCTGAATATCGCACAGGAGGGTTGGTAGCTTGCCCCGAGGGGTGAAACCAAAGGTGCGCTTGATGCCATCCCATACTGCGCGAACGGCGGCGTGTTTGACTGGCGTTTCAAACCCCCGAGAACGGTGCACCTCGGATATGGTTACGAGTCGCCGCGCTATCGTCGTCGTCCGCCTGTTCCCGCGATTGGCCAAAAAGGTGACGTAAAGGGCGACTGTCTCGGGGGCCGCAGGAAGGGGGGCGCGATCAGCAGCGCGACACCATTCCGAGAAGTGTGCCCAATCGGCTCGATAGGCGCGAATGGTGTTTTGTGCGCGGGAGCGATACGCATAATCGAGAGCTTCGCGCTCAATTTCTGATAATTCAATGACCTCATGTCCAACCTCATCACGAAGAGACGGAAGCGGGGATTGGCCAATTTTTTCATCCATTACATGACTAATGCTAATGGCTTGTTTTTATCCGATCGATGAAAGCAGGCGAACCGGTGCTCCGGTGAGAGCTGATACAATCGGGACCGGGCCGGGGCCAAAGGTCCGATCAATCAGAGTCGCCCAACAGAGCACCGATATCCCCTTGAGGGTCGCCCGGGTATGGGCCTCGAGGCTTGAATGGGCGGTTGTGATGACATCAGTCACCAGAACTGCATTGAGACCCCGAAATCGCTCGGCGTAGCCATTTGAAAACTTGCTTTGAAGATACTGCTCAAGCGGTATCTCCTCTTTTGATCGGCTGATCTCCGAATAGATGGCGCAGAGGCGCTCCGCAAAAAAACTGTATCCGCCAGGCAGACGCAAAAAAAGGTGGACATCAAGCGGAGCGACAACATTTTTGATCCGCCGGGCAACATATTCGGCGCACGCATCGAGCTGATCGTCCTCGAGGTCTTCTACGCGGTAATAGACATGACTTTCGCTCCGCCCCCCAATCGGGACCGGCTCCTCAAAACGCTCGGTAATACCATCAAAGATGGCCTGAATATCCTCTGAGCTTACTTCACCTGATGAACGATCCACATAACCTCCCATACGACGATCCCGAATTGCCGAGCTTCAGCGGTTCCCCCTCAATACTAGATCCGAAGTGTCGTTCGGGAAAAGGGGGTTTTCGAGAGCAAGCGGACGAGGGAACATTCTACCCGAATCTCGCCGCAGGGTATTCAACATCAATCGCTCATTCACTTGAGACGTTTCTCCACACTCGGGCTATCCTTTGATCGCTGCTGGTAATCGTGAACTAGGAGATGTTTGATGGGTGCCGAAGATTTCTGGAGATAATAAATTTTGAATCATCTTCGCTGACCCCACACCACAATTTTACCCGATTGAAAAGCCGCAGAGTACCGCTCTTGGAACATTGCCCAATCATCGGCTCCAAATTCAGGCCCGGGCTCTCCTCCCCACGGTGGATCATGAGCAACGATCCATTCGGGTTGATGGGCCTGAAACCACCAACTGGCATTTCCTTTTTTGATCAAGGAAAGAGCCGATGGGTGGATCAGCCCGTGCATGTCGATGATCTTGAGTTGGGAAATATAACCGATATATCCGATCTCGGCGCAGGCGATCCGGTCGGTCGGATTCGAATGGAGAGCAAGCCAATTAGCGACTGTTTTGTAATCGTGGCTATTGTAATAGGGGGGTTGTAACAGTACCCCCGCTGAGCCGTAAAGTGCTGCGAGCCCAAGGCCGCAGAGCGTCCAGTTTCGCTCGTGTGTCGCATGGGGTGCTGTAGGAGCCCTCCCCAGCATCTTCGTAAGTTTTCTTTTCGCCAATTCAAACACCTCAATACCGCCAAGAAGAGCAGATAAATTGAATGCTACAAATGACGGGGTGAAGTACCAAAAATAAGCTTCCGGCGCCGATATCGCAGTATATACAGCCATTTGTGTGATCGCGAAGATCATCGCGAAGGTAAGCCCAACCTGTTGCCTCAGCAGGTATTTGCGAATCAAAAACCAAAAGGCGAGGGGGATGGTCACTTCCGGAGCTGGACGGAACCTAAGCCACGCAATAAGCCAGGGGCGCCGCGTTGCCCACCATCCGATCCGTGATTGTGCCATTTTAACCCCAATGCTCGATGGGATCAGATCCCCTCCGAGGAGTATGACGATACCAAGGAGTGGCAACATGACCGCGATAAATGAGCAACACGCTCTGGTGCTAGCCCATAACCGCGGGCCAGCTACCCTCCCACACCAAGTGTATCCCAAGAGGATTGCAAAAAGGGCCAAGCCGTCGGGGCGGAAAAGACTTCCCAGCGCAGCAAATGCTCCCGCGCGTCCCCACCATTGTCGCTCTACTGCCCACGCGCATAAAAATATAGTTCCCACAAAACACGAGGTCTCCATTCCCACAGCTTGCAGGAGGGTGCTTTCAAACATCGCGGTTAATGCAATCACCAAACCGAGGCCGGGGCGGTGTTCGCGAAACATGGCAAAGAGGACACAGCCGAGCAAAGCCATACCACTGGCGTAAGCCACAAGGAGGCTATTCTCTCCGCTAAGTCCCATAAGTCGCAGCCCAGCGAGGAGGAGCGGGAAGAGGAAAGATGTACACGGATTAGACTGCTCTCCGAGATTATATGTCCAGCCATTACCCCGCATGAGATTGTCGGCAACCCGCAGAAAAATGAATCCGTCATCGACCAGCGCATGACGGAGACCAAAGACAGCGACGAATGCGGCTCCTATAATCAAAAAAAAGGGCATGGTCCGAATCGTCCTCACAAGGCACCTCTGATTTCAAAATTGGGGTAAGGCGGGTCTCTCAATCTGGAAGGTCGATGGTATCCCTATTCCCCTGAAAGGGTGTAATGCCTTGAGGTTGAGACACCCGGTATCGTCGCATCCCCATGGAGCTATCAACGAATCTGGTGTTTCAGGCTTTGAAAGGAAGCGGCGCATCTGGTTGATTGTTAGTCGTCAAACAAAACATCTAACCGAGGAGTACGCCACTATCAGTAAGAGTAATCGGATTGAGCTTTCAGGTCGAGAGGAAACGGGTGATCGATTGACCGCCCTGTTGCGCACAGGGCGCGAACCCTGATTGAGCGAGGTGTGGAAGCTGAGCTGGTTGAGTTTATGGCGAGGTTTAAGGGCCGCTGCCTTGAAGACGGTCGAGCAGAGTTGACCCGCTATATTCCCTAAGCAATAGAGGTCCAAGACCTTTTCTCGCCGCGGATCGAGCTCAAAGAGAACTATAAAGAGATTCTCCTGAAGTGCGAACTTCCGGGTCTCTCCGAAAAGGAGATCGATATCTCGATGGGTGATGACTACATCACGATTAAAGGAGAAAAACGGAACGAAGAGGAGAAAACCGAGGGAGAGGTTGCCTATCATGAGACCTCGTACGGCCGGTTTGAGCGAGTGGTACCGCTTTCCTCTCCCATTAATCAGGATGCGATCAACTGCACCCTTGAAAACGGAGTGCTCCGCCTTGCTCTGCCAAAGAAGGCGGGAGCGGAAAAAGGAGTCCGGAAGATCTCGGTACGAGCGGCGTAGCGAGTTGGTTGCGTGGTACGGTTTTGTCAGTACTACCTAAGATGTGGGGGGCTTTGTGCTTCCCCACATCAAGAGGGGTAGGGGGAGGTTTAATGAGAACAGACGGGCCTTGAGTATTGTTAGGCTCAGTTATTGACGTACCACGAATACGGAGAGTTTGA
>OMIW01000146.1 GCA_900299205.1 Pseudomonadota bacterium
GTATCTCGCTGGTCTCGAAGGCCCTTTAATTCCGCTCTGGCCTCCTCTTCCTTGCCCAGAGCTTGCCCACCTCTTAGTTCTTTGGTCTTATCCTTGATAGTGGTTTCGAGCAAAGAAACCGACTCAACCACCGCCCGGAGCCTCTCCTGCAATGGGGGCCCCTCCTCCATCTCGTCCTGACCCTGCTCAGCGGCCCGGTCGGGAGACTGTGCATCAGACAAGGGAATGATAAATCCGAGAGAGATGATTACTAACACTGCGAGCCTCATCCCCCTACGGAGATTTATCCTCACCGCTCGCAGAGCCCCACCACTGTGGTTCACATCACCCCTCCTTTGATTACCTACCAGTTGAACCAAAACCTCCACAACCCCGAACACTTTGGCCGAGCTCCTCTACCGAGCTAACCTGCTCCGCATCCTCCAGATGCGGCACCACCACCATCTGGGCGATCTTCGTGCCCGCCTCTACCAAAAACGCTTCACTCGATCGATTCACCATTACGATCTTTACTTCGCCCCGGTACGATGCATCGATTACCCCTGCGTGAGTATGGATACCCTGAAGGGCTACACTACTTCTATCCTTAACAATCCCCACCCATCCAATCGGAATCGCGCAGAAGAGTCCTGTCGGGACCAATGTTTGCTCACCTGGAGCAATTAAGAGCGAAGTGGCGGCCCGTAAGTCGAATCCAGCGTCTCCCTTCCGAGGACTAGAAAAGGATGCTCCCGCCCCGCGGGCTTCCTCAGATATCCAATATCGAAAGAGAGACCGCTCTCCCGAGGAGGTTGGAGGAGTTTCAAAACTTCGCCGATGCGAATTCGAGGATTCATAAACAGTTTTCGTGTCCTCGTTTTTCGCCGGTTCTGAAGCCATCCCCGCCTCCCCTCATTTTCTATTAGACTGCTTCGGATTCCTCTCTACAACCCTTGGGCACGGCGCTCAACCAGTGCCTCTTTAAGCGAAAGGCGAATCTTCCCTTGTCTATCTACTTCCAAGACCTTCACCCAAATGAGATCCCCTTCCTTGACGACATCGGTCACGCGATTGACTCGCCCTTCTGCCAGCTGTGAAATATGAACGAGACCGTCGGTACCTGGAAGAATCTCCACGAAAGCACCGAACTCAGTTATTCGCTTTACAATTCCCTCATAGAGCTTACCCACCTCAGCTTCCGCGGTGATGCTCTGAATAATCGCAATCGCGTCCTGAATCTTTTTCCCGTCGTTACCCGCTACATTGACCGTTCCGTCGTCTGAGACATCGAGCTTAACATCGCACGACTCGCTGATCGACCTAATCATTTTACCGCCTGGCCCAATGATGTCTCGGATCTTGTCTGGATTAATCTTGATGGTGACAATTCGCGGCGCAAAGCTGCTCATTTCTTTAGCTGGCTCGCTAATCGCCTCCTGCATCTTTGACAGGATGTGGAGTCGTCCCTCTCGAGCCTGCTCAAGCGCAGTTTTCATTATATCGCGGTCAAGTCCCTTTATTTTGATATCCATCTGCAATGCAGTGATACCCTTATTGGTGCCACATACCTTGAAGTCCATGTCCCCAAGATGATCCTCATCACCGAGGATATCGGTCAGAATCATCACCGAATCACTTTCCTTGATGAGACCCATCGCCACCCCTGCCACGGGGGCTTTGATAGGAACGCCGGCCTGCATCAAAGAAAGGCTCGATCCGCAGACCGTCGCCATCGAACTGGAACCGTTGCTCTCGGTAATTTCCGACACAATCCGCAAAACGTAAGGGAAGTTTTTCGCCGATGGAAGAATAGCCTGAACGGCCCGCTCGGCGAGTGCACCGTGACCGACCTCCCGACGACCGGGACCGCGCAGAGGCTTTGTTTCCCCGACCGAGAACGGGGGGAAATTATAGTGCAGCATGAAGGTCTTCTCACTCGCACCGGTTAAACCATAAAGCCGCTGCGCATCTCCCTCTGTTCCGACGGTAACTGAGACGATTGCCTGGGTCTCTCCTCGGGTGAAGAGGGACGATCCGTGCGCACGCGGGAGCAGACCGAGATCGATAGAAATCGGTCTCACTGTTCTGGTATCCCGACCATCAAGGCGTCGGCCAGATTCTATCATTGAAGTCCGCACAACACGATAAAGGGTCTCTTCAAAAAGATGCGATAGTTCCGCCGCTCGCTCAGCAGCACCCTCTGCCTCCGCGTTGACGAACTCAGCAAAACTCAACTCCTTGACCCCCTTGATCGCATCGCGACGGGCATGCTTCTCAACCGGTTTGATCGCCTCTCGGAGACGAGGAGTAATAAACGCCTCTACCCTCGATTCGTCAATCGCGACGTATGCTTTCGGCGTGAACTCAACCTTCGCTTTTCCGACTGCGCGCTGGAGCTCAAGCTGCAAATCGATGAGCGGCTGCATCTCTCTGTGCGCGAAGAAAAGCGCATCGAGCACCTCAGACTCAGTCGCCTCCGAAGCGCCCCCTTCAACCATAACGATAGCATCGCGCGTTCCCGCTACAACAAAGTTGATGTCTGCCCGGGAAATCTCCGAGATGGTTGGATTGAGGGTTAATTTCCCATCCACCCGAACCACCCGAACCGTCGCGAACGGACCATCAGAAGGAATCTCAGAGATGGCGATCGCGGCACTCGCTCCGAGCGCCGCCAGGACGTCAGTCTCATGCTCCCCGTCAGCACTCATGACGGTATTAATCACCTGAATTTCGTGTGTGAACCCCTCGGGGAAAAGGGGGCGAGCTGGTCGGTCAATTATTCGGGATACAAGAGTCTCCCGCTCGCTCAGTTTCCCTTCCCGTCGGAAATGCCCCCCAGGGATCCGCCCTGCCGCATAATCTTTCTCCACATACTCGACAGTCAGAGGAAGGAAATCTCCCTTCTTGTCCGCACCGAGACAGACGGTTGAAAGGATTACACAATCGCCACATCTGACCACTACTGACCCAGAGGCTTGGCGCGCCACTTTCCCGGATTCTATTTGAATCTTCTTCCCGAAAAGCTCATACTCTACTGTCATCATATCGTTCTTCTTTCTTTTCTTTCTTACTATTTA
>OMIW01000147.1 GCA_900299205.1 Pseudomonadota bacterium
CACGATGATGCTGCGGGTGATTCATCGAGTTTTGCCGGTCACGGGAAAAAAGGAGAGATACTAATCCATCCTTGGAGTCTATGAGCGAATCCTTAAGATATGCGAGAAACCATGAGGGGAGTATACCGAATCGACAGCATTTTTTATATCCCCTTGGATAGAGATCGGTTTACGGTGAACGATCTCAAAAAGTCCAGCTTTTCGGTTAGAGGGTAAATCAAGGAATCTCCGGAGAAAGAAATCTCCTTGAGTCTGACTCTTTTTGCGATGTGTAACGGAGGATGGGAACTCGAGGGGGCTGCTTTTGGGTCCACGACAGACTCCACTAAAGTCAACAATGTTGAGGTAAAGGCGTGTTAAATAGAGGAGATGTTTCCCATTTTTGGTGGCAGACTGCTTCATTGGGAGTTGCCTGTATCATATCATCTTGGGTGCACCTAACTTTAGGTATAACTCCTTTTGATGACGCCTTTATCCATTTCCGGATCGCTGAAAATTGGTTCACATCGGGGGTTCCTTTCTTTAATCCCGCCGAATCAGTTTATGCAACCTCCTCGCCCCTTTTTGTGCTTCTGCTAACCTTAGGATGTTTCCTACGGCTCTCTCCGCCCTCATCGGCGGGGATAATTTGTGGTATGACCTCGGTTCTTGCCGCTTTTTATTGGGGAAAAATTTCTCGAGCCTCCTCACGAGGATCGTGGCTATTAATAACTCTTGCTTTTTTCATCATTCAGCTGCCTATATCGCTGGGGCTCATGGAAACCTCGCTTGCCCTCGCATGTGCAGGTTTTGCCCTTTTTTCAGCCGGTGCGCCTTTTTCGGTAAGGTTTTTTTTCCTCGGTCTTGCAGCTCTCGCGAGGCCCGAGTTCTCGATACTTACTATTTTTTTCAGCATTGTCGAGTATCGAATGTTTGCCGGAATAAGGACTGCCTCCTGGTTTTTTCTGATTCTCGCTGTAATCGGCTACGGGACTACGACGTTGTACTTTTTCTCCTCTCTCGTTCCGCACACCCTCGCCGCGAAGCGACTTGTGTACGAGGTCAGCCCTGCTCAGATAACTGGACAGATATTAGAGTACTTTATTGGTGAGGGAGCTCCTCCGGAATTACGATTTGCCCTCCAGTCGCTGGTGCTAGCAGGGCTTCTGATCTTTTCTATCCTGATCTTCTCTGTGAAGATGAAAGGTGAGTTTTTCAAAGAAAAGACGCAATTTAAGAGAGAATTTTTTGGAATAGGATTTTCTGTATTGACGTTAATTGGCTATATGCTCAGTGGTGTTCCGCTGTTCCCTTGGTACGCGCCTCTTCTCATACTCCCCTTCCTCAGCGGGCTCAGTGCTCTATCTGCGTTGATATCTCGGTCGATGCAGTTATTTTTCTTTTTTTTGACTATTAGCCTCTCATTGCTCATCTGTGCGAGGGCGTACATCGCGGCTAATGTTGGTATCGCAAGCTCTCCCTGGTATCCATCGAATGAACGGATTCAAGCCATCGCTGAAATTGGTAGAGAGATATCTCGTCAAGTGCCAGGTGCTCTAATCGCTTCGCCGGAGATTGGCGCCCTTGGGTATTATTCAGGGATGAAGATTTTGGATGGGGTGGGACTTGTCAGTCCAGAGTCCTTAAAGTTTCATCCAATACCCATACCCGAGGGGCGAAAGAATGGCCTTATTGGTGCACTCCCATCGGCAATCGTGGCATCCCGGAGGCCCGACTACATCGTCGGCGTAAGTAATTTAATTCAAGGTGATGGCTCCTATTATCAGGATCTCGGGTATAAACAGTGGCGACTGCCGGTATTTTCCGACCGAGTTGCGGGCGCACTTTCAAGGGGAGGTTTTAAAACTTATCTTAGTACCGAGACTATTATATTGTATGCTCTGAATTCGCGGCCGATCCCGGACTTGTTCAATCGATAGAGAGGATAATCCAGTGGGTAATAGCCTCCGATAATGATTTTATTTTGCGTTACTTAATCATCCTCACACTGAGATGTATTCCTTTTCTGGACTTTTTTTTGCTGGCCTAGGTCTCGCTTTTTGGGGATTCCTCACTTTAGTCATCCACCAGCAGTATCGGGCTGCTGTTTCGGAATGCGGACCTTGGTTCAGGTATATTTGTGCCGGACAGGTGTTTCTTGCGCTCCTCTTTCTTATAACCCTTCGAGGGGGGCCCGGAGCATTTTTAGTTGGTGATGCCGTCGAGTATTCGCTCGCCGCAAAAAATTTGGTCAGATCAGGTAGCTATTCGCTACCATTTTCACCCATTCAGAGCCTGCCTCCGAGATTCCCCATTTGGTTTTCCCTTCTTTTTCTCTCCCCTTGGTATGCACTTAATCCTGAATCAATCGTGATAGGATACGGCGCAGTAATAGCGTCTTTTCTATTTCTCGCCATCCTCGCCTGCTCGCTTGGTTGTCTCTTAGGGGGAAATAAGGGTGGATTACTCACCTTTCCGGCTCTTCTCATCATCCCTGGGGTTCGATACTTTAGTCAAAGCATTATCACGGAGATTCCAGTGGCGATGCTTACGGTCCTTTTAGTTTTGCTTTTCCTCCAAATAAGCCAGCGACAGAATGTTCGAAGACTCATTGAGACAGGAATAATACTGGCGGTCTTCTGTGCCCTGAGAGTGACTCATATTTGCATGGTGGTTCCCTTCGCGGTTTGGGTCATGCGACTTCCCCTCACATTTTCTAGACGTTTTTTCCGGCTACTACTCCTCTTTGTTCCCCTTATTCTCATTTTCTTGATTGACTCTATCTACAACTTCATTACTTTTGGTTCGCCTCTATTTAATGGTTACCATTTTTGGGTACCTGTTCCCTATCAAGATTTCTTTCTCACCTTTTCGGCCCGATTTATTCAAAATAGTGCGTATTCTACGTTGATCGAAAGCGGAGCTTTGCCGACTGTGCTTTTGCTCGGTTTTTTAGTTCAAAATCATCGTCAAGGTTTCATCGACCTTACCCCGGCAACGATTAATCGGCTTAAGAGTCTCGGAGTACTTTTTGCTTTTGGAATGGTGCCGCTTTTGGCGATCTACTCCGCTTATTTTTATGCATCTATTCGTTTTTCTCTTCCGATAGTCGTCGCTCTCGGGGTTTCATGTGGTGGGGTTCTGGGGGGAATAATTCCACAAAGATTTTCGGCTGCGCTATCTGCGCTTCCGATTATTGTTACTTTAGCTGTCATTGAATCGAATAGTCAGCGTGTTACGAAAATCACCGAAATATCCCGCATAATAGGGGACTCTTGCACACCGAACACGACTCTAGTAACCGCTCACAACCCACTTCTCGTCAATCATCTTGTGAGAGGATCCTGCAAGAGGGTGCTCCCTCTTGATCGGTCGATTGAATATGCATCGAAGGCAACGCTCGGACATTATGGATCTGAGATTTATCCATCGGAGGACACACGCTCCTATGCCCGGCGGCAAGGGGGACAAGATGTGTATGTCGAGACACTCGCGGAAATTTCTCATCTGACGGAGGATACGCTCCTTGATATAACCGGCCTATCGGAGTCGAAGATTCGAGAACTATCGGCTCGGTTTGCGCTTGAGAGGACCGATAACCCATTAGTCATGAGTTTGACGGAGAGGTATCGAGGAGATGAGCAGTCCCTTGCTACCAATGAGATCCTGAAATCTCCAGAAAGGGGGACTAGCTCAACCCATGTTGCCAATTAGATCGATCTTGTCGAGAGATAGGCCATGAGCTCAATCTGAGCTGATTAGCCTCTCAGATACTTATCGAGCTCCTCGAGTTTCAGAATTTGGGCGAATTGGGTGATCTCCTCACTGCTGATCCCTGAGCTTGCCGAAACTTTAAGAACTGAGCCTGAATCGAGGAATATCGAGAGAGTGAAGCCGGACTCAGCATCGCCCTCTATTTGTCCGGTTTTTCCCTGAATCCGCACCGCCTCTTGTTCTGAATCACCCCCTGCCATCGCAGCAAACTTGCCAAGCTGTGCGAGGTTGCCAAGGCCACCAGCCGATGAGCCCCCCGTCAGAGATAGGCTGACTGAACGCTCTCCCTCCGTGTAGTTCCGCTCAACCTGAGAGAATCCAAGCGTTGAATTAATCTGGACCTTGTCTCCCGTGAATCCCTTGACTTGGTCGGGGAAGAACTGTTTGAGCTGCTCACCGTGCCTTTTCTGAAGATCTTTTTGAACCCACCCGAGCTCATCGAGTGCCTTCGGAAAGTTCTTCTCGTCTGCAAGTTTTTGGACGCGTCCGAGAAGATCCTTAAGCTCTTCGGCGTGGCCGAGTTGGGGAATTGAACTGGTTATGAATAAAGAGAGCACGAGAGCTCCGCAGGTTCTCTTAAGAGGGGCTTTTACACTTTTTGGGGTCTTTCGTTCAAAACGTGTCTTCATGGGTGCGGTTCCTTTTGGTGACTGGTATCGTACCGAGAGAGAGGTTATTTGGTGGCTGATGACCTTGCCATCGTGCCGTGGGACGATGATACACCCAGAGGGGGCTTGGGACACTGCCGTTATTTCGATAAAACATTCGAGGACTGTCTCGAAGAATGGAACCTGAAGATGAACCGCAAGGAGTAAAAAGCATGACCGATCAACCTGTCCCGCAATCTAACCGATATCTCGCCATCCGGTCCGTCATGATGCCTCGCGATACCAACGCGCTCGGAAGTGTCTTCGGTGGTCATATCTTGAGCCTGATCGACCTTGCTGCGGGGCAGCATGCGCGAACGATCTCGCCGAAGCGCTACGTCACAAAAGTGATGCGCGAGGTTAACTTTGTGGCTCCGGTATTCGTCGGTGATTCGGTCAGCTTTTACACGACGACGCTGCGGGTGGGGACCACCTCAGTTGCGGTGCGGGTCGAGGTTGAGGCGCAGCGCGGAGTGGATTCCATCACGACCTGTCCCGTAACCTCAGCCGAGGTCGTCATGGTCGCGGTCGACCATGAGAACAACCCGATACCGGTTTTCACGGCCACGAAGGGGTAATTTTCCCTTCGATTACCGGGGCGTGAAATCGGTTGTCGCCTTGATATCAGTTAAAAAGCCGCACAATACCTCAATCGCATTCTCAAGGTCATCAAGGTGGCATACCTCCACCTGCGTGTGCATATATCGGTTGGGGATACCGAGAGCACCAGTTGCAACTCCGCCTCCACGAGCCACCTGCATGGCGTTTGCATCGTTTCCGAGTAGTCCGCCACCCGGAGCGATCTGATGAGGTATCTTCCTTTTTTTCGCCGCCCCGCGCAGCCGTTCTTCGACAATAGGGTTGATATTTGGTCCTCGCGCAATCGTCGGTCCCGCCCCGAGATTACAGGCCTCCCCCTTTGGAGTGTCGTGGTAAGGGTTATCGTTCGCGTGCGTGACATCAACAGCAATTCCGACCTCGGGATGGATCGAATGTGCCGCAGTTGTCGCTCCTCGTAGTCCGACCTCCTCCTGAACGGTGCTGACCGAGAAGAGGGCTACCTGAAGCCGTTGCTTATGTAGTCGCCGCAGCGTCTCCATTACCACATACAGTCCAACCCGATTGTCGAGACCGGGACCTGCGATCAGTCCATTTTTTAGCTCGATCCGACCAGGCTCGAACACAAGAGCATCCCCGAGTTCAACAAACTTTTCGGCATCGGCCTTATCCTTTGCTCCAATATCAACCCAGATCTTAGCGATATCGTGACTCGTTTTGGATCGCTCATCGGCTGACTGAATATGGATCGGTTTGCGGCCAATGATACCCGGTATCGGTCCTTTCTTACCAAGGACTGTTACCTTCGCCCCGTATAATACGCCGAGATCAACCCCCCCCAATTTATCAACGGAAAGGAACCCCTCCTTTGAGATATGCTTAATCGTGAGGCCAATCTGATCGCAGTGCCCCGCCAGCATTATTTTCTTCTTGGCGGAGGGGTTGAGGACCGCTGAGAGGTTTCCATGGAGGTCGACAGAGACCGCATCGGCGAATGGCTCGATGTAGGACCGGACCACCCGTTGGATGGGAACTTCGTAGCCAGTCGGGGATGGTGTGTCGAGGAGGTCGTGAAGGAAGGGAAGGGATGAGTATTTTTTCGCCATACCGTTAGGGTACGGCGAGGTGGTAGTGGGAGAGTAGGGGGAATTTTTGTTTTGAGGAGGACGAGAGACATTCGGGGTGGTAAAAAAACCGGGTCACCCACTGGTGGCCCGGCTTAAGGGAAAGAGGCTCAGGCGTAAGTCCTCACCAACCGCAAGAGCTCCTCCGAGACCTCCTTATCGAAGGTTGACCGGCCGCCGAACAGCTGCCGAACCGAGGGCCGAGAGGGCGTCAGGCGACAGCCAGGGTAGTCTGCCCCGGCAGCAGTGAAGCAAATCTCCGGAACTTGGCAGTCAAACGATTCGGATGAAAACGGCTCTCCCGTCACGTTCATCACTCGCCACCAGTCTTCGCCCGAAAGAGGGAGACTGAGTTTGAGTCCGACCAACTCTTTGTCCAAGAGGGTTATCTCGTGAGAGATGAATCGCAGGACCTCTTGGAGAAGTGCCTTGCCGTCCGCCTGATGATGAGGTACTGATTCCCAACAGCCCTGCCCCCAAGCCTCCACCTCTGTTTGGAGACCCTCAGGACTCTCAGAGACACGAAGGCGGGTTGCTCTTTGAATCATCGGAGCCTGCAAAAACCATTGCATAAATTTAAAACAACTTCAGTAAGGGTACTCCTTTATTGACGCTGATCAACCGTTTCGCTGACAAAATGAACTCGAGTGATTGAATGAGAGTGTTTTAAGGTATAAAGTCACGGCCTAACTATCTAATATTACCACCTTATTTCATCCCCGATGGGTGGTTTGCTTTTGGTTTTTCCCCCTCAATCCCCTTCTAAGACTCGCCGCAAACTCCCCCGGTCTATCCCAAGCAGTCTGGCCGCGTGAACCTGATTATTTCCTGTCTTTTCAAGTGCCTCCAGTACCAGGCCCCGTTTATACGCCTTTACCTTCCCGTTGAAATCACGTGACTCCCCCGCCCCTTCTGAATCCCGAATCTGCCCTCCTCCCGCGATCACCTGAGACAGATCCTTAACCATGATCTGATCATCCCCCCGAAAGAGCGCCCGGTGAGCTGCCTGCTGGATCTCCTGGATAAGCTCACGAACATTGCCGGGCCAGGAGTATGCACTGAGTGCGGCGAGCACTGGATCACTTATTGATACGGCCGGAAGGTCGTCCTCGAGCTGGGCACGCTCAAGTGCGGCGAGAGCAAGGGGGGCAATATCTTCGGCGCGTTCTCGCAGCGGTGGTATATGAATGGTTATCGCCGAGATGCGGTGGAAAAAATCGCGGCGTAGTTTTCCATTCTCAAGGGCATCTGCTATCGGAAAGTTCGTCGCTGATATCAGCCGAAACTGAGAGGATATCTCATTATTTGCGCCGAGCTGACGGAATTGCTTTTCCTGAAGCGTTCCAAGGAGGGTGACCTGTGCTGACAGGGGAAGTTCGTCTATCTCGTCAAGGAAGAAGGAGCCGTTGTGTGCCTCAAGAAGGAGGCCTCGTCGGGACGCGATTGCACCGGTAAATGCCCCTTTCGTGTGGCCAAAAAGTTCGCTCGCAAAGAGATCTCCCGAGACAAAATTTGCTTGGTAGCGAACGAATTTTCCGGTTAATACCGAACGTCGATGAACGGCATGAGCGACAAGACCTTTGCCCGTTCCCGACTCTCCGGTGATGAGGAGGGGAAGTTTTGATGATGCAGCGAAGCGGATCAGATCTCGGATGCGGGCTGCGTGAGAGGAGGTTCCCTGAAACTCATCGAGTTCAGCAATATCCTTCGCTGCCCGGAGCGTCTGGTAATGGGCCCGTAGGAGCGCATTGTTCATCGCATTCGAGATGAGCGCGGCGAGATGTTCAGGATGGGGGGGCTTGGCGAGAAAGGCGGCCGCTCCGTGCTTAAGTGCCTCAATGCCGTAGCGGGTGTCGTGGTGGCTGGTGAGCACCAAAACCTCGGGGCGCGGGTTGTGTCGATGGAGTTCACGAATGAGCGCAAAACCCGATTCTGGTCCGACGGAAGGATCTAGTGCAAGATCTGATACCGCGACGAGGGGATTAAACTCTCGGAGAAGGGAAATGGCTTCCTGATGAGTTTTCGCCAAAAGCACCTTCGCCTCTGGCGGAAGATGCGGGCGAAGGAGTGAGATGATCAGCTGCGCGGCTTCTTGTTCATCATCAGCAAAGAGAATGGTGGGAGTCATGGTTCAAGTAAGAACATCGAAAATCGCTCATTGTGGAGTGCCGGGCGCAGTCACGAGAATCGCAAACCGGTGTGCCATCCTAGATCTGAAATAGCGAGTCCCGCTCATGGTACTTCTCCGAAGGCTCGGGACTGGACCATTATACCCCTTTAATGGCATCCTTTACGCTTGACTAACAATTTAGCTACATCATTCTGCCGATAATGTCATCAACCCCGTTCCGGGAGGTACCCCCCAAAAGTGGTTCGTGGGCCGTATCCCTCCGGTACCGATTCAATGAGGAAGCGTCGTGGGAGAAGAATCTCGTCCGGTATCGTCTCATCCGTTGTCAGAAGACGCGGTTGAAAAATTGATAAAGCTGAGTGCTCTTGATCCACAGTCTGAGGACATTCCTCACCTGCGAGGTGAGTTGGAGAAGATTCTTGGTCATGTTGACAGTCTTCAGGGGGTTGATGTGAGTAATGTTGACCCGACCAGTCATGCCTCCGAGGCGCACAATGTGTTCAGAAACGACGTGCTCGGTGAACATCTGCCGATTGAAGTCGTTCTTGGACAGGCGCCCGATTCTTCGGGTCGATATTTGCGGGTGCCGCTTATTATCGAGGGGTAGAGGCATTTCCGTCCAACCAAGCGAACAAAAGAAGGCTCTTTTTCTGCGAAAAAACGGGCTGGATAATCAATCGTCATAATGTAGGTTCGAAGTATCATGTCCACCTCCCTTCCTCCCACGCAGATAACACCCGACATTTCCGCAATTGATGCCGCACGACTTGTCGCTTCAGGTGAGGTCTCCTCGGTCGAGTTGACCACTCTTTTTCTCGATCGCATCGAGGCGCATCGTGATCTTAACGCTTTTATTGAAGTCCCTCGTGAGCGAGCTCTTGCAGAGGCGGCAGAGGCTGATGCCAAGAGGAAGCAGGGAGCTATTGCGCCCCTTTTAGGGGTTCCGATAGCGGTGAAGGATCTTATCCTCACGCAGGGGGTTCGCACGACGGCAGCGAGTAAGATACTGTCCAACTTCATCCCACCATACGATGCTACCGTTGTCTCGCGACTTCGCGCGGCTGGTGCGGTTGTTGTAGGGAAAACGAACCTCGATGAATTCGCGATGGGTTCATCGAACGAGACTTCTTTCTTTGGGCCAGTGAAGAACCCTTGGGACACTTCGCGAGTGCCGGGAGGTTCTAGCGGAGGGTCTGCGGCCGCAGTGGCGGCGCGACTTGCTCCTGCTGCTCTTGGCACTGATACCGGGGGTTCAATCCGACAGCCGGCGGCGCTCTGCGGGATTGTGGGGATGAAGCCCACTTACGGTCGGGTGAGTCGCTACGGAGTCGTCGCGTATGCATCTTCGCTCGATCAGGTTGGTCCGATGACCCGCACTGTCGCCGATAGTGCGCTTCTGTGCGGTGTCCTCTCGGGTGAAGATAAACACGATGCGACTTCATCGAATCGTGCGGTTCCTGACCTTGTAGCCGCGTGTCAGCGACCGGTGAAGGGGCTTCGGGTTGGTATTCCCCGCGAGTACTTCGTGTCGGGGCTTTCCCCCGAGGTTAAGGAGTCGGTGCTTCGGGTTGCAGCGACCCTGGAGGCGCAAGGAATGATTCCGGTTGATATCTCGCTCCCGCACTCAGAGGTGGGACTCGCGGTCTACTACGTGCTCGCACCAGCTGAGGCCTCATCGAATCTTGCGAGGTATGATGGTATTCGATACGGACATAGGTCAACTGACGCTAAGGGACTTACCGAGGTTTACCGAAAGAGTCGCTCTGAAGGGTTTGGCAGAGAGGTAAAGCGGCGAATCGTGATAGGATCTTTCGTTCTTTCGTCCGGGTACTATGATGCGTACTACATCCGTGCTCAGAAAACGAGAACGCTCATTGCGCAGGATTTCAGCAACGCATTCCGAGATAAGTGCGATGTCATTCTTGCCCCCACATCCCCCACGACTGCGTTTAAGGCCGGAGAGAAGACGGCCGATCCCCTCGCGATGTATCTCAATGACATTTTCACGATTCCGGTAAATCTGGCCGGTCTTCCGGGCATGAGTGTGCCGTGCGGTTTTGACGGCCAGGGATTGCCGATTGGTGCCCAACTTATCGGTAGACCCTTTGACGAGGAGACCCTCTTTTCAGTGGCGGCCGCCTTCGAACGGGTTGATACCTCGTGGCAGAAGATTCCGAACGGCTATGCCTAATAACGGCATGCCTCTCAGAAGGTGAGTCAGGAAGGGATGCAAGAGAAGAAGAATCGAGAGAGCGACAGGAGAAAGCGGAATGGAATTTGAAGTGGTTATTGGTCTTGAGACCCATGTACAGCTCGCGACGAGCTCGAAGATTTTTTGTGGGGCCTCGGCAGCCTACGGAGGTTACCCCAACGAGCATGTCGATCCCCTGACGCTTGCACTTCCTGGCACTCTTCCCGTAGCTAATAAAAAGGTTATTGAAGCTGCAATCATGATGGGCCTTGCGACGAATTGCCAGATTCGTCGTTACAGCCGCTTTGCGAGAAAGCATTATTACTACCCCGATCTTCCCAAGGGGTATCAGATATCCCAGTATGATGAGCCAATCTGTGAAGCTGGCTCGGTCGAAATCAAGTTGCAATCCGGGGCGAAGCGGGTCATCGGATTAAAACGAATCCACATGGAGGAGGATGCGGGAAAGAATATCCACGATGTTCGCACCGAGTCGTCGCTCGTTGACTTGAACCGAGCGGGGGTGCCACTTCTTGAGGTCGTTACCGAGCCGGATCTTCGTTCTCCTGCCGAGGCGGCGGAATATCTCCGGGTTATCCGCCAGATCGTGCGATTCTTGGGTATCAGTGACGGCAATATGGAGGAGGGTAGTTTGCGATGTGATGCCAATATATCGCTTCGTCCTCTGGGACAGTCGGCGTATGGCACCAGAGCCGAGATCAAAAATATCAATTCATTTAAGTTCGTCGAGCGGGCGATTGAGTATGAAATTGCCCGTCAGCAATCAGTGTTACGGGGGGGCGGGGTCGTTATCCAAGAGACACGACTTTTCGACAGTGCATCCGGGACGACTCGCAGTATGCGTGGCAAGGAGGAGTCTGCCGACTATCGTTATTTTCCCGATCCGGATCTTCCGCCGGTTGTCGTGGAGGAATCGTGGATCGAGCAGATCCGCTCGTCGATGCCCCCGCTACCAGCGGCGCTTAGGCGCCGTCTCATCGATGAGTACGGACTTTCGGAATACGATGCCGAGGTGCTTACCGCCGAGCGTTCTACCGTTGATTACTATCTTGCAGTAGCGAATGCAGGTAAAAACCGGAAGCTTGCTGCCAACTGGGTGACAACCGAGCTCTTTGGTTTACTCAAGCGGGATGGGCTCGATATCGAAAACGCTCCGGTGAGCGCGGAACGGCTCGGCGAGCTCGTGGGGTTGATTGATGAAGGCGTAATCTCGGGTAAGATCGGAAAAACGGTCTTCGAGGATATGTGGAGCACTGGCCGATCCGCTGCGGCGATAGTTGAAGAAAAGGGGCTTCGTCAGAATTCTGATGAAGGTGAGATTGCTCGCTTGATTGAAGGGGTTCTTGACAGCAATCCTACGCAGCTGGGGCAGTATCTCTCGGGGAATGAGAGACTCTTTCCTTATTTTGTGGGGCAGGTGATGAAGGCAACCAAGGGGATGGCAAATCCGCAGATTCTGACCAAGCTTCTTCAGGATGCCCTTAAGCGTCGAACTGGCGAGTAGGAGCGATATGGGTCTTTCATGGCGTTCTGAAGAGGGGTGCGCCTACGTTCGACTGCGGATGGCTGAGCCGTTTGTGGGGCTTATTCAGGCTATACTTGAGAGTTACGAGGGTTTAGCCTTTGTCCGAACATTTGATTCCGAGGGCTCGGTGATGGTGGTTGTCACGACCGAAGAGCAGAGTGGCCTCGTGGGGGCGTTGCTCGAAGACCTCGGGCGCATTACTCCGTGGGAGGAGGCCAAGGATTTGGACGGTCGCTCTCTCGCCGAGTTGTTGGGATCAAAGTGATGGCGCGTGGGTGACAGAGGACCGGGCTGACCGCGACCGTTCCGTGGTTTACATGCGATAGAGGAAATTTTTCGGGAAGAACGCGCACATGATGAGAACATTGAGACGCTTTCATAAAACCATTTTCGGCTCGATAGCGATCGCGATGATAGCCACCAGTATGATCGGATTTGGGGTAAACCTAGGTTCAGATCGTGCCAAGCGATACGCAATCAAGGTCAATGATGAAGACGTCTCCCTTGAGGATTTTTACCGGCAAAAACGAGCAGTAGAGGAGCGATTTCGCTCACAATTCGGTACAGAATACCAGAATCTGCTGCAAATGCTGAATATAAATGTCTCGCAGCGGGTGGCCGACGATCTGATAAACGGAATCCTTATCCGACAGCTGGGAGGGCAGTTAGGGTTATCAGTGTCTGATAGAGAGGTTGCCTCTGAGATCACAGAGATGCTCGGCGGGAGTCTTGCTAATTACGAGGGTGTTCTTGCCCGCTCGGGTATGGCCGCGCCTGTCTTTGAAGCAAAGGTCCGTCAGGATCTCCTGCGACGTCGGGTCAGCGCGCTTCTCTCAAATGTCGCTCTTCCCAGCGATGCGGAAATCCAGGGAGATGTGCGTCGAAAATTTTCCTCATACGATGTCGAGGTTGCGAAAATTGACGCCTCATCTCTTGAGAAATCGGTTTTAGCTCCTACTCCCGATGAGCTCAGTTCATTTTATAACGAGCGGAAAGCACGATTTGAGGAGCCGGAAAAGGTAGCATTCCGTTATGTTATTCTGGATGGAGATCGGGTTGCGGGAAGGATCATGATTGAGCCATCCGCGATTGAGGAGTTCTATCAAACTAATCCCTCACGGTTTACCCTTCCCGATTCGGCGCGGGTTGAGTTTATTCAGCTTGATTATCCATCGGACGGAAGTGAAAACGCAAAAGGGAAGGTTTTAGATCAGGCGAAGGAGATCATTAAGGAGATATCCCAAGGTACCAAGTTTGGCGATTTGGCCCAAAAATACTCGGTCGAGCCTAAATCGAGGGAGAAAGGGGGCGATCTGGGTTGGGTGCAAGCAGGAAGTCGCGGTAAGGAATTCGATGCGGTGGTATTTCGGGATGATCCCGACTTCGAGCCTCAACTGATTGAGCGTGATGGCGGTGTAGATATCGTGAGGATTGTCGATCTAAAGCTCGGGGTTCGACGACCGCTTGACGAGGTCAGGGGCGAGGTAGAGGCGGAACTGAAGAAGGAGGAGATTCCAGGGTATCTTGCTCACGATGCTGAGCAGTTGTTCAGTGAATGGACAGCGGGACAAGGGACCCTCAACGACTTCTCGGCAAAATACTCTCTCAAGGTACTGGAATCCGGAGGGCTTCTCGGCCGAGCTGAGGGAGCCTCCACAGACGTTCGCGAGCTAACTGGAAAGGTTCTCGGTATGCCCACTGAGCCTCGACAGCTCATCGACCTGGGTTCGCGTTTGGCGCTCGTTGAAGTTGTCGAGCACCGTGAGGCCACTGCGCCACCTCTTGAGGAGATTCGCGACCTGGTTGTCGCGGCATTTCGGGCTGAAGGGGCGGATAAGCAGGCGCTTAAAAAAGCCGAAGAACTGATCGTAGCTCTCGGTTCAGATGGTCGGTCTTTGACCGAGGTCGGAAAGGATGCAGCGATTCCTGTAGATTTCGAGAAAGGTGTGACGCTGTCTTCGGGGGGACAGGGGGCTCTGCAAGATGAGGGGCTTCGTCGCCAGCTCCTCAGCTATGGGGCGGTGGGATCTTCGACTCCAAAGCCGGTTCGTGGAGAGGGGCGGTGGATTGTGGCGAGGATTGCGGCGGTAACCGAGCCGACCGCGGTTGATCGAGAGAGGGAAACCTCCTTGGTTCGGCGAGAGCTTGCTACCCGCGAGGGGGCAATAGTCCTCTCTTCGGTCCTCAATACGCTCAAGGCGAGGGCAAAGACCGATATGGATGCTACGATTCTGGTTGGTGATTCGTGACCAGTGGAACGGTCAAGAGTCTCTCCTCATCCGGGACATCTCTTGTGAGGGTGGCCAACCAGATTGTTGGACGCTAAAAATCGAGCTCTTCTCTTGTTGGCAGTTCAACGTACTCGGCCGAGTCAAAGCTTCTCACATCGCTCATGGG
>OMIW01000148.1 GCA_900299205.1 Pseudomonadota bacterium
ATGGCACCGCCAGAGGCTACGAAGTCACTTGAGGAGATGGCATGCCTCCGATATCGTTGGGGATATTGATTTTCCTACCCTTAAGGCGTGCCAGCACGGATCGCGTCACCGAATGGGCCCAGATAGCCGCTTTTTTGGCGAGATTTAAGAGGTATCTAGTGCTTAGTTGATAAAGAGCAAAAACAACGAGGGCTCTATCTGCAGAGGTCGTAATTGTGACAGCTTTACGACGGCATCACTCAATCAGGCGGCATCAACGCATTGAGCAAATTCGCCTTATTTCGCGCGTCATCGTCATCTCGGGGATCTACGACAACGATGAGAGAGTTACGGTATACCTGACCCGGCGCGGATTCATTCCTCAGGTTTTTGACGAAGGTAAGCTGAGGGGACAATCCGCTGTGATTTGCGAACTCCACCCGTTTATCCTTCGCAAGCGTTGCCGCTGCATCGCTTGCTTTGATATCAAGGTATACCGTACGCCCATCAAAAAGGAGGACCGCCAGGTCCCTGCCCATCATGTCGGCATCAGAGAATTTACACGAGAAATAGACACCCGCAACGATTCCAGACATACCCGCCAACAGCTCCCGCGCCTTTTGCTCTGCACGGTCACCAATAATCTCCGCATTTCGCTGCGTCGTAAGGACTCTCTTAAGTCGTTCCGGCCCGTGACGCAATTCCCGCCTCACCGTCTCCTTGAAGGTCTCGGGAAGCTCTTTGTACGAGTCGTTTCCCTCGAGTGTTTGGAGCATAGTATCGCGTGTGTTATCGGGAAGAGGATCCGGATAACGAGTTTTTGACCACCCGTTTAATACCTGTAGGACGCCCTCCAAGTCGGTGCTCAGCTTACTGGGATTAAATGGCTTTACGTTGAGGCCGTGTCTTTTCTTGGTTTCCTTCTCGAAGCGAGACCGGGGATAGGTGAGCATTTGATCAATAAGCTGACGACCAAGCTCAGGATTTCCGGTCATTGTCTTGAGTTCACTCGCTGCTTTCTGGAGGACTGCTTCGATAGAGTCGAATCGGTTTTGCGCGACATGATTGAGACCAAACCGCTCTCGCAGAGTGTACACCCCCTCCTCACTCAGACCGATGAGATACTCCGCGGGGATCATCCTGAGCGCTTCATCGAGGGCTGAGCGATTTAGCTTGTGCGGGGAACCCTGCAACGGGAACGACTGGATCACGAGTTCGTTTGCCATTATCTGGCCAACTTCTGGGGATGCCGAGGCAAACAGCTTCGTGAGAATCTCTGCGTTCTCCACCAGTGGCTTCACCTGATGAGCTCGCAACAGAGATTCAACATCCTCCCATCGTTGTTCCTGCACTAACTCCTCGTACAGCCGACCCTGGGTGACGATTTCGCCATCAAAAGCATGAAAAAGCTTATGTACGTCAAACCTCTGCTCAATCAACGAAAAAACCTCTTCTGCAATATCGAGAATACGCCCTTCCGGATAGCTCCGAACCTGCTCGACTACCAACTCCCTTAATGACGGATCGATTTGGGGCAAGCAGGCGCTTTCAGCTTGGTGAGTTGAGGAGGTAGACGTTGCAGCAGTAGTTCGGCTCATGGGAGACAACGAAAATAACTAATTGCAACTTCGTTTGACGGGCGGGGGCTAATCTGTCATAAGTTATGCACAATAAGGTTACTTTGGTGACGCCGGCCAATGAATGCCCCCGAGAAATAATTGCGCGCCTCGAAAAGGCGTTGCATAAGCGGGGGCAGTCGCGACCCGAGATTATGAACGAGGTCTATCTCCGCACGGGCGAATTGCTGAACATAATCAGCCTCCTCGAAGCCGATAGCTAATCGTTTCGGTTCGTTACGCTTCGAGACGCACGATGGGTTGAGGGGGGCTTTCGACAAACTCGTTTGCCCCCCTTTTTTTTAAAGAGAAACTATTTACCCCTGAAATTTCCAACGACCTCCCACAACCCCTTCGGGATGGCGGGCGAACGCCTGCCAGAGGGAGACAACTAACTATTCAGCAAAAAACGGCCGACGAGCGTTGAGCGAGTCGAGCCACTCGAATCACCACTGCGTTTCATCCCTTTGATGTCTTTCGAATGACTCTCTTAAAAAGGGAGGCTGAATAGTTACCCTTCATCTTCGTATTAACCTCCGCTGCTCATACCGATGCTCGGGGAGAAGAATTCGCCGAATCCCCCTCCCCCTCAAGTCGATCTTCATCTCAGCGCGCGCATGCCGAACCACACCGCCGATTCCACGGCATCTTCGCGATCACCATCGCGAGTCCACAGGTGTCGGTCACCCCTGAAAAGACCAACCCACACCCAACCACCAGCGGAACCGCAAGCGCCCACGTTGCCCCGAGCAATCCAAGAGCCGTACCGACAGCGACCAATCCTCCGGCAGCGATGCGAACCTGGCGTTCGAGCGAGATAACCGATGCTTCGCCGCGCACAACCGCGCATCCCGCGCTCTCCCACGCCATGGTGCCCCCGACAACGTTCTCACCTGAGAACCCCCACGATATCGCCTGCGCAAGCGCCTGCTCACTTCGCTTTCCACTACGGCAGATAAACAAAATCTGCTTACCCTTTGCTATCGACGAGAGCGACTCCTTCGTCAGCTGATCGAGCGGAAGATTGACCGCCCCCTTCGCACGCACATCGCCGAACTCTGCTGGAGTGCGGACATCAACGAGCACAGCATTGCTCGATTGCATAATCTGAAGAGCCTCTTGACACGAGATACTTGGCAAAGTCCCCACTCGCTCTTGATGACACGTCCGTCGTCATCTCCGCAGAGCGACGCAAACTTCCGCACTGGACTGGCACTCCACTAGAA
>OMIW01000149.1 GCA_900299205.1 Pseudomonadota bacterium
AGAAGGTAGCGAGGGGGTCGAACATACCACTAATGCGAAGCAGATGGAGCATGGTTGTGCTCTCACCACCGGGGAGAACTAATCGCTCGACTCTATCAAGGTCTGCACAAGAACGGACCAACATCGCCTCGAGCCCAAGACGCTCGAATGCGGACCTGTGTGGCTCAACACACCCCTGGAGCGCGAGGATTCCAACCTTCATATAAACTTCCTCCGCTCGCAAACACCTATCCGAAGATACCGATCACCAACCTCGCTTTGCCAGCTCTGCCCCAGCCGGAATCTGACCTATCTCGATGCCACGCATCGGCTCACCGAGCCCACGCGAAACCTCGAGCAGCCGAATCGGATCGGTGTAGAAAGCGGTTGCTACTACGATCGCGCGTGCAAAAGCCTTCGGATTACTCGAATGAAAAACCCCCGAACCGACAAAAACCGATTCAGCACCAAGCTGCCGGATGAGCGAAGCATCTGCGGGGGTCGCGACACCGCCTGCTGCGAAGTTCGGTACCGGAAGGCGCCCCGCCCCTTTGACCTCCTCCAGTAACGCGAGAGGAACTCGATACTCGAGCGCCTTCGCCTCTAACTCTGAGCCCGCCACATTTCGAAGCACCCCAAGTTCGCTCGTAATCTGCCGCATGTGACGAACCGCTTCGATAATGTTACCCGTACCCGCTTCACCCTTTGTGCGGATCATCGCCGCACCTTCATTGATCCGTCGCAACGCCTCGCCAAGATTGCACGCACCACACACGAAGGGTGTCTTGAATAGCGATTTATCAATATGGAATTGCGGGTCGGCTGGAGTGAGCACCTCTGACTCGTCGATGAAATCGACCCCGATAGCCTCGAGAATCTGAGCTTCTGCAATGTGTCCTATACGAACCTTCGCCATCACCGGGATGCTCACCGCAGCTTTTATCTCCTCTATCAATCGAGGATCGCTCATCCGAGCGACACCGCCCTGCTTGCGAATATCAGAGGGAACCCGCTCAAGCGCCATCACCGCAACAGCACCCGCATCCTCCGCGATCCGCGCCTGCTCCGCGGTTACTACATCCATGATTACCCCGTTACAGAGCATCTCGGCCAGACCGACTTTTGTGTTCATCATGACTGCATTCCTGTTTAGAAACGGCGATAAGGAGAGGCAACTCTCGCCACGGGAGAGATTGCGCGCAAAGCGCCTAAATTATCACCCACAAAAAGCGAAGGGGTCAAGGATGGTGCCCCCCGACGGCTCGCTGCAATATCCGGGCTCGGGGGCGAACGAGGAGTATTGACTCACAACCTCGCAACAGAAAAAAGAGAAAGGGTTGCGGTCCGCCATGAATAACATCACAGCACCACAACCCTTAAGACCTTCATGAAGAACCCTCTTCGCTATCCGAGGAACCGGCCTCTTTTCGCGGAGAATCGGCGACCACCTCATTACGAGATGATGCAAGAGGCGAGGACTTCTCCGTTCCATCCTTCGGTTGAGCCGTCAAGAACATTGCACCCGCAACCGCAAACGAGGCTATACCTCGAATGACAGATGCGATGACCACGCCAAGCGCGGTGCGGACTCGCGTCAGCACTGGCCCGAAGAGCCCTACCACGAGTGGCTCGAGGAACCGAACCACAACTTGCCACCGGCTATACACCAACGCTTGGTTAATGATAGCCAGGAGTCCTACCTGAAGAGCGATGTTCTGTGAACTGTTCTGGTGGGCGTGAATATACCAAACTGCATACAAACCCACACACACCGCCGTCTCAGCCACCGCCCGAAAGGCGAGGGATCCGAGATTGGCAGCGACGAGAATCGCACCCTGAAGAGGAACGATCACGAGCGCAGGGATCCGGCGCCACCGCACGGCAATCGGCCCCTCTCCCGTAAGCAGGCCCACCTCAGCATCCCGAGTCAGAACCTGCCAACTCCGGCCGACAAGGGCTCGAAATCCGGACAGGCTTCGAAATGCTGACCCACTCCATTGCGCTTTCCCGAGGAATTGTTTCACCTCAGTGAACGCAGAGGGATCATCAAGGCGGGGGACCCTCATCGGCAGCAGAACCACCGAAGGAGCATTACCCGTTGCGATGAGTTGCAACGCCGCAAATCCGCTCATGATCACCGCATGACCCAACACAATCGTGAGCCACAAAGCCTGAACGAACGGAACTCCAAGACCGAGGCGCACGAAAAGCCAAGCAACGCTCGGCTCTGCGGCTCGCTCAACGAGCTGAATAGCCGTCTGCACCCCCGCATCAAGGGCAAGGTGCCCGGCAAGAAGCAGATTAACGGCCCTTCCCTCCGGCAGATGGTCGAAGAGCGACCAAAGAAGAAAAAGGGATGTTGTGGCCGCCGTTGCCCACACAGCCCGCTGGATGTGCCCCTGGATTGGACGAGGGTCCGCAACAACGGCTACCCCGACGAGAACTCCCAGCGAAAGAGATACAAACGGCCATCGGCCCAATAAAAACACCATCAGGATCGCTACCTTTGCAGCTAACCAGGCCGCAAGGGCTAGGCGCCCCGTAGTAAATCTTCGGTCCATAAAACCTTCGGCAAACGGCCCTAGTTTGCCCTATAACCCCGAAGATTGCCAAAACATTGCGGCTCGTTGCCCTCTTTCTCGGATAAGTTTCGCTCGGTGTTGCCTTTTTGGCAGGCCTGTGATGATAATTCTCTGTATTCGCCCGTCGTCTAATGGTAAGACTCTGGATTCTGATTCCAGCTATCGAGGTTCGAGTCCTTGCGGGCGAGCATTCTGTGTCTCAGCGTCGAGCCGGTGATTCTTTGAAAGTTGGCCTCTAGGACAGTCGCCCTCCAGTGCAGTCGCCATCCAGTACAGCCGCCATCTAGCTGTCACTTAATATCTCCAGTTCTCTCTCAGCTATCTCCCGCTCAAGGGTAGTTCACGCACGCTTGGCAGGCAGCAATTCCCCTTGCACCGATACTCCGTTACCCTTTTTCTTTTTCCGTTTTCCCCTCTCCTTGAGGGGTGCACGTTTCGTACTTAATCCTTACACTACCAGAAGCCCTCAGGTGGGGGCGTGCGATGTGCGCGAGACAACCCGGTCAGAACGGTGCGATGATGGCCTTGGGAGGCAAAAGCAGAATGATCACCCCCCTACCCCCAGTAGCTGGCTCCCTCATGATGCACCGCCCTCCCTCTCCTTATCTGTTGACCTCGACGAGGGCCTCATCAACTCTCCTGACCATCGCCTTTGCCCTTTCCACGACCGGATGCTCCATTCTTACTGAGCCCCGCCCAACGGATCAGAGTAAGAAGACGTTCGACCTGAGCGTCGAGAGAACCCGATCAGTCGTCATGGATCGCGATATCAGCCGTGCCTCTGAGGGATACTATCAGTTTTTGGTCGGCCAACTCCGCTACGATGCAGAGGATTTTTCCGGTGCGATGATGAGCCTTCGGCGGGCCGAAGCACTCATTGGAACCCCTGTGCCCGAGCTCAACGTCCGACTCGCAGAGTTAGAGCTCAAAGAGGGAAATCTCGAGGCGGCACTTCAACAGAGTACGCAGGCACTCGAGGTTGAACCCTCCGAGGTTAAAGTACTCCTGCTTCATGCGGGAATACTTGACGCTCTTGAGCGAGGGGCTGAAGCACTCCCTTTCTATGAGCAGGTGATCGAGAAAGAACCGACGAGCGTTGATGGCTATCTTATCCTCTCGGGTCTTTTGATGAAGTTAAATCGCAACGCAGAGGCGATTTCGGTTCTCAAGAGGTACATTCCAAACGACCCCGATGACTCATTGGTCCTTTACTTCCTTGGGCGAGCTTACGAGGCAACCGACGATCTTGCCGAAGCAGAGTCTTCAATCCATCGCGCCTACGAGCTCAATCCCGAAAATCTGCCCATTTGCGTCGATTATGCCAGGATACTCGTACGACGCTCGAAAAATTCTCAAGCAAAAGAGATTTGCCGTCACATCCTTGAACGCGACCCCCGAAACATCATCGCCCGGAAGATTTTGGGAACGCTCCTAATCAGCGACAACGAGTTGGATGAAGCGCTCGAGCAACTCCGGCTTCTTGAGGATGTCGAAGAGGACACAACCGATACCCGATTCAAGATCGCTCTCATTCACATCCAGAAGCAACAGTTCCAAGAAGCTGAACGAGAGCTTCAACTCATCATTGCTCAACAACCGGAACACGGAGGCGCCCGCTACTACCTCGCGACCATCCTCGCAAGCACCAACAAACTCCCTCAGGCTCTCGAGCAGATTTCGCAGATACCGACAACGAACGAGCTCTATGCCAAAGCGAATGCATTTGCGAGCTTTATCTGCAAAGAGGCTCACAATATCCCATGTGCCCTAGAGTCGATAAAAAAGGCATATGAGGCCGACAACGGCCAATCGCCTCAAATATTTACCTTCTATATAACGATCCTGAGAGAAGCAAAAAAGCTCGAGGAAGCGCGCACTCTCCTCGAGTCAGCGATTGGGAAGCAGTCTGAGGCCTACGACCTTCGCTATGACTATGTTATGACTCTACACGACCTCGGTGAAGAAGAGGCCGCCTATCAGGAGGCTCGGTCCATTATCGCCGCACAACCAGACCATCCCGAAAGCCTTAATTTTGTGGCGTACCTAATGGCAGAACGAGGTGAGGATCTCGTCGAAGCAGAGAAGCTCAGCAGAAGAGCCATTCACCTCCGACCTCGCGAGGGATATTTTCACGATACCCTCGGTTGGATAATTCTAAAACGGGGTAGGATTGATGAAGCAATCATAGAGCTCCGCCACGCGACTGAACTACTCCCCCGAGATCCCACGATCCTCGAGCACCTGGGAGACGCTCTCGCGGTGAAGGATCAACACGATGAAGCAGCAAAAGTGTATGAGCGGGCGATTGAGGCCTTCGGAACATCTGCCGCTGAACCCGCGACGAATCAGGAGCGAACTGAGCGACAACGGCTCGAAGAAAAACGTGATGCAGCAAAGGGAAAGCTCCAAAACCTCCCCTCTGAAAATTAATCTTCCCTTAACCTTCTCAGGAGCTATCAATGGGTCACTTACACCTCTTTTCATTACCCAACCGCTTCCTTTTGGTTTTTCCGATTACCGTTATCGCCACTGGCTGCGCCATCCTTTTTGGCGGAGGCGAACCCCCCATCGTAGGCAATCTTCTCGCGGGAAAGAGTCGTACAGCCATCATTGAGCGACTCTCCACAGAATCAAGACTCCCTGCGAATCTGAAAGCTCTCGTCCGAGCAACCGTAACTCGACCAGCCGACGCGACCACTTCAGGTGAAAGCCCCTCGCAACGCACTACCTCAACCGAATCTTTTCGCTACGCGCTTATTTACGCGACCCCCGACAAAATTAGATTCGACCTTTTCCCGCTCAACTCAGCCATAACTCTTCAACAGCTCACTGCTAACGGTGGAAGAGCGACTCTCATCGATTTCACCACAAAAGAGGCAATCTCGGGCGATACCGCAGAAACCTTTAGTAAATCATTCCTTCAGGTTCCTGCTACCGAGCAAGAGATCGCCTCCCTCATCTTAGGCCGCATTCCTCCCCTCTCCCTCACTGACGCCTCACTCAAAATTTACCAAAGCGCCTCCGAGATCGCAGTCGTCAAAGGAAACAACGAATTCAGCTGGAGGATGCGTGCTGATACACTCGCAATGGAGGAGCTCAAAGTCCACGAAAAGGTAACTGGTAAGCTTCTTGCTTCCGCTCGCTACAGCGATATCATAGCGTGTGGTGCTCACCATATACCGAGTAAAGTGGTCGTTTCCCTCCCGACCGACGACTCGACCCTCACCTTTATCCATAGTAAATCGGAGTGTACAACTCCTGTTCGCAGTGATCTGTTCGACCTGCGTATACCCCGGGGGTTTGGGGCACGGGAGGGGTGAGCAAAGGGATTCAGAGAGACTAATCGATAGCCAGGGCTGACGTTGTAATCCTCATAAATATCTCCTCAAGGTTCGCGCCCTCCACTCCCGCTTGAGCGCGAATCTCATCTATCCGGCCTATCGTAAGAACTTTCCCCCCCTCGATAATTGCCACCCGATCGGCGATCTCTTCGGCAACATGAAGAGAATGGGTCGAGAGAAGAATGGAAGTGCCCTGCGAGCGGTACTCCTTCAGTCTCTTTTTAAGCAGCTTTGCCCCATATGGATCCAGTCCAACCATCGGTTCATCAAAAATGAGCACCTGTGGTTCGTGGAGGAGGGCTGCAACCGTGGCAAGCCGCTGCTTCATACCATGCGAGAGCGCGTCAATCAGAACATGCTGCTTTTCGATCAGCCCATATTCCGCGAGCAGTTGCGTCCCCCTCTCCTCAATCACCGGTCGAGAGAGATTGTACAGCTGACCCACGAAATAAAGCAGCTCTCGGGGGGCGAGCTTTGGGTACAGGTAAGGGCGATCAGGAATGTATCCAATAATCGATTTCGCATTTATCGGCGCATCGTAGAGGTCATACCCTCCGATAGTGATCGTTCCTCCCGTTGGTCGCAGAATTCCCGACAACATCCGCAGCGTCGTTGTTTTACCGGCTCCGTTTACCCCCAGAAAGCCGAAAATCTCACCAGACTCGACCGAAAAGGAGATATCACTAACGGCATTAAAGGAGCCGAACGAGCGGCTAAGATGTTCGACGGTGATCATGGTGACGATAGGAGATGTATGGGGAATGGGATGCCAGACCAGAGGTGATACAGATGAGGCCCTTGGGTAGGATGCAGCGAACGAGCTATCGTACTCAGCGGGACTATCTTCAGCCCCTCCGAGTACACCCGTTTGACGATAACGCCGTCGTCATAAAAAGCTGAAAAAATTCAACTACTCTTGTTATCCAATAAATCTACCCGCCAAGCCCTCTACCCTTGTTTGACAGGTATTGAATCGACTCTCCATCCCATCGCTCGATTAATCCCATACATCCTCGCCAACCTCACTTCGGGCAATTCGGGCAATATGGCCATACTATCCCGTCTCCAAAGATGCTCGGAATGAGAGAGCTTTACCTCTGGGATTGGGAGCTGTTCCCTTATTCGGTGATACCTAAATACTCCGCGACTACTCCCAAAAACTGTTGTTCCTCCGATGAGAGAAGGCCATCGCTCATCACCACCTTCTGCACGAGGCTCACCAACATGCGCCTTTGAGCATCGGTGAATCGGTCACGCACCGTATCAAGAATCCGATTCGCTGTATCCTCCTCTGCGATACAATAATTGGCAACCTCAATGTAGTGAGCCGTTTCCGTGGAGTTGAAGCCCAAATGAGTAGATGCAATTTCACAAATCTTACTTAATTCTTCGGGAACAAAAACCTCGTCACGAATTGCCGCAACGACTAAAAGAAGGAAGACTGCTGTCTTGAAATCCTGCTGCGTCGGCTCGCCACCCTTTTCAAAATCAAAAAGCCCCTCCCCTATTTTCATAATCTCTCCGTTAATAGTTGCTCCGGTACCCTCGCCTAACGCACCCCCTAATCTACCCCACCGTCACCCCCAACGCCACCGCATTTCCGCCCCCCAGACACAACGCGGCGATCCCTCGCCCACCGCCACGGCGCTGAAGTGCGTGAACGAGCGTCACCAATACCCGAGCACCGCTCGCCCCGATGGGGTGCCCCAGTGCTATTGCACCACCGTGGACATTAAGCTGACTACGATCCCATCCAACAGCCTGCTCGTTCGCTAACACCTGTGCGGCGAAGGCCTCATTTACTTCAAAGAGATCCACCCCTCGAGCCGACGAAACTCCCATCTTAGTCATCACCTGATGCACCGCGGCTCCGGGGGCAAAGAAGACTTCACGCGGTTCAACTCCGCTGGTTGCCATCGCAGAGATGGTCGCCAATGGCTTACATCCCAACGCACGGGCTCGCTCTTCACTCATCACGATAAGCGCAGCAGCACCATCGCTCAACGGCGACGCATTTCCCGCCGTCACGGTGCCATCGCCTGAGAACGCTGGCTTGAGTCGCGCAAGGGCCTCGACCGTCGAATCGCTGCGCGGACCTTCATCAGCGGCGACGACTTCAACGACAGCACCGCTGCGATCTTTCTTCTCAATCGCCACTATCTCCTCGCGCAGTGCCTCTGTGGCAGCAACCGCTTTTGCATGCGATTCAGCCGCATACGCATCCTGCATCGCGCGCGTTATTCCTGCTTTCATCGCCGTGTAGTCAGCGAAAGAACCCATGTGACTATTGTGAAACGAATCCCAGAGGCCATCATGAATCAGCGCATCAACCAGCCGCTGTTCACCAAACTTCACCCCTTTGCGCAGACCAAAGGTAAGATACGGCGCAGAGCTCATCGACTCCATTCCTCCGGCGACCACAACCTCAGCCGCACCGGTCGCGATCCCCTGGTGAGCGAGCATCACCGCTTTAAGCCCCGAACCACAGACTTTATTGATAGTCAGCGCCGAAACGGTCACCGGCAAACCCGCGCCTAGTGCCGCCTGCCGCGCCGGCGCTTGTCCGATCCCCGCGCTCACGACATTTCCCATTATCACTTCATCGATCATCGCTGGATCAATCTTCGCTCGGCCTAACGCCTCACGGATAGCAAAGGCACCCAGTGTGGGCGCGGAGTATTCGCCTAATTTACCCAAAAATTTTCCAATGGGTGTACGAACTGCTGCAACGATAACAGATGAGGTCATGGCAAAACTCCGGTGAGGGTAGGCGCCGAAAGCCTTCGCATATCAGAGGATAGCGCGAGGGAGGTGCGACAATGGTGCACACCCCATCAGCTTATATTCTCTTCTGGTCTGCACAACTGCTTTCAGCTCTGCGCTCAAAAAGCGCATAGTGGATCGGTAATCCCTTCGCTCGAAAAAGAAGCTCAAACTCAGTAGGGACACTCTCCTCGCCCCACGGAGAGGCAAGAAGATCGGTGGTGACTCGTTGTTCTAAGAAACTCGGTTCGCTCCGCATGATAGCAACCGCGCTCGCAAAATAATCGGCGTGATCGGTCTTGTACGACAAGAACCCACCCGGCCGCAATAACCCCCCTAGTTCTGCGACAAACGGCGACTGGATCAATCGGTTCTTCAGCCAACGCCGTTTATCCCACGGGTCCGGAAAGTTGATGTAAACCGCATCAAGCGAAGCCGCCGAAAACAGCATCTGAACATACCGCGCATCAGCGCGGAAGATAAAAACGTTAGTCAATCCCAGCTGCATCGCCTTCTCGATAGTGCGATACGCCCGCTTGTAGCGAAGCTCCATACCGATGTGCAAGGTATCTTTATCGCGCTCCGCGAGCGCTATCAGATGGCGACCCGAGCCCGACCCCAGCTCACACACCACCCGCTGCCACTGCCCCAAGAGCTCCCGAACTCCCCCCACCTCATCGTCGGTTGGGCGACCCGCCGTGTTGACCACGATATGTTGGGAGACGGTCTCTACGAGAGAACGGTACGGATTGACCCGATCAATCTCAGCATCGTCGGGGTTTTGGGGGGAAGGGAATTTCATGCGGGACCGTTCTAAACGGAAAAAGGGGAGATAGATAAACGCCAGATGAAGATCGTACCGAGCCAAGACTCCGTTTGTCCAGCCCACCCCCTTGTTTTGACGGTGCCCAATCGCCACAATGAACGGACCATTGGCTCATTTCTCACCGAAACCACATGACCCCTCCGACCTACCTTGCATCCCTCACCGAGCTTATCGCACGCCCCTCCCTGATCGTCGCGGGAGCGATGTCGGGTACCAGCGTCGACTCGGTCGATGTTGGCATTTGTCGCATCACGCAATCGATCCAATCACACGCAGCGACTCCGGCACCACGCCCCACGGTCGAACTCCTCTCATTTTACCGCCACGATTACCCCGCGCCTCTTCGCGCTCGCATCCTGAAAGGCCGTGACTTGGGTGTCGCCGATGTCGCTGAGCTACATGTGTTAATCGGTCGTCTCTTCGCTGAGGCGATAACCGAAGCATCAAAGCGATGGGGAGGAAAACTCGACCTTATTGGCTCTCACGGACAAACGATCTACCATCACAGTGGCGTATCCGACACCCTCATGGCGACACTTCAGGTCGGCTGTGGCGATATCATCGCGACGAAAACGGGAGTTCTCACCATCTTCGATTTTCGCGCAAAAGATGTCGCAGTCGGTGGCGAGGGCGCACCCCTCGTCCCTCACGCCGACGAGCAGCTTTTTGGCAACGACCAGTGTCGCGCAATCATAAACCTCGGCGGTATCGCAAACATAACCCTCCTTGGCCTTAGCGGAGGCGATATCCTCGGATTCGACACCGGACCTGCAAACGCCCCCCTCGATAGACTCGCGCGCAAAATCACCCTCGGCACCGCCGAACTCGATCTCGATGGCAGCCTCGCACGACAGGGGCAGATACAGCAGGAACTCCTCAACGAGCTGCTCGCCGACCCCTACCTAGCACGCACCCCCCCCAAATCAACTGGATCCGAGATGTACGGCGATGAATTCGTCGAAACGATCATCCGTCGCTTCGGCAGAGTCGACGTCGACCTTATCGCAACGATGACCGAATTCGTCGCGATATCCGTCGCAGACGCGATCATTCGTTTCTCTCCTCAACCGGTACACGAGGCAATCATTTCAGGAGGTGGTGCAAACAACCGATTCCTGATGGAACGAATGCAACACCACCTCGGGACCATCCCCCTCTCCCGCTCCGACGATCGCGGTATCCCCTCACATGCCCGAGAAGTTATCGCGTTTGCGCTCCTCGCGCATGACGCGCTCAGAGGGCTGCCGACATCAAAGCCGTCAGTAACGGGGGCACATAAAGCGGTTCGGTTGGGGAGTTTTGCATTTCCGGATTGAGGAGGACGCCGATTTTACCATTACAAAAGGTTGCCTTCAAAAGTACACCCAGGACTTGATCTGGGTATTTAGGAGGCCTAGTATCGGACAAAATCGAGAAGATTGACGCGATAACCGTACGATCCATTTTTGGAGCGACCACAGATGATACCCCACCAACCGACTAGCAAGCGGTCTCAAGAGATCGTTGTTGAGGCCCAAGGCATTCTACGTTACGCGGAGCAGCACTTCGGACGCGTCAAACTGCCTATCTCGGTCGAAAATGCCAGGATCACAAGGTTGAGCGTTTTCCCCGAAAAATGCGATCCGATCCAACTGCTCGTAAATAGGTCGCATGGAATGCAAGAACGAGGCATTCAGCGACAGGCTCCATATCTTAATGCGGAGCTAAGGGCATATTCAGGGGGCGAGCTCGAGGGAGTAGAACAGGCCTCAGACCTCCATTTTGGACAAAATCCCTGGACCGATAATAGAATGCTCGCCAAAACGATTGATAGAAATTTCCCCACGATTCTCAGTTTTGACATAAAAAGACTCGAGCACCCGCACAGAAAGGGGGACTTCTCTGTCACGGTTGACAATCACGGTCTGAACCACAAGATATGGGATATATTTCAGAAAACTCTAGGAACAAAAACTATAGTTAATTTCAATCACCTCACCTACTCCTCGGAAGGGCGGATTTTCTTCGACCTTCACCTCGAGGAAACCAATGGCGCTTACGCTGCTCTTGGATTCTGTCAGGAAGCCCTCGTAGCTGCGCACGAACCGAAGGGCATCGTTTTTGGCTCTTCATTCACTCCGCTCTCGATCGACACGTGGGAGTTAGAACCTGCAGTCGAACGCTTCCTTACAGATACGCCGGGCTGCCAAGAGTCTTTTAAAGCGTATGATACTTGGTGGAAAGAACGAACGCGTGCCCCCTCAAAGCAACCAGAATCGTCAGAGGGATACGAGTCCCTCATAATACCGAGATGCACCGGTTGCAGCATAACCTACTGCTAGAACTCTCAATTTTAAAGCGTCTGCGCAACTTTGAAAAAAACTTCGCACTGAGGGTCTCGTACAGCCCATGGCTTTTCTCGTACAACCAGCCTCCCCATCCGATGCCGAGCAATGCGAGGAACTAAGCCGAGCAGTAGCGCTCGCGGATCAACCACTTTCCGTCGACAACGGATTTCTCCTGAGCCCCACATCAGCTGAGACATTTCGTGAGTACATTGGGACTAGTTCACTCTTTGTCGCCCGCGAAGGCAGCGTCATCATCGGATTTATTCTCGCTTACCCTCGCGAAAGCACTCATTTTGCCAACATCCTCGACCTCTTTCCGAAAATCTCATGGACCGATCCCGCGATAGCTGAACGCCCGAAATTGCTCTACGTCGACAAGAAAGCCGTCCACCCCCTCTATCGACGAAGGGGTGTTGCCACGGCGATGTATCAGCTCTTGTTCACAACCTACCCCGAGCATTGCTTCATCGGCGCAACCGTCGAAAAACCAATTCTTAACCTCCCCTCCCAACAATTCCGCATTCGCCACGAATTCCGTCGAGTGGGGGAGTTTCGAGCCGATGAGTTTCAGGGTTTGACGGGGTATCAGAGTGGGATCTATGCGCGGGATGGGGAGTGGAAGATGAAGGAAACGGTCGGGAATAATGACGAAAAGGAATGATCAGAGGTTCACCCCCGCCTCTTTATTCGCCTCCCCTCGCTAACCCTCCCCTGAAGACACCTTCATAAACCCAACTACCGGTAAAACCCGCACCGTCCTGAGGACAGGCCCCAAAACCTCACCGAGTTGATTCAAAAATGCCGCGACCACTCCCTCATGCCGACACTCTACTGCGAACTCGAAATCCCAATTACCGAGACAAATACCGAAATTAACGACGTGCGGATTATCTCGTGCAAGGACCGCAAGCTTACCTGACATCACAGAATCAAACCCCGCGGTTGTAATCAATATTCGATAACGACGAACACCAATCGCACTGAGTTTAACCGCATAGCCATAAGCCTTGATTACCCCTCGCTCTCGGAGCCGCAGAGCCCGGCGGTGCAAGGTTTGCGCGGGGACACCAAGACTCCTTGCAATTGCGGCAAGTGGTTCGGTATGTGGGCGGGTGATCACTGAGAGGAGTTTGCCATCCAGCTCATCAATTCCCCCTCTCGACGATGAAGAAATATGCATCGCCGAATCACCCTCATTCCTCCCGAGGTCCCAGACTAGCACTGCAGCCCTCCGCCATCGACACGACCGATCGGTGAGGTACCGCTTTTCGAATGCCCAGAAGGTCGTGCGTAGCGCAAACTCCTTCTCTGCGATGCGGGTTCCGGACGAGGACTGCATCTTTTCGAAAAATGTACGAAGCGATGCCGGAGACTTGGCAAAAAGCTGACAAGAAATCTGGGAGCCTGCCAAAACCTGACTTACCCAACAAACTTCGGGTGAACGGTTAAGAAATCGGCGAAGCTTATCTTGTGTTATCGGATTAAAAGGTAGCAATCCGACCAAGACCGAATAGGGCGTAGCGGATACCGTTTCACAATCGAGGTACGCAAGACGACCATATAGGATTCCACGGTCAAATAATCGCTCAAATGCATGATGAACCTTGTGAAGAGTAACCTTCAAATGACGGGCTATTTCTGGTCGCTCAACCTCAGCCCTCAGATCTCCGTACTGAAGGATTCTTGCTTCAAGTTCTGGAAGAATGTGATGTTCACTCATAAACGGTCACTTTTTGGGATTTCATCGCATCGCTTTGCTGTTCAAAGCAACGTCTTCTACATTTACCTCACATTTACATACCCCCATGGACAAAGAAACACCTTCTTTTCGTGCAGATGAGAAGCACCTATACATGCTGGAGAACTGAAAATATGCTCATTCACAACGACAGAAACGAAGATTGCCTTCTTGAATGCCTTCAATCATTTTTACTCACAAAGGAAATGCTTACCGAAAGATGTCGAAATTTCTTCTTAGCCAACAAGAACCACACCGATCCATCCCACGACCTCGTGCATATTGATCGGGTCAATCGCAACCAGAGCCGCATTGCAGTGATTGAAGGAGGCGACCCCGAGATCCTTATTCCCGCCGCACTACTTCACGATGTAATCAATTATCCCAAGAACGATCCCCGACGCTCTCACTCCGCGGGAGAGAGTGCTACTTTGGCAGCGACCTTTCTGGCAAATCTTGATGGCTATCCCTATCACAAGATCCCAGCGGTAACAGAGGCGATTCGGCGGCATTCATTCTCGGCGAACCTTCCTGCTC
>OMIW01000150.1 GCA_900299205.1 Pseudomonadota bacterium
CAAGATCATGAATTTCGCGCCTAACGGTGGTCATCAGTGTATGCAATCGTTCAATCTCAGAGAGGGTGAGGGTGGTATCGGAGGGGTAGCCGAGCCAAAGGTGAAATGTGGCCCCCTCTGACTGGTCGGTTAATAAACACTCCTGTGTGATGCCACACCATCGAAGCGCGGGATCGGCAACAGGAGCGAGTGTCGGGCTGTTCGTCGTGTTATTTGACTCGTGATAACGTGACTGTAAGCGGTGAAGTACCTCTGTCAATTGGATTCCTGCAGAACAGCTCCGGAGTACGCCAGAGGAGCGAGTCGTGTAGCAGAGATGCCATGCGCGGACTTTACTAGAGCGGAGAAGGTGACGAGCTGTTTCCTCTATGCGCTCCTCCGAGGGTGGGCGCTCAGCGGTGTCAGGCGAGCGGATTGGGTGGAGGAGCGGCGCGGAAAAATGCTCGGCAGTGAGTTTTTTGTGCAGAAGAACGAATCGTTGGAGTCGGTGGTCGCCGATGAGGCGATTTCGATTAATAAGGAGGGCGGGGAGCCTTCTCTGATCTGAGAGAAGGTACTCGATACCGCGATCGATGGCGATGAGTCGTGCAACGAGGAGCATCGCGATAATGCTCGTGCAGAAAAGAGTACAACTAAGGACCAGAATCATGTCAGCTCCACCCCGGCTTGATGGGCAACGAATCGGGATATTTATGTCCCGCAAATTCAGTTATCTGCTCAAGGTAAGCAAGAAGAACATCTGGGTCTCTATTCTTGGAGATGACCCCCCGCAGCCCTAACCTCAGGAGTGATGCCTCGAGCTGATCATCGTTCTCGTTGCTGAGCACGACGATCTGGTGGGGTTCGATAATACCGCTTGAGAGAAGCTTCTCGACGGTGTCTTGTCCCACAGAGTCGGTTACGTTGAGATCGCTCACGACAGCGTGGGGCAGTGTCTTGAGCTCAAGGTGGTTCAGTGCCTCGGCGATTGAAGAGCAAGTATCAACCATGTAGTGGCTCGCCCTCAGAACCTCCGATACTATATTGGAAAATGAGGGATCGTCCTCGATAAGGAGGATGCTTTTTTCGTTGGCCAGGGTCGAGTTTGGTCTGCCATGCACCTGGGTCGATTCCTCTGTCAATATGGCAAGGGAGTATTTGTCGGCGGCTATCGCGGACAATTCAATCCGAATTCCGTTGCTGAGAGTAATGTCACTTGGAGCACTTGCTAGGGTGGTAAGCTCTTCGAGAATATCGCGGTTTGCTGCCTCTACTAAACCACTTAGAGGCTCTGCGTCGGGAAGGGTGAAGTGATATGCAAGCCCTCTCGATGTCGCGGTGAGCGAGACAGATGAAAGACCAAAGCTGATGCCTTCATCGATTATTAGTTCAAGGATTGTCCTGAGTTTTTCGCTCGGCTGAGAGAAGGTAGGAGAAGTGTTGGTAAGGGCGGGGACCGCCGGAGGACGCTCTTCAAACTTTTGCAACGTCTCCCAAGTCACGATGACGACATTATTGTGTAGGTCGGCGGGAAGAAGATTTCGAAGGCGATATGGGTCGATGCAATACGCTCCTACTACCATTCCGTCGATGATATCGGGGAGTGCGCCATGACGGAGATAGTCAGCATCCAACGGGCTCTCTAAGGCTTCCCGATGCACGGAAGGGGCAAAAGGAAGCCCGATACGGCCCGCGAGGTCGGTAAGAAATTCTTCTTCAGTGAAACCGAGAAGCCGGGCAGCGCAGGCGAATATCTCCCGAGAATCGCCTCCACACGCGATGAGTCGTTTGGCCTGAGTGGCCGATAGATAGTCAGGAATAAGCTCAGAGGTTGAGGGGAGCGACGAGCGTTTTTTTCGAGTCAACAAATTCACAACTGGAAACTCCCTTGAGAGAAGCCAAAAAAATGAGTGGAATACGACATCGTTAAAATTCCCGCCTGCTGCCGAAGAGGAATGATGACATCATAAATAATCGAGCGAGGGGCAACCCGGAGTATGTCAAATTTCGTGAACGAATCGGTTTTAAGATTTACTCTGATCCTCAGAACAATGGGTGGCGGAGCCGAGTTGTCCCCGAGCGTGATGCCGGCGAGCACTTGATGAAGTCGGGGAGCTGAGAGAGAGGGGAATGTAGTAGCTCCGATCGGATCCCCTACCAGTCGCTGATGCCACCTCCCGACTGAGAGTTCATTTGCTGTGCCTGCAACCTGAATATATCCGACCTGTATCGTGAGATCGTCGGGACCTATCGCCATTAGCTCCGATGACAGGAGCTGATTCAGGGAATCCGCAGCATTATCAATTTCTCGTTGTAGTGGTAACTCGCTCAACTCGTAACCAACGGTGCCGTTTGTTGTCGTTATTCTATAGGGCACCGTCCCTACCTTCGCGGCATTCGAGTAGATTGCGTGCTCAATCGTCTGACGGTTGAGCAGGAATACAAAGAGAGAAATCGTGGCGAGCAGTATTGTCACAAATAAAATAAGACACAGGGCGGTCTCCAGAATGATCATTCCCCCGCATCGGTTAACCCGAAATCGCTTTAAGGCGGCACCTCCGGTCACGTGGGTATTTTGGGGCCTCATTTTGATATCACCACTGGTTTTCGAAGATGAGTGAGAAAAGGAGCAAGGGATTGTTCGAGATCGTCAGCTCCCCGCGTCATGAGAAGAGAGAGTTGCACGTGAGGGCGAGAGATTGACGAGAGATATGAATTAAAGTCACCACCCTCTTCTATGGTCACCCCAGTGTTATTCTGAAAAAGAATGATCGGAATGTGAATGATTGCATTTGCAAGAACGGCTTCTCTATCAAGAGTCGCAACCATCGCAGACAGGGCATCGGTGGTTTTTTTGTCGGGGAATCGAACCATGTCAATTCGAGGAATATCTCCAGCAAAAATGAGCCCGACCAGCGAAGTGGCTCCAGTGACGGAGACGGCCTTTTCTCCCTGTCCCAGACTCTCGAGGAGGGACATTCCGACTGATTGTATCGCGGCAATCGAATCGACTTCATCCTCTTCGCGTGCACTCTGGGACCATATTACCTCCTCCGCCGAGAGGAAAGGCGCATAGTTCTGATTAAATGACCGGGAGGTTAGATCAACGATTCGTTCTCCAGAGGGTGAGATGCCGGCTCCTATGTTAGGAAAACGGTAAGGCGACTCCGGTCGGTAAAGCGTTTCGTAAAGAGCGGCAGCTGCACAATCGGAATTGCTTCGGGTGGCGCCCCGGTATTCGACCCATTGGGGTTTTGTGTCAAGCAAGCCCTTTATTATTGAAAGGTGAGGATTCGTCCGATTTGAGTCTGTCATCGAGGAGGGGAAGATTGCGGCTCCTACTCGGTAGCTCGGTACCTTTGAAAGAGACGTATACGTCGCGGCGGCAATCCGTTTGAGAGGAAGGAGCGTATCATTAAAGCATGCCTGCGTTCGCTGAATAGCTCCGATCAGCGCCCGACCGGTATCAATGGTATCGCCGAGGAAAAGGCCCGCCGGAAGCAATCCTGCCGACGAGGCCCACTTCGCATCCGTTCCTCGAGGTGCAGTGTAAAAGCTGGTATCGAGAGCAATAATGATGGACATCGGGGGAATGATAACTTTCGCGTGGGCGGTTGCTTTGATAGGACGCTTTAAGCCGAAATATCCGAGGAAAAAACCGCTCTTTGACTCCGAAACGGTCGCCTCGATAGAGTCAGGTCTTACGCGCAGTAACGTGTCTTGCTCCGGAAATGATGATGCGCTCTCAAAGGCACTCCGAGCTTTGATAACGTTCGGGAGGTGTTGTGCTGAGGCCACCACCAAAGTATCGAGCTTGGTTTGAGCTGAATTGGCGGCGAGAGACATTGTTGTCACCTCGAGTATGAGACTGAGGGCGAGAAACAGGACGGGCAAAAGGAACGTCAGAAAGAGGACCATTCCGCCAAATGAGTTTCTATGAAAATCTTTCGAGGTCGGTTCGTTTTTCATGATTTATCACCAGAGGAATTGAGTCTCGGATGAGTTTGAGAGCCATCGATCTTTTCAGATTGAGCGGCAGTGACGACCCCGATGATGGGGCCTGTCAGGAATATGATCAGCAAACCGAGGAACGTGCAGAGAAGCGGGGCAGTTGCCTTGATTGGCATGACCGCAATCTCCTCCTCGATTGTCTGCTCATAGGTTACCTGGGTGGCGTCCGCGAGCTCGCGAAGGGGAAAGGTGAGGTCTCCTCCCCGGGAGTGGGCGACCTTGAGATGGAGGAGGACGTGCTTTAGCGGGATGCTGCGCGAAGCGGAAGCAACCTGTTCAAGCGCCGCCTCAACTGTCGCGCCGCCTTCGATGAGCAGCACCACCTGCTGAAATGCCCGCGATGCAGGGTTCGGTAGTTCCGGTGTTGTGGATACAACCTGGAGTGCAGGGACGACATCGAGACCTGACTGAATCGCAATCAATAATTTCTCGAGTGTCATAGGAAGATTCAGGAGCACCCCTTTTTCCTCGTCGGGAGCCGCTGAATTAATGATGACTCTTCCCGCGATGTATCCCGCTGAGATCCCGATTGCAATGGTCGCGAAAGCCATATCAGGAAAGAACGCTGCGCCGATGAATCCTGCAATAATTCCTCCGAATGTGAGAAGAGATGCTGTCCTCTCAGACTGAGTCTTGGCGGAGAGTTCGATATCTCCCGAAAAATCGGTGCAATCTATCGATTCGGCTTTTTGGTCGAGAGCTGCAATCGTCCCAACGAGTATCAAGCGAGAGTTTGCAACGAGACGTCGAGTTACGATGGTACCGATGGTCCCAGCCGCTCCAACGAGAAGCACCGTCAAAATGAGTTCATTCATACGCGACTCCTCGTCAACATGAGAAGCCAGGTGATTCCAATTATTAAAAACGTACCACCAAGTAGGTAAGCGATCCCTCCGAATGGATGAATCACCGCCTGCAGAACCTGGTCGCGTGCGGTGAATAGCTGAAAGATTATGATACTGATTGCTGATGCGACTATTCCAAAGGCTGACAATCGCTGCATCGCGACGGCCCCCCGAGCTCGTTGGCGGAATGCTTGACGTCGTCGGGTAATCCGGGCAAGGCGCTCCAAAGATGGACCGATGGGTCCTCCCTCACGCATTGCAATAGAGAGAGTTGCTCGAAAAAGGGGAAGATCGGGATGAGCGACTTTCTCAGCAAAGCGCTCAAGAGCCTCGAGTTCAGGTTCTCCAGATCGGATAAGAGCCTCCGTTTTCGCAATTTCATGATGAACAGGGCTCGATTCCGGAAATACCTCTCGAGTCGTCAGCATCGCAGCGAGAGGGTCAAGTCCTGCTCGCACTGATGAAGCAAGAGAGAGTAAGAAGGTAGGATAGTCTCGTTCAAAAGCCAGCGCCTGTTTCTTGTTGCCGGCTACCTTTTCCCTCGGTTTGAAATCTTCACAATCTGCCCATCGACCGGTTGACCTCGGCATTAAACGATCAACCCGCGAGAGCGCCCTATGATGGAATAGTTTTGTAATCATGCAACCCTCCGATGAGGCGACGATGAGAAGGTCGATGCTGAAGATGAAGTTGCGGAGGGCGTACCAGTACGAGGCCTTGTAGGGCTGATTTGAAGCGAATCGGGGAGTGAGCTCAGAACGAGTGCGGGTTCCAAAACCTCGCGGTGGTAGCTTACCTTATTAGGTATGCGCCATTCGCCCGTTTGACCTGGTTTATATTGGAATATGACCCGATGACGAATTGTGCCATCGGCTGCGGCTCCAAGCTCCCGAACTTCGAAGACCCGTCTCTTTCCGGATATCGGGCATACTCCGAGATGTACAACCGCATGAACGGCGCCCGCTATCTGTTCGTGAATCGTCTGTCGTGATACTCCCGGTTGAGCTCTCCCGAGAAATAGCTCAAGCCGCGCAATCCCCTCCTGTGCGCTTCGTCCATGGACCGTCGAGAGCCCTGGATGGCCTGAGGCGCACACATCAATAAATGATTCAGCGGCCTCGGCGTCTCGGATCTCGCCGAGAATGATCCGATTCATCGCCATCCGCATCCCCGCTCGGATACAGGCACTGGGTGCCACCTTTCCGATCCCCTCGGCATTGTCTTCACGGGTCGACAGGTATCGAACGTGGGGGTGCTCTATCCGAATCTCTGGCGTATCCTCAATCACAAGGACCGAATCGTGAGTTGGAATTGAGCCAGCAATGGCACGGGCAAGGGTTGTTTTACCGGTGCCGACTTCCCCTACGAGCAGAATGGTTCGTCCTTGCTGACCGAATATCCTGAAGTATTCAATGATGGGCCCGGGTGCCAGCTCTGCATTAGCGAGCATGTCAAGGGATATGGTATCGAAGCGGTTCACCCGAATGGTAAGGTAGGGTCCTCCCGAGCAGAGTGAGCGATGAACTGCGTGGATCCGAACCAATCCGCACACCATCCCATCCGCTATCGGTTGCTTGGTTGAATAGGTGGTGCCAGCTTTTATCAATAACTTTTCAACGTACGCCTCGTAGCTCTGCTGAGAGGGAAATCGAACATCGGTCGGAAAGTTTTTTCTGCCGATTTGGATCGAGACCTTAGAGTAGTCATGGACAATGATATCAGAGATGGTGGGCTCATCTATAAGCGATTGTAGGAGTCCGAAGGGACGAGATTCCTGTTCAGCTATCGATAGAAGTTCCGTTACTTCGCTCTGAGTTAGTTCGAACCCGTATGACTCACCGATGGAACGCAGAAGCCTCTCGCGCTCCCGAGGATGCATTTCATCGAGAGTAATGCCATGAATCTTGGCGCGAAATTGGTCAAGGATAGTCATCAATGCGGGGTATAGGCCTCCACCATTAACCGAGGAGGTCGGAGGCGTGGCAGGGGTTACGGGCAACTGGAATGGGGAATCAAACCTGTTCATTGAGCACTCATGTGGCGATTTTATCCTGGGGTCTTCGATACCTTCTTCATCGGCACTTTTCTCGGATGGAATTGATTACTCCCCCCGCGTAACAGAGAAGGACGAGGGCAGCGCATCGGCTTTCACCCATACCCCGTCTCGAAGAGCGAACTGTCGAGAATCTCCTTTGACGGAGATAAATCCCGATATCTTCCCTCCGTCCACTACAGCCTTTGGTGATCGCTTCAGTCTGTCGGCAGCAATAACCGGGTCAGTCCACGATTCGATGTCCTCGCCGTTACGAAGTGCAAATGCAATCTTGCCGAGGGGGATCGCCATGTTAATTGAGAGACACTGCTCCTGAGTGACGAGGATAGTCACGGTACTGGGGACCATCGGTGCATCGCCGGATCCCACGGGCGCGGTTGAACGCTCTGCTGATAGCACCCGTACTCGCTCCGCTATCACCGAGGTTTGGGCGGGGGTCACCAGCAGCACGTCAACCACCGCACCCGAGCCAGCCCACCCCTCAACCGCGCTCGTCGCATCTACCCGTAGTGTCATTGCCCGCATCGCGGGGGGGATCTGCTTTTCGATCGGATTGGTTCGAGGATCGGTGAAGGAGAAGTTCTCACGGAAGAGTGGCAGGTGCGCGGGAAGCTGAGCTATCGCCACGGCTCCTGAAAGCGAGTTGATATCGGTCACTGCATTCCCTGGAACCTGATGCTTAGGATACCGGATTCGTTGAAACATTATCTTCCCGACAGCGGTTCCCGCTGGAACCGGTTCAGTCGGTACCGGTAGTTCAACTGAATCGTACTCAGCGACGGTTATCGTCCGGGCAACTTTGGGTGGGGGGGCTCGGAGATGCTGCACCGCGAGCGGGGCCATCCCGACCACGCCTCCGAGAATGAACACCCACACGAACCCACTTTTTCCGCGAGATGGGCTCTTTCCCTTCGAGGAACTGACACGTCTAGCCATGACTCTCTACCGCCTTTACACCGAGCACGTGTTCGTTAGGGGATAAGTATTTCGATTTATGCGAATCTTAATCCGGTGCCTTTGAATCAAGCTCGGTCGCTCTTCGGTTCGCAAAATTAGCGATACTGGTAAGCAATCCTTCGAGGCTTCCCCCGACGGCTCGTAACCCCACATACAAGACCCCCATCAAAAGGGCCGCACCGGCGGCGTATTCGAGGAGTGTGTATCCCGACTCCCGTCGATTTCTTCGAAGAGCGATCCGTTTTTTAGTTGTCTCAGGTTCCATCTATTTCTCCTTACTTAAAGTGGTTTTTTTTAGAAATCGTCCAGGTTTTTTAAGGCTTTATGTCGGCTTAGGCAGCGGCTGAGATCGAGGCTTATTGGCTCCCATGCCCGGCGAGGGGAGCTGTTTGGGTCCTGACGGGGGAATATATGAAAGCGCGGGTATCGCAGCGATATCACGGGTACTCGATATGCTGCGTCTCGTTAGCGAGAGTATCTCGCTAATTCGCCGAAACCCGGTGGTGTTGGCGAGCGTTTTACTGCGCGGGTCTCCATCAAGAAGCTCTACCGTCGCTGACGTGAGTGCTCGTCGTGTCCTCCTGCATCCGATAGACACCGGTGTTGAAAAACTACCGGGCCAATACGCGACCGGCCGTGAATAGGGAATCGCCAGGGAGCACCACTGTTCATCGGAAGCTCCAGTCATCTTTGAGAGCTCTGACCTGAGAAGGGATGAGGGAAG
>OMIW01000151.1 GCA_900299205.1 Pseudomonadota bacterium
CCCCTGCCCCCCTTTCATACTCGTTGGAGCAATTTGACCTAACCCTCAATTTTGCCCCCATCGATTTCATTCAGCCTCACGGACGACTCAATAGAAAGCTCGTCGCGACAGCCATTGAATGGATGCAACCGCGTGTGACCGAAAACTTCCTCGACCTTTTTTGTGGGCTCGGAAACTTCTCCCTCCCACTTGCAAGATACGCTCGCGCCGTTGCAGGCATTGAAGGTAGTCACGTCATGACCAATCGAGCTGAACAGAATGCATCTCTGAATAAGATTGATAATGCAAAATTCTACGCGGCTAATTTGGAGGCCGATATTTCGAATGAATCTTGGGCACAGCTCAATTACGACGGCATTCTGCTAGACCCGCCCCGAAGTGGAGCTGCCGCTTTTTTGCGCCAGGTTGATAGGTTCTCGCCTCAACGGATCGTTTACGTTTCGTGCAACCCGATAACATTTGCATCTGATGCAGCGATTCTCGCAGAACGAGGGTTTATACTTTCAAGGATCCGGGTTGCTGATATGTTCCCCCACACTGAGCATGTCGAGACGATGGGATTGTTCATATCAAGAGGGTGAATCCCCCTTTCGTCCCCCACCAAAGTGAGACGCTGCATCCCTAGAACATCCCGCGAAATCCGAAGATCACAGCCCGTCCACGCAGCGGTGCAAGATCCTTTAGAAACGACGAGTGCACTCGGGCCTCCTCATCAGTAAGGTTGGTTCCTCGAACAAACAGTCTCAGCGAATGCGGTTCATCCCCCCATCGATAACTCATCTCACTATTGAACATAGAATAACCCTCGGTGGGGATCTCTCCGGCAGCCAGTCGTCGCTGTGCTTCTACCCGCACCGACTCGACCATCATCTCTATCGCGTTGGGAAGCTCCCAACGACCACGGAGGATGTATCGCAACGGCGGTGTTCGCGGAATGTAGCTATCCCGGTCTCTATCATGCGTACGGACTAAATCACTCTGAAAATCAATCGTCAGTCGATGTCCAAACATCGGAACAATCTGATCGACATGGAGCGATGACAAAAACTCGCCCCCCCAAAAGGTCGCTCCAGTTTCCTCGTAGGTAAACAGCGGAAATTCCTCCTCCGACCGGCCAATTCCCCGTAAGTTAAAATAACTGGAGAACCGTTGATAGAAGGGAGTTATTGATGCCGTTAGCATCCCTTTATTTTTATGAAATGAGAGGTCGAGGCCGGTGGATCGCTCCTTTGAAAGCGATGAGTTACCTCGCTCAGTGATCCGTCGCGCATAATGAATACCATCGGCATAGAGCTCGATAGGAGATGCCGCCCTCTCAGCATAAGCCAGCGATGAAGCGATTGAATATACTGCCTCAGCATCAAGTTCCCACCTGAACCCCCCCGAAATGCTCAGGGGACTGCTTCTAAAAGAGTCGCCAATTATCGGATCATGTGATACTGACTCAAACCGCCCTCCCCATTGGAGGGAGAACGGATCAGTTAATTGCGCTTTTTCGAAGAAGAATAATGCCTCGGTCTTACTCTTCGTTGCGGGAATAAATGCCTCCTCTCCCTGAGCAGAAAAATCATCATACATTGAGTGAATTCCGAAGACTCCCGTCACCGACCCTACGGGCTGATGAATAAATTCAAGACGCCCCTCAAATCCGTCTTTTTCAAAAAGGTTGCCGACCGCTCCTCCCTCAAACTCTGTGTGTTCGTAGTCTGTTGCACCGACGCGAAATTTTATTGATTCGATTGGCGCATCGAAATCGTACCGACCTCGAAGGTCAGCACGAAGCTGCTTCGCATCAATTCTGACATCATCAGAAGCATTCTCCTCTCTGCCCCTACCCAAATCCTCATCCTTGGATTCCTCGTGCCCGTGTGCATGACCTGGAACACCGTATGCGCTATCGAATCCACTCACTGCGAGCCCAACAAAGCCCTCCTCAAAAATATGCGACGCCCCAACAGTGCCTCCATACGTCTGAGAGTCGCTGTTCGGAACAATCCCTCGAGCTTCATATTCATCGTCGGATTTATCCTCGAGATGCTCATTACCCTCGAGCGACTCCTCCCGCTCCCGAAGACGCTCGGATTCTGCTGACCCCGGAATTTCGTAAGAGCTAGTCCTTCTTGAAAAAGCTGCCCCGTACCAGTTGACCGAGCCACTTTCCGCCCTGAGCCTGACCGCCTCTGATTTTTCATTGTCTGCGCTGTCTCCAAACTGCCCCAAAACGGTCCCTTCAAAAGGCTTTCCCAGAGAAAACTCAGCAATAGATCCGTCCGTCACGTTCACAGCACCACCAATCGCTGAACTTCCGTACAGCAAAGTCTCGGGACCTCGTAGGATCTCTATCTGCTCGGCCTGCAGCGGGTCGGCAACAACAACATGATCTTCGCTCAAGCTCGAGACATCACCGGTCGACACCCCATTGCGCAGCGTCCTAACCCGCTCGCCACTAAAACCACGGATAACAGGACGGCTCGCGCCGGGACCAAAAAACGAGCTCCGAACGCCTGGCTGCAGATCAACCGTTTCTCCGAGCGTACTGCGCAAACGATCTTGAAGCCGCTCTCCCTCCAGAACACTTGCTGGCCGACTGAATTCGAGGAGACTCTGGGAAAGGGGGTCTGCTTGAATGACGATGGTAGGAATGTCCCCTGATTCTCGGAGCTCCGCTCCGCCTGCCTTTTTATCCACCTCACCTACTCCGTCCTGTGCGAGAGAACTGGAAGAATGGATGCTAAGGAGGCTGCCAACGAGCAGAATTGTGCATAAATTCTTGGATGTTCCGGGCGGTTGTGCGACCCTAGATTTATTTGTTATACTTTTGCAATAAATCGTGACCATGAGGCACTCCAGGAGTTGCAGCTTATGCATTAAGCGCCGATTTAGAGGTAGTGCATAGGTATCACGACAAACGTTAAAGGGTCAACCTTAATGTATATTTTTACCAGTTAGGCCATTTCTCTTCATGCAGAAAAAATCTTCCCGTGCCTCATCAGTCTCAGCTTCTCCGACATCGCATGAACACTGTCGCTCCGCCGTGACGGTAGTCCACTACGTTGATAGCTGCCTCGCCATCCTAGTCCGGCATGGTCTTCGGGTAACTGCCCCCCGGAGGTCGGTGATATCTTTTCTGGCAAGACAGGAAAATCCTGTCACCATTGCCGAGCTGTTTGATGCGCTGGGCGAACTATCTTGCGGCAAACAACCGCTCAGTAAAGTGTCACTCTATCGAGTTATCGCCGATCTCGAACATATCCAGCTCGTTCACAGGGTTCACCCATCGGGAGGATATATCCTCTGCACCCACATTGGCTGCGAAGAGCACTCACATGTGATTATCACCTGCCCTACCTGTGAAAAAACGGAGGAAACAACGGTGCCGAAGGAGCTATTAAGTCCCCTTGTTTTTTTCATCACTCAAACGGGTTCCTATCTTCACCCATCTTCGCTTCTTCGAATCGAAGGAGTGTGTCAAAGGTGCCACCGAATATCCCATCAATCGTGTTAGAGTTCTTCAGTTAACCGCTTAAACACCACCACTCGCTCAACTCCAGCCAGATCGGATATGATTCGCCCACTAAAACCGATTGGAGCGAACCGTTCTATAACAGAAACCGCCTGCCCCCTTCCAACCTCGATCAAAATACTCCCCTCTGGCTTCAAGAAAGAGGCTGCTCTCTGTAAAATATTCCGAATATCTGATAGCCCACACTCGTCGGCGAAAAGGGCCTGTTGTGGCTCGTACGATGTTTCTGGCGACAGCTCTTTATCGACCCTATCTATGTAGGGGGGATTTGAAAGAATAAGGTCAAACGCCTCCCATGGTTCGCAGGGTTCAAACCACGAGCCATGTCGAAAGTCCAGAGAAACGCCCAGACACTCCGCATTTTCGATAGCAATCTTCAAAGCTCTCTGACAGCTATCGACAGCACATCCCTTGACAGACACTCCCCTTCGACTAGCCTCGTGCTGAACCGAAATAGCGATGCAACCGCTGCCCGTTCCAAGATCAAGGAACTGGAGAGCGTCAGGTGTCACTGCATGTTCGTCTTTCTCTGCGCGTGCTCTGCGATCAATCGCAACCAACAGTCGGACCGCTTCCTCTACGAGCACCTCGGTATCAGGTCGTGGGATCAGCACATCAGGGGCCACCCGAAATGGAAGCCCAAAGAACTCTTTGCTTCCTGTGAGATAGGCAACAGGCTCGGATTGCCCTCTCCGATAAACGAGTTCCTGAAATCGGCCTATTGCTTCACCCTCAACTTTGGTCAGGTGATGGACAACCAGATACAGTCGCGAGCACCCCAGCACAAAACTCAACAGCACCTCAGCATCAAGCTGGGGGGTTTCACTTGTTGCGGAGAGCTGGCCCCTTGCCTCCTCGAGCAGCGCTGCTATCGAGTCGCCGCTACGCATCGCCACGCTGCAAAGCTTCTGCGCGGGCAGCCGCGATGAGAGGGTCTATCAATTGATCCAGATCTCCCTCCATCACTTGATCGAGCGCATAAACCGACAGATTGATCCGGTGATCAGTAACCCGAGACTGAGGGAAATTATAGGTTCTGATCTTTTCGGACCGATCTCCCCCCCCTACCTGACTTCGCCGGTCGGCTCGCCTCTCTGCATCTGCCTCCGCCTGCTTCTGTTCAAGTAACCTCGCCTTAAGTACTCGGAGCGCCTTCTCCTTATTTTTAAGTTGCGACTTCTCATCTTGCATCGCCACTACTATCCCGGTCGGGATGTGAGTAATTCTGACCGCCGAGTCGGTGGTATTGACACTTTGGCCACCTGGACCACTCGAACGGTAAACGTCAATTCGGAGATCCTTTTCCTGTAGTTCTACCTCAACATCTTCTGCCTCTGGCAGGACCGCCACCGTCACGGTGCTCGTGTGTACGCGCCCCTGCGCCTCGGTTGCGGGCACGCGCTGAACGCGATGCACTCCCCGCTCGAACTTAAATCGGCTGAAGGCCCCATCTCCCGTAATCATCGCAATGACCTCCTTGAACCCGCCGACGGCCGCCGAACTCACCCCCATTAACTCAACCCGCCAATGCCGAGCTTCGGCATACCGGGTATACGATCGAAAGAGCTCACCCGCAAAGAGACCTGCCTCGTCCCCACCTGCCCCCGCCCGGATCTCAAGAATGACATTCTTGGCATCATTCGGGTCCTTCGGAAGCAACAGATACTGGAGCTGCTCCTCGAGCTTTTGAGACTCCTGCTGGAGCAGTGCCAGCTCCTCCTCAGCAAGGGCTGCCAGCTCCTTATCGCTCTCTCGTTCGACAAGCTCTTTGCTGCCTCGAATTTCATCGAGCACCTTTTTAAACGCCCGAAAGGTTGCCACAATCTCCGTCAGCTCTTTATGTTCCCGAGAGTACTTCTGAAAAAGTCCCCTATTGGAAACGATATCGGGCTGAGAGAGCATCTGTCCTATCTCCTCGTAACGCTCCTCAACTGCCTGTAGTTTTTCGTGTAACATAGCTCAACCCTAGCCCGTCGGCACCGTCGCACCGCATGATATTCCCCCCCCCCGACCGTCCCGCACCGTGCCCCTTGGCCAATACTGTAGCGGCCTCTATTCTTGATCGTTCGGCACCCGTGAGGCAATTCACCCTCCTGAGAACCAAACAGAAAAAAAAAATTCTCATCTGGCCTTGAATTACGGCGGTCGGGTGTCCATTAAGGGGTCGGGTTTGCGGGGGATGCCGTTTGGTAGTAAAAGAGCGGCCCATCCGGGAGGGATGCCCAGGCAGCGCCTGATAGGCAAAAGGCATATCTCTCGGTTAAGTAAACCACTCATCGTTGGCGCAATTGACCTCCAAAGGGGTCAGGGTGCGCCTTGAGCCGCCATCAGTTCACGTCAGAGCCGTAGTAGCTCTCGGGGGCTCCATGGAAAGGCACGGTGGTTCGGTAGTGAGCATTACCACGAAGAAGGAGTTACCACTTAAAGGAGATAGTGTCGTATGAGCGAAAAAACAGACAAAACGCTTGATGCAAAGATCCGTCCATTACAGGACCGGTTGATCGTGAAGGTGCTCGATGGCGAGGAAAAAACCGCTTCCGGGTTGTTCATCCCCGATAGCGCCAAAGAAAAGCCACAGCAGGGAGTAGTTGTTGCCCGTGGAAAGGGCAAGGTTCGGGAAGACGGCACTGTACAGCCTCTTGACCTTAACCCCGGGGACAAAATCCTGTTCGGCAAGTACTCAGGGACCGCAGTGAAGATTGAGGGAGAAGAGTTCCTCATCATGCGCGAAGATGATGTTTTGGGCGTTCTCCAAGCTTAGTCCCTTCAATGCGGTTCCCGACCAACGGGGGCGCGCGCGAACAGGACTAGGTGAATTCAGAACTAAATCGCTTGGGAGAATATAAAAAGAGCGTCTCCCAGAGCAACAAAAGAAAAAGGTGTAGAAATGGCAAAAGAACTTGAATTTGGACTTGATGCCCGCAACGAAATCAAGCGGGGAGTTAAGACTCTTGCAGATGCCGTGAGAGTAACGATGGGCCCAAAGGGCCGTAACGTCGTCATTCAGAAGAGCTTTGGTGCTCCCACCATCACGAAGGATGGGGTAACAGTCGCCAAGGAAATTGAACTCGAGGGCTTTAAGAACATGGGCGCTCAGATGGTCAAGGAAGTCGCATCCAAGACCTCCGATGTCGCTGGTGACGGGACAACGACCGCAACCGTTCTTGCTGACGCGATTTACGACCAAGGGATGAAGCTCGTGGCTGCCGGTCACGATCCGATGTCTCTCAAGCGGGGCATCGATGCAGCTGTGGAAGTGGTTGTGACCGCTCTCCGCGGCCTGAGTCAGTCGACCAAGGGGAAAGAGGACATCGCTCAAGTGGGAACCATCTCCGCGAATGCCGACAAAGAAATCGGCAACATTATCGCGGAAGCGATGGAGAAGGTCGGCAAAGAGGGTGTAATCACCGTCGAAGAAGCCAAGGGTCTTCAGACTGAACTTGAAGTAGTCGAAGGGATGCAGTTTGATAGAGGTTATCTGTCGCCGTACTTCGTCACTAACGCTGAGCGGATGGAAGCCGAGATCGACAATCCTTTGATTCTCATCCACGAGAAGAAGATCTCGAGCATGAAGGATCTCCTTCCGATACTTGAGCAGGTAGCTAAACAGGGCAAACCTCTGGTCATTATCGCTGAGGAAGTAGAAGGTGAAGCTCTCGCGACCCTCGTTGTAAACAAGATCCGAGGCACACTTAATGTTTGTGCAGTCAAAGCCCCTGGCTTTGGTGACCGTCGCAAGGCGATCCTTGAAGACATCGCGATCCTCACTGGTGGCAAATGCCTTACCGAAGATCTCGGAATCAAGCTTGAGAGCATCACCCTCAGCGATCTTGGCCGATGTAAGAGGGTAGTCGTCACCAAGGACACCTCGACCATCATCGACGGTTCGGGTGACAAAGATGCTATCAAGGCTCGTGTTAATCAGATCCGGAAGCAGATCGATGAGACCTCCTCAGATTACGATCGCGAAAAGCTCCAGGAGCGCCTCGCGAAGCTCGTCGGTGGAGTTGCCGTGATCAATGTCGGTGCCGCAACCGAAGTTGAGATGAAGGAAAAGAAGGCTCGAGTCGAAGATGCTCTGCACGCAACTCGCGCAGCAGTCGAGGAAGGAATTGTCCCTGGTGGTGGAGTAGCTCTGATCCGAGCTATCGAAAAATTGGCAACTCTCAAGCTCGAGAACGAAGACCAAAACTTCGGGGTAAAGATCGTCCGCGAGGCCTGCCTTGCTCCTCTCCGAACAATCTCCACCAACGCCGGTGCCGAGCCTGCTGTTGTTATCGAGAAAGTCCGGAACGGAAAGGATGCCTTCGGGTACAATGCTGCTACGGATCAATACGAAGACCTCATCAAGGCCGGTATTATCGACCCGACCAAGGTTGTTCGCAGTGCGCTTCAAAATGCAGCATCAGTTGCCGGTTTGATGCTCACAACCGAAGCAATCATTGCTGACAAGCCCAAGGAAGAAAAGGATGCTCCAGCACATCCTGGCATGGGCGGTATGGGTGGTATGGGTGGCATGATGTAGTAATACAACTCGGATAGGGTAGCAGTATGTTCCTATCTGAGTCCTGTCATCTACCAAAGGTCCGGCTAAACACCGGGGAAGAAGGGGTAAGAAGGGGCATGATGTTCTCGTGCTCTCCTTACCCTTTTTTCGTTTTTTAGAACTCCGACGCATAAATTATTACCTCTCGTTTGTGACTTCCTCCCATTGTGCTATCGTTTCACGATCAAAACTCCGACTAAACCTCGATGAGAATTGATTCGAAAAAAGGCAACACAGACTTTGAAAGAAAACGATATGTACGAATGTATCGAGGTAGTTGGAAAGGGCTCTCTCAACGGATCGGTAGTCGCCGGAGGTGCAAAAAACGCCGCTCTTCCCCTTCTCATGGCGACCTTGTTAACCGATGAGCCGGTAACTCTATCAAATGTTCCAGCACTCGAAGACATAACCCACGTCCGTCAGCTGCTCGAAGCACTTGGGTCACAAATGGATCTGCACCGAATTGGTCTCGACGGGGGTGCAGTAACTATTCAGACGAAAGAACTCTCAAGGCACTCTGCGAGCCATAGCCTTATCAAGGCACTTCGGGCCTCATTTTGGATCCTTGGGCCTCTCCTCGCTCGCTGTGGCGAGGCGCAGGTGTCACTTCCCGGGGGGGACATCATCGGTGCTCGACCCGTTGATATCCACCTTGAAGCGCTCACTGCGATGGGAGCCAATATCGAGCTAAAACATGGCGTTGTCTTTGCTACGGCTCCCCATGGCCTTCGTCCGGCCCATATTACGTTTCGCTATCCATCTGTTGGTGCGACTCACCAGATCCTCATGGTTGCGGCTCGAATCTCCGGTACAACCATTATCGAGGGCGCTGCAAGGGAGCCAGAGATAGAGTCGATGGCCGAACTTCTGAGCAGAATGGGGGCGCATATCGAGGGAGCTGGAACTTCTCGAATTCTCATTTCCGGCACTCCGCACCTTTCGGGTACCTCACTCGACCTTATCGGTGACCGGATTGAGGCGGGCACCTACCTCTGCGCTGGAGTAGCCACTCGAGGTAAGGTGACCGTGAATGGAGTTCGGCCCGCTCATGTCGGTAAACTGCTCGATATCTTCTCAGAGATGGGATGTGAAATTGAGAGGGGCAACAATTCAATCACTGTTGATGCTCAGCACGACCTCAGAGGAGTATCTGTTACCACAGGTCCATTTCCAGAGCTTGCGACGGATCTACAGGCTCCCCTCCTGGCTGCCCTCTGTACTGTTGAGGGAGAAAGCTCGGTCGAAGAGACGGTCTACGAGGCTCGATTCCGCCACGTGGCTGAGCTTTGGCGACTGGGGGCACACATTGAACTATCTGATCGCTGTGCCAGAATCATCGGAACGCCGAGGCTGAGTGGTGCTGCGGTTGAAGGTCACGACATTCGGGCGGCGGCGAGCCTTGTTGTCGCGGGTTTGGCAGCAGAAGGCTCCACCTTTATAAGTGAGCCTCATCATCTTCGCAGAGGATATGAGCGACTCGAGGAAAAGATTGCAGCACTCGGAGGTACCATCTGCAATAGAATAGCGGATGCTGAAGATCTGATGTTTTCAGGATGTTAAGTAGTTTGGCGCAACCACGATCTTTTCTCATCACGATGATCTTGGGGATGGCTTTCCTCTCGTCATGCTCATTTATCCGAGAGAAACGGGCTCAATTCTCGTCCCCCTCCCCGGCAGTTGGAGAATCCTGCTATATGCAAGCGTCTTACTACGGCGCAGCCTTTCATGGCCATCCCACTGCAAACGGGGAGATTTTTAATCGTCATGGATGGACCGCCGCGCATCGAACTCTCCCTTTCGGATCCATCTTGCGAGTTACCTATCCAACAACCGGAAGAACAGTCACAGTGCGAATCAACGACCGAGGGCCTTATATCCGAGGAAGAGATCTTGATTTGGCAGAAGGAGCGGCCGCTCGCCTCGGGATGCGGCATGTTGGGGTCGCCAAGGTTCGAGTTCGTCGCATCGGCTGACCTCAAATCGTCGCCAAATTCCCTGTCAATAGTCTCCAATAAGCAACTTTCCCGTCAAATATCCGATACAGGGATCATCGAATTCTTTCACTGAAGGATTGGCAAATAAAACACCTCCTCCAGTGGCTGAATATGTTTACCCTTACGCGGACATTTGATTTATGAAAATTTCAGCAAGTTCCCTAACTAGTTTTTTATCTCCTTCAATTAGTGCCTCTGATACAGAAAAAGCCGCGAGAAGCGTCGGCAGTCGAGCTCAAGCCGAACAGGAAAAACTGATGAACCTCTATGGATTGTCATCTGGCGGTAAGAGCGACAAACAGATTAATGATGCACTCCAAGCAATGAACCTTCCACCAAAAGCCGGTCCAGGAACCATGCAAGAGCATCTGCGAGGCTTGATTGATGCTCAGCAACAACGAGTGAATAGATCGTTTGAAACGCTCTCCGCATTCCAGACATTCATGAAGAATATTCACGAAATGATCATGAGCATTATCCGAAACATGCGGTTGCAGCCCTAGAGGGGCTCGAGGAGGTATAAGCGACGAGAGACTGACCCCCTCCTTTTTTAGCCCTTTAGTCGGAGTATCGTGATCGGCTCTCCTCCTCCCGGAGCGTCAGCGATAAGTATCGTATAAAATCCCCTGTCCTCGAATACTAAATCTCGCTCAACGGCTAAAACCTCCTTGGAATTCGCGATGGTGACCCAAATAGTATATGTTCCCGGTAATCCCTCGAAGTACCCCCCATTTATCCCCAATCCGATATTCCGCACGGTGGGCCCCACCGATTCCACGCTCGTGCCCGAATCGAGAACGTACACATCAGCACGGGGCGCAGCCTCGGCAACCCTGATTACCTGAAACTTGACTGAACCTTTCGGGGCGCCATCAGTATCATCGCGAAGAAGGGTACTTCGGGGATTTTCTGCAGTACCAAATACGAGAAGGGTTTGATCGTTACCGTCGCTAAGATTAAAACTCGTGCTTCCTATCGTCGTCAGGGTACCCGAAACCAGAGCTCGAATCTCTCGCTGACCACTTCGGACATTTACGTATCCAGTACTCTCAAGGTAGCCCATCTTTTCTACGAAGGAGCGCCCATCTACTAGGACATCAATCGCAGATATCTGGGCATTACCGTTGATCACACGCAAATTTGTCCGACGGTCGCGATTCTGACGACCAGAACCACACCCCGATATTCCTATCAACAACAAAACCAAGAAAACCCCATAAAACCGCTTAAAAATGCACGAATACCTTCTTGGATGCGGGAGCAGCTGGAAAAAATTGATTTTTGCCACAAATCGACCCTCGAAAAGTTCTTCCTATCTGACATTAAACGCGCACAGAGCGCTGAGCACACACTCATCACACCGAGGATTCCGGGCAGTACACACCGCCCTTCCGTGAAGAATCAAACTATGATGAAGAGCTCGCCATCGCTTCTTCGGAAATTGTCCCCGCAATTCCTCTTCAACTTCCCTGGCATCCTTTCCCCGGGCAAGACCCAGCCTTCTAGACACTCGAAAAACATGCGTATCCACAGCAAGGCCCGCCTCGGTTCCCCGCTCACTCGCCACCACATTGGCCGTCTTACGTCCAACGCCGGGCAAGGTCTGGAGGTCATCGATTGTTGCTGGGAGCTGCCCTCCCCAACGCTCAACGACCTGCTCTGCGAGGGCCCGGATATTACGCGCCTTCGTTCGATAGTAGTTTATTGGCTTGATAATCGCCTCAATCTCCTCGACCGATCCTGCAGCCAGCGACTGAAAGGTAGTATATCTCTCAAAGAGAGTTGGAGTCACCTGGTTGACTTTCTTGTCGGTGCATTGGGCTGACAGCACTACTGCCACCACAAGCTGATAGTCATCGGAGAAGTTGAGCTCAGACTTCGGATTAGGGTATGCCGCCGCCAACCGTTTCATCAAACTCTCCCGCTTTTGCCGGGAGAACTCTCTCACTAAGCCGCCGTCTACCACCTTATCCCCTCTTTCGCGGTGCCCTATTGACAACAATTGGCCGTGGGCACTCCTAACGACCGAACGCCACCTCAATCGACAGTCGAGCGTGATTCTCGAGAACCTCTCGAGCCAACACCTCCACCGCCGGCATCGGGATCTTGCCTAATAAACTGTCAATCCGCCGACGAGCATTTGACATCTGATTGGCAAAATTAGCATCCCCCTCAACCCGTTCGGAAAATACGTGGGCCATGGAGAAAAGATGATCGATTCGGGGATTGAGATACCGGGCAACAATCGTGAGATCACACCCCGCGATGAATGGTTCAACTACGGCTCCCTCCTCATCGACACGGCGACTGATAGCCTTCATCTCAAGATCGTCGGAGACAACCACCCCGTCGTATCCGAGCTCACCTCTCAAAAGGTCATGAATGAGGGTTCGCGAGAAGGTTGCCGGCTCCGACGGGTCAATAGCCGGAAATAACACGTGAGCCGTCATAACGAGAGGAATTCCGTCACTGCACAGATCTCGGAACGGTACTAACTCTCGCTGCACGAGAACGTCTCGGGAAGTAGCGAGGACTGGAAGCTCGAGATGCGAATCGGTACTGGTATCCCCGTGACCGGGGAAGTGTTTTGCACACCCCAGCACCCCTGCATCCGAAAGGCCGCGAGCATACTCTCTCGCAAAGGTCGCCACTTCGACGGGATCTGAACTCAGCGCTCTCACTCCGATGATCGGATTGTTAGGATTGGAGTTAATATCTGCCAATGGTGCCCATGATACATTTACGCCGAGGGAGCAAAGCTCCCTCCCGGTCGCCCGCGCTACGTTGTAGGACTGCTCCCTGAGGAGACAGGGAGGAGGGAATCGAGTAATCGGATGGGGAGTCCTCACGACGCTCCCCCCCTCGTGGTCAAGGGTAACCAGCATCTGCGAGCGACCCGCATACCGCTTTACTTCAGCCAAGAGAGTATCGAGTGAATGGATCCAATCGCCGTACGGTTTGCCATACACAAAGTTTCGCGCTAAGAGAAGCACCCCAACAGGGCGAAGGCTCTCTAAAACCTTTTTGTCCTCGTCCGATAAAGAAGGCCCAGAGAGCCCCACGATAAGATGGTTGCCAAACGGGGAAAGGTCGCGCGGGTGTGTCGATCGGTCAACCATGATAAACTTCCTGTGATTAAGGAGATAACGGTCCCGGGGGTTTATAAATCCGTCCGCCCGGAATTCACCAGAGCCCCCAAGGAGCTGGAGACCCCAGTAAAGAGCGAACATCGCGGGTCTGGCTATCAAGAGTACGATAACAGTCGTTGGGATGACAAATTATGAAAAACCACCAACACCGGTCGAACAAGGACACTAGCGAATCAACGAGTTTGAACGCGCATCCCTTAAGAGTTACCGCCCCATGGCTAGCTGATGCGCCGCGACCCATCACCTGCCTCACCGCATATGACTTTACAATGGCCGCTCTTCTCGATAAAGCAGGGATCGATCTCATCCTCGTCGGCGATTCGCTTGCATCTCCGATGCAGGGTAAGGGTAACACCCTCCCGGTAACGATGGATCAAATGGTATACCACTGTGCCTGCGTAACCGCTGGTGTTCAGAGAGCTTTTGTTGTAGGAGATATGCCGTTCCTATCTTATCAGGTATCCACCGAGGAGGCTGTAAGAAATGCGGGGAGGCTGGTGCAGGAAGGAGGCGTAGGCGGCGTGAAACTCGAGGGAGGCGCGCCATTCGCGGACACCATCAGAGCTATTGTGCGGGCAGAGATACCCGTCGTGGGACACATCGGCCTTACCCCCCAATCGGTGAATCGGATGGGCGGATACCGCGTGCAGGGCAAGGGCAAGGAGGGAGAAAAGAACTTCCGCTCCCGCACCCGTAGTCAGATACTCGCTGATGCTCGTGCCGTTGAGTCAGCGGGGGCCTTTTGTCTCGTGGTCGAAGGGGTACCAAGCGAACTCGGAGCTGAAATATCGAGAGAGATATCGATACCGACTATCGGTATCGGAGCAGGCAACTCCTGTCGCGGGCAAATCCTTGTGACCCATGATATGCTCGGCCTGTCACTGCGAGAGAGTCCAAAATTTGTAAAGCAGTTTGGAAACTTGCAGGAGGCGGTGCTACAATCGGTGGTGGGCTACGTCAGTGAAGTCATCGCCGGGAACTTCCCGGGTCCAGAGCATTCCTATGGAGATCGATGACGTGGTCAAAAAATTGAAGGCCGCAAACTCGCATCTCGGTTGACAAAAAAGGCCGAGCACGATGGTAAGAGGTGAGGAGTAGGGGTATGACGCTGTTTCGTTCAATGCTTCGGGCAAAAATCCATGGTGCCACCGTCACACACGCCGATATCCACTATGAGGGTAGTATAGCCGTCCCCCTTCCTCTGATCGAAGCGACTGACTTGCTGCCAAATGAAGAGGTCCACGTCTGGAACGTCACTCGTGGCACCCGCTTCCAAACCTATGTGATCGCTGGCGCACCGGGCCGTGATGACATTTCAGTTAATGGGGCGGCGGCTCATCTCGTCGAATTAGAGGATACCATTATTATCGCAGCCTTCTGTTCAATCCCCGAGGAGATTGCCAGACAACACCAACCAAAAGTCATCTTTGTCGACGAGTACAATCGGATAAAAGAGATTCGAGCTGAGCAGTTTCCACCCGTAAGCAGGTAGCTCTGACCCGAAAACTTTAACCGGTATTCGCCGCTGCTCAGTACCATCAAAACCGAGATTCCCATGAGCGCGCGACCACCACCAACCTCATCCGAAAAAACCATTCTCGTCAACAAAAAAGCCCGCTTTGAATATCATATCCTCGAGGTCTTCGAGGCAGGAATCGTGCTTTCTGGCTCCGAGATTAAGTCCGTAAGAAACAGTGGTATAAGTATTGAAGAAGGCTATGTGCGCCCTTTTTCAGATGGCATGTATCTTCTGGGTGCTACCATTCGCCCTTACTCTCACGGCCACCACGGTGCTGCGACTTACGACCCTTTGAGACCAAGAAAACTATTACTCCATAAAAGACAAATCGACTTTCTCAGGGGGCGTGTAGAGCAAAAGGGTCTAACAATTGTTCCCCTGAGGGTATACCTCAAGGGGGGACGAGCAAAGGTTGAAATTGCGCTCGCTCGGGGCAAGGACAATCCTGACAAAAGAGAGGCAGTCAAAGAACGAGAGGCAAAGCGCGAGCTAGCTCGTGCGCTCAAACATGGCTAATCGGTCCAATCGAGAGGAACAATCCTGCCCATAGTATAAAATGTGGCAGCCCCCCAATCGGAAAGGCCACTAATTTTCCCCCAAATACGACGGGTCAGCCGCGAATACGATAACGAGCAAGAAGCATTCGGTAGACCCTCACTATGTTTTTATCAAATTCTATCCCCGACTCCATCGCCTCTCGAATTTCTCCAAGGTAGGTTCCGGCGGAATTATAATCCTCAAGACCGAACATCGCGATGACTAAAAGTAATGTCGCCTCTGCAACCTGAGAGTCAATCTCCGAAGCTCGACGGGCAGCACCCGCTGCTTGAATAAAATCTCGCTCAAACAAGGCGATGATGGCCTGACCAATCGAAGCTGGGGCAAGATTTGGTACTAGATGGATTAATCCATCAAAAATTACCGATGCCTGACGAAGATTCCCTGTTTCGAGATAGAGCTGCCCAAGAGCATAGATTGACTCTATTTGCTCAAGGGAATACCCCTTCTTTAGCACCTCCGAGCGTAAATCCGCGAGCGTGCTCTGCGACTTCATACGCCACCCCCGAGGTCAGCTCCTAACCACTCAAGCACCTGCTTCAACATCTTCTCTTCAGCGGCATATGGTCGCCGAAGCTCAAGGGGTGCCTCCCGAAGCTCAAGGTCAAGAAGAATTTGACGAACCCTCTCGTGCCGCGCAAATAGTGAACTTGTCAATTCATGGAGCTTTTGAACATTTCCGAGCGTCGGGAGAAGAGATATCAGCGGATATACCGAAGCTGAGTCCGCAGGTTCAAAAAGGGGTCTTTGCGGCATCGTGCCTCATTCCATTAAAACTACCACTAAATCGGCTATAGGATTACTGCGCTCAACCTCGTACTGAACGAACAGAGAGCAGCAGCAATAAGCCTGAAGTGGCGGCTGCGCCTCCTCCCAACAATACCAGCCACCGACGTACATCAACAAGCAGGTTTGATCCGTCAGTCTCCAGGATGTGAAAACTCCCGGCTCTGCTGACCCAGAACTGAAGAGTTAGATAGCCGACCGAAAGGCCGAGGAGGATCCACACCAAACCGAAAAGTGTCCTGATAAAAAGCCCAATATCTGACCCCATTCCACGGGGCTGAAAAGCTCCCCACTTTGGCCACAAAAAGGCAATTGCGATGGATACTCCGCACACAACTAACATCGGCAAACCCAAAAAAATGGCCGCGAATCTCAGGATCAACTCCCATGGAGCTATGTTCGCTACACTGCCAATAGATTTCTGAGCCCCTTCCACAAATGGCCAACTATGGAACCACAAGCCCTGCATCCGTTCAGCCGAAAATAATGTACTAACACCCCCTAGAGAAAGAGCAAGAGTGGCAAACTCAGCGAAAAAGACCGATATCTGCCGTAGGTGCCTTACCTTTCGATTAATCTCCAAGGCTCTTCCTCATTTTTTCTCTAGAAAATGCGACAAAAATCAAATATTTGAATCTAGCCCTCATTAATTCGAATCTGCTTGCCGGGATATACTCTTACTCCTCAGAAACTACCAGATCAGATTCCCTACCAACTCTCTACCAAGAAATATGAGAACCCCCAAGAAAACAACTAATCTTAACGCGCGCACCAGACCGAGAAATTCGCCTCTTCCCCTCTCTGCACACCATGCGAGAGGAACAAAACTTAGTCCAACAACAAGTCCAGCGGTTGCCGATACGAAGAGAGCCTTCTCAGCCAACCCGAGAATTATCATAAAAAAAGCCATAAAGTCTGAGGGCAAATCTCCTGATGCGACGTTTGGGCTCAAGACGTTATTCCCTAATCCGCTTCCCGCAACACAAAGCATCCAAACTGAAAGCGATGAAGCAATCGGAACCTCAGACATCTGGCCTAGGATGACAACAGCGGCCCATGCAACAAGAACTGGAGCGAAAAATAGAAAAATCGCCCCTCCTATTTGATAGCCACTGTCAAATAGGAGCAAAATCCGTGCACCAAAACCTACGACAACCGCCAAGAGAAGCATTGACCCCACGTCAATCGATTCCTCCTCTTTCGATTTCACAAAGCCTCTCGAAAACTTTTTAACGAAACGCGAGCGTACCGAGATCCCTTAGAAGCATCCAACTTCGCTCCCACACGACTATCATCGCTGAAATTCCTGCTCCAAGCCGGAGGGTTAACCCGAACGACGGCATTCTTACTCCTGCTGCTCGCTCGACCATTGATACGAAAATCGAACCAGCAACTATTGCCCCTCCAACAGGGATTCCAAAGGCAACCAAAAGGTTCATAGCCAAGACGAAGAGGTCTTTAAGCTCTGATGTCACAAATCCCCACCGTTTTATTCCGATAAAACTACTGGCCAAACAAGGACTTCATAAGCAAGGACCACCCATCAATCGCAAAAAAAGTGAGCATCTTTGCAGGAAATGATACCGAGTCGGCCGTTATTGAGTGTATACCCACCATCGACATAAAGAGAGCCACTATGAGATCAATAACGAAAAACGGGATAAGTAACTTGACACCGCTTGCAAAAGCTCGCCTCACTTCAGATATTGCAAAGGCTCCCAGGAGAAGCTCAACGGAGGGTCCTGTGTCTCTCGTTGTTTCGGACAGGCGGGAACCATCGGGCTTCATCGACAGCCCCTGCATCTGCTTGATGACCATCGGGTCGGTGCGAGCGGAGAGGGCATCAACAATTTCCCTCGTGGAATCTGCATTACCTGACCCAGCTTCCCGTCCTCCAGAAATATGAGCCAGGGAATCCGGAGATATTTCGAGCCGACCACCAAAGGATAAAGCGACGGATATTAAGATTACGGAAATTGCTGACGGCAAATCCGCAAAACCGAGTGCACGCCTCAATATGGCGAGCACGACCAGTGTGCGAATAAAAGATGATAAAAATATCACACTAAAAATGAACGAGGGATCCACTTACAATGTCTCGATGATTGTTTCCAACGTCATTTACGTATCACTCAGATTTAAGATATGTCAAAACAGCCTGCTGCGCTTAATTTTTGTTCTTTCGGAGAATAAGCCCATCCGGAACGACGATACTCATTACCCATCGGAAAAACTAATCTACCTCAACCGCGAACCGCCCGCGATATGATCTGATAACACCTCGTCCCTCTTTATTACCATTCACCCAAAGCTCCACTCTATCACCCAAGGGTATGCCAGTTTCAAGCATCGCACCCATTTGAGAAATCTCAGCAAGGAGTGTTGGCTCGCATGTGATACCACCAAGAACTACAGAGAAGCGTTCGAACCCTTCAGGGAAAGTCGGACCGGATGTCCTAGCAGATAGTATTTCGCATCCGAGACGCGATTCAACATCACAAATTCGAGCACTTATAAGGCTATTATCATCGAATCTGAGCACGACACTATCAGACATCGGAATATCCAGATCGACCGCCTGACCGGTTCGAAGATAATCACGAAGAGCCGTGGGCGGAACTGCCAGCTGAGCTACCTCTATCGACATGGTAACTGGCATCGCGCTGAGTCGATGAGTCGAATGAAGCTGTAATCGCCACAGCCGATCAAGCTCATCGACCAAACTGGAGGATAGAAGCAACCACAACGATACTTGCTGGCCATTGACGAGGAACATCACCTTTACAGCCCCTCCATATTCGTGCGAAGCGATATCTATCCCTCCAAAGACACGAACCTCATTCGACCCCTCACCTCTCCAGCTGAGCGCCAAACTACCAACGAGCCTCCTCGCCAAGTACTCTAATAGTAAACCCTGGGCCTTTTGACCAACATCAGGAACAAAAGCATCTAGGAAAGAAGCCTTACTCGCCCCATCGGCCGTAACCACTAGATGGTGTCCCCCTAGTGCCAACATGACTCCTGAGCCACTCAATTGGGGCACTGCGGCTACTGGCTTTACCTCCACAACACGAATCTCTGCACCGACCGAATCGATTATAGGCAACCAAAAAACGGTAAGGTTAGGAACCCATCGTTCAGGTCGGCTTCGCAAAAACCCTCTCGATAACGCCACATGCCGCCGGTCCACCTGACGGAGGAGACCCTGCGGCTCCCAAGGAATGAGCTCGACATCAACCTCATTTTCATTCGAATAATCATTCATATGGAGCGATTTTTGCTTTACATTCCAGAGCAACGAACGGGCTACTCAGAGTTAGTCCCCCTCGAATCTTACCGGCTCCTGAAGCTCCCCGAGGGCCTGACGCAGTTCTGTACCCAATAACGGTATCCGGGTTGAGGCTGGAAGAACCGCCATTATCTGTGCTACCTCTCCAAGCTCTTCTCCCAAGTGGGCATCCTGTTCAAGAAACGTCTGCGACTCACGACCATCCAGTAATACCGCGATCGCCACCATCGCACGCTGAGCCGGAGGTAGTTTCCTGAAACGCTCTAATCCAGCCATAAAAGATTCCACAGCA
>OMIW01000152.1 GCA_900299205.1 Pseudomonadota bacterium
CTAAAACGCTAACCATCCCCACCCATCAGATAGTCGGGTCTCTCGACCCCATCTACCAGAGCCTCGCTCACGGAGCACCGTGGATGAATGCGACCTCACGGCACCGAATAACCGTCATCGAGGGTGCGGGACACGCAGTGATGTACGAGGGCGCACAAGAGGTAGCAGAGGTATTAGCAGGGTGGTAAAAAAGATTTCCTGTGGCGCTTTAATAGTTCGACGACGACTGCGTCGAAACTCTCAAAATGCTCACGACGCCCCCTTTTTTACCCTCTGCTACTCTGAGGTACAAAGGTACGAACAACAGGCAATTCATCGATGGGCTGAGCTAACTCGCGCGCACGAAGAAGCACGCGCCCCGAAGCATGGAGGCGATCAAAGCATCACTGCGACCATTTCTGGCTTGATTATATATATCTCAAGCGATTTAAGGTCATTAACTTTGGGGTAGATGTTGCGATGCAAGCCATCCGATTCGTGTTTGAGAGCGGTGCATTCGGAACGACTCTCAAGAAGTAGATGACTCCCGTCGCTTCACGGTGACGAGGGTGACGTAAAATGAGGACACGCTCCACCCCAAAAAAACGACAGTCAGGAACTGTTGAGCTTCAGGAGGAATCTGGGCTCAACGAGCGAGGTCCAACCGGCACTCCTCTGCTGAATCAGAAGAGACCAGACGCGCACAACCTTTGTACGGTGTCAGCGTCCCTAGAAAGTCTCGAATAATCGCCCCCCTTCTTGGCGATAGTCGATCGCTCGTTACCTGCAGGAAAATGCCCATTCCTTAAGCCCCTCAGGATTTTACCGAGTCTGGTCAATTCACGATCCACGAAAAGTTGACCACTCGGGGCTTACTCGGTAGGGTTACCCCCAATTTCAGGTTAATCATGACGGGTTCTATTTCGGGAAAGGTCTCAGAAATTCGGAGGGACTCGATCTTCGTGAAGATTGGGGCCGTTACGCTCAACCTCAAGGTAAAGAAGAACCTCTTGGTGGACTTATCCATCGGTGTCGGTGACACCGTGGACATCCTCGGCACTGACGACTACGGCATTGTCCAGAACATGAGAGTCTTATCGGGTGCCCAAAAGGCATCCCCCTCGCCCGGAATCATCGGTCGAATAAAGACCCAGTTCCGCACAACAGAGGGAGCTTAAAACAGAGTGACCTTTCCCTTTTTCGGAAGAGCTCCGCCGGAGCTCTTCCTTTTCTCCTGAGTGGGCAGCTGTACATGAATTCATCCGCACCTTCTCAATACCCATCTCATTATCGTCTTTCTGCGATCCCGCTCTGTGCCTTCGATGTAGACTCCCTCCGCTCATCTTCATCTGCTCTCCACCTTCCCCGATTCAATACCTCCCTCGACGACCTCCCCCCGTTCGTCCAGTCCATCGCCGAGGCGTTTTCACCTCGACAGGCACTCCTCGCTTATGCCCGACATATAGCGATTGGCGGACGCGATATCCGTCCAACTCTCCCCCTTGCAGAACACCCGATCCCAGCGTTCGATGAAGCTCACCTGATATGTCTCAGGGACGGAAATCCCTTTCAATCTCACTTTAACCCCTCCCCCGACACCAACTACCGATCGTTCCCTGCCTCGGTTTTCTGTTTTGAGAGTCATCTCGCCGAATTCAGGCACGACTGGCAACCCGGCTCCCGATTATTTCTATTGAGACTCCCCGATCGAGACCACGAGGAGATTCTCGCAAACTGCACTGATGGCCCCTGTCCGAGCGTCGCCGAAGCATTTGGTTACCTCAGATATACAACGCAGCCAGACGGTTCTGCGTGTATCATCGAGATACACAACGAGCTTTTTGATAGGCTGACCTCGCGCGTCCTTCAAGAGCGGTACCGAGACTGGGCCGTTGAACTCCTTGATGGCTTCACCCAGTATGTCGCTCGTGCTGCTGATATGGTAAGCGCCACGGTCGAAGCAGTTGAGGCAGAGAGTTTTAATAATCATCTGACCAGAACGATCATCATTCCCCCGGCATCGATCTTGGGAGAACGGTACAGCGACCTCTCCTACCCTAATCCTGCTCCGTGGGCACAGCAGAATGAGGACGGTCTCTGGTATAGACCGGGGATAAGCACCGCAGAAATCGTGGCGCGATACGTCGAAGCACCGACGCGACTAGGATTTGAGCAGCAGACCCTCGAATCCTCCGTTAGCGACAATGGGAGGGAGCTACCCCGAATCACCCACGGACTCGTTCTAAAGGTGCTCTCTCCTCAGTCAGATCGAGAAGCCGGAGAGAACACCATCATCCCCGAGCTACTCCAACGCTTCTCTGCCACCATTCCTGTTAATCCTGCACACGATAAATTGAAGGACTTAAGAACGGCGGCGCAGGTTCTTCACTCCTGTCTCGCCACAGGCAGAAGCGAATCACCCCGCCTTCTGTGGACGACCTCAGTACCCGCGGTGAGACCCAACGCGCTTGCGTTCAATCCCTCCTTCGAGGTGGCACCCGCCTTCACCATCAGCCTTGAGGAGATAATTCCGCCCTCTCTGGTCCATAGCCACAGAGAAAAATCCCCCGAAGTTGATCTCCATCTTCAAAAGCTCACGGCCATCCTTGACCGCCTCATCGATCACAATTTTACCCTCATAAGCCGGGGATATCGCGGTGGTATGTTCGACGATTGGGCTGAAATACCAGACCCTGAGCTCGCCCCCGGATGTTACCTCTTTTTTGTCCAAGCACCCCATCAGAATAGACACCCCTCAATCCGATTCGTGGTCGTCGATGAGTCCAAAATTCACCACACATATTACCTGGGAATTAAGGGAGCAGGCATCGCCGAGCTCGGTGGCTGGCCGGTCCATCAACCCGCAACAGGGGAACGTGCACCGATCTATCGAACAAAGGGAGAGGACTCATTCGACCGTTCACCCTGGTGGGGTGGCCTCACCTCTGCCGAAGCTCGGGAGGAGGCACGCTATTCGCTCGCCCTTGCCAAACATCTCGCGGAATTCCTTCCTCGCCTCGCAGACCGAGCTGCAATACCCCTCCGTCTCGCCATTCCCACCATGCTTCCCTCTTGGAGCGAAAGTGACTCGACGTGGCATCTGCCGGAGGACTATGCAGATACGGTGCTCTCCCTCGGCCGGAAAAGCTCTGTCTTCGAAGATGGCGCTGTGCAAGATGCACCGGAACCACTGGAACCACCTTCCCCTGAGTTTGCTACTCTTATCTCGACCTTTCCATGCGATGTTCGCATCCACACCTTTTTTGACCGCATTTTTAATGGCCCCCAGAATCACGCCATACATTGCGATCCGATAGCGGATATCAACAAGACCATGCGGTTTCTGTACCACGTACATGGATTTTCTCTCAGTGAACCAACCGATCAGTATGTTCCTCCAGACCTCATCCTCGACCCCCCTGCAATCTGCGAATACCTCGCGATAATTGGCAAGCTTAACAGAGATAACGCCCAAGAAATCTACCGACGTATCTGCGGTGATACCCTTGCGATCATCGAATCCGTTCACCACCGAGGGGGTCATCTTGGCGGTGGCCGAATCGAGCCAACGCTCGGAGTAACCTTAGGTGCGAGGAACGGGAGTGTCACCGCAATCAGGAATCTCGATATCGGAGGGGGAATTCAGAAGGGAAAAGGGTCAGGAATGCACGATATTAACTCATTTTGCTATTTTCCGTGGATGAATTCGCCCAGGGAACATTCGGATAATCAGTGGTACCACCAGCAATACCTCAACACCCTTCAGGCGTTTGACCTCATGTATTGGGCTGAGATGGAGCAATGCATGAGCACGTTCCTCTTCGGTGCTCCATATGAAAGTGGGGCCCGATGGGTACGCCACCAGTTAACCGACCTAAATGATATCACGCTTTACTCCGCGTCCGCCTCGACCTCCAACATTCTGGCAGCCGCGGAGCTCATTCAGTATGCTCAGCAGACACGGACGCGCGTATCGATCGATGAAGTGAAAAAGCTTATCATCCCTTCCCTCGTATACCCGAAAAATGATCCAACGTATCGCCTTGAGACGGACCTCTGAGGAGCTCCACCACGGTGAGCGACTATTTCAAGAGGCACTCCGGACTGCAGATGGTTCGGCACACGCCGTCAGGCGTTTGGGCGACGCGCATGAAATCGCTATCACCCCCATCCGATGCGCTTGGACCTTTTCGGAAAAACCCACGGAGACATTCTTCGATCACCAACTAATGATCCGAACCGAGCCCTTCGGACGGTGAATCCTTCTCAGATGCTTCAGCGGTAATACATCTGAAATGTTGCTGGAGAACGTAGTCCAGCTCAAGTCCAAACGGCACCTCTGAGAAGTGAAAAAACACCGCAATATCAGCCTGAAGCTCCCCTCTCAGGGCTTGGCACGTTCCAGAAAATTGGTCTGATTCGATCACATCACGCGGCAATCCATTAAAATCGTCTATTCGCGACATATCAATCGCCCCTTCGCGGAGGGTACAATCAAACCCTGCCCTCACCACCTCCGAGCCTTTATCGTTGTCTACCATCATGACAACCAACCGGTCGAATCTGGCCTCTTCACACCCGATGTAATGCCATTCGGTCAATGCAACAAGCTCGTTCGTAATCGCAACTCGCTGCTCTGCCTTCTCGATAAGTCCCTCCACCCGCTGCTCGAAGCGTACAAGAGCCGCATCGGTGGCACTCTTAAGCTGAATAGCCATCGACTCCCGCTCAGAGCTTGCGCCCCCTTCATCTCTCGGAACTTTCGCGGGGGGCAAAAGAAGAGATGCAACCTCACTGCCCGCGAGCAGATGGCTTTCCACGATCAGCGGGAGCTTTTCTCTCACTCCTGCTATCTGGCGTAGACGGGCATCGATGAGAGCGTCTGGCCGAAGCTGCACCTTCGGATCATCAGGGCGATCCACGCCACTATCGATCCACGCAAAATCCTCCTCAATCATCGCTGCCGCCAACGCGCATGAGAGGGCCTCTCTCAGAGCCCGCGCCGTTTTCGGTGAGGGGGCGCGTTCATGCAGCTCTTTAAGGACCTCTAACATCTCCGGGTTTGAACCAGGTACTAGGTTGTGGATTGCTCGTATATCGAGAACCGTCGTCTCCCCCAAAAGTTGCTTAATATCGAGCCCCGCAGAGGAGGTAGAGATGATCGGCAAACCAGTCTTACTCCTGAGTTCGGTCGGAAATGAATCGAGCAAATCGTCATACGCAGCTCGCCCTATCGGGTCTATCAATGTGTCCTTTGCCAACACCAGAACCGCCAACCTTCTCTGACCATCTTGCTCGTAGGCCGTGCCCTGCAATTTATTGGGATCTACTCGCTTGACCTTCTCCCGAAACGCACCCTTGATCGTATCCACATCCGCATCCCGAGAAACCCCCAGAACAGCGTAAAAATCGATCACATAGTCCTCTCCATGCTGAGACTCACCCCTGCGTCCCGTTCTTGAACATTCTTCCTCCGTCGCCGCTCCACTCCCCGATTTTTCAGAGGCGGGGAGCGATGGAAGGTATTCCGGTCGCAAATCATCTTCTCGCGAAGAGTCTCCGTTATGATGCTGAGTGTGCATGAGCCCTCCTCCGTTTTGCTCTGGTAATTCGTCTCTTTATCCCCCAACCCACCCCCGAGCATCAACAATAATCCGCTCAAGATGTGCTTCGCTCTCAAAGCTCTCAGCGTAAATCTTGTAGATATCCTCTGTCCCCGAGGGGCGCGCGGCGAACCAGCCGTTTGGTGATTCGAGTTTAAAGCCGCCAATTCTCTCGCCGTTGCCCGGGGCGTTAAGGAGGATGCGACTTGCGGGGGTGCCGCCGACGGTTGCCGTGCGGAGCGATGTCTCAGTTATCTGAGCGAACCACTGGCGTGCCTCGGGAGCACACGGCTGATCGACGCGGCGATACCACAGCGGTCCGTGGGTCGCCAAGATCTCGGTGAGCAGCTCATTCGGTCCGTGGCCCGTAACTGCCTTCATTTCAGCAGCAAGCAGTCCCATGATGATGCCATCCTTATCGGTTGACCACGGCGTACCATCGCGGCACAAAAAGCTCGCTCCTGCGCTTTCTTCTCCTCCGAAGCCGAGCGTTCCATCAAAGAGCCCTGACACAAACCACTTGAACCCGACCGGCACCTCGTACAGCGAGGTTCCAACCGATGCCGCAACTCGATCTATCAACGCACTACTGACCACCGTCTTGCCGACCGCTAATCCCTTCCGCCACGCGGGTCTGTGGCGATACAGATACGAGATCGCTACCGCAAGAAAGCGATTTGGCTCAACAAGACCCGCGCTGCCTGCGATGATGCCGTGACGGTCAGCGTCAGGATCATTGGCACACGCCACGTCATAGCCCGCCGCCCGATCAACCAGCGACCCCATCACCTCCCGACTTGAGCAGTCCATCCGAATCTTCCCATCGTGATCGACCGCCACAAAGGAAAATTGCGGGTCAAGCACACGATTAACCACCGTGAGGTCGAGCCCCCAGTGCGATGCAATCCGGTCCCAGTACGCAAGCGAAGAACCCCCGAGCGGATCGATCGCAATACGAACCCCAGCGCGCGCGATAGCCTCAACATCGACCACCCGATCAAGCGCGGCGACATACGGACCAACGAGGTCATGGCGGTGCAGCGACCGATGCCCCATCGCCTCCGAGAGCGCAAGCGAGCGAACCCCCTGTGGCTCCTCATAAAGAAGCTGATTTGCCCGTTTCTGAATCCACCCTGTCACTGCAGTTTCAGCAGGCCCGCCGTGAGGAGGATTGTATTTACACCCGCCATCTTCCGGTGGATTATGCGACGGCGTAAGAACAATCCCATCTGCTTGCCCACTCGGTTCCCGCGCCCCTCCCGAACGCCCATCGCGATTGTACGCAAGAATCGCCCGCGAAATGCTGGGCGTCGGGGTATACCCACTATCCGCCTGTATTATCGTCTCGACTCCATTTGCGAGCAGCACCGCTAGCACCGAATCTTGTGCCTGTTCTGAGAGAGTGTGCGTATCTTTGCCAACAAAGAGGGGACCCCCGATTCCCACCTGCGCGCGATAATCACAGATCGCTTGGGCTATTGCCATTACGTGAGATTCAGTGAAAGTACCTGACAACGACGTACCCCGATGCCCGCTCGTTCCAAAAGATACCCGTGCCGATGGTGCTGGTGCAGCGTGATAGGCACGCTGCGCTGCCGCAACATCCATCAACAACGATTCAGGTGCCCGCCTTCCTGCAAGTGGATGTTTTTCCATATATAAAGCACCTAGTTTGATTGTCAATTACACGACCACGCTCACTATCATGAGCCAATTACGAATCGGCTCCCAGCCCCCGAAACAACTGCACCGCGCCCCCCTTTGCCTCCGCGTGATCAACGATGAGGCCCGGATACCCGCGCGGTCGGGAAGCACCTGGATCTTCAAGCCGATGGATCGCCGCTGCAGACCACCCCGCGAATTCCGGCACCCACCGTTTGATATAAAGCGCTTCGTTATCGAACTTCTTCTGCTGCAGCCACGGATTGAATATCCGAAAGTACGGCTGCGCATCGCACCCCGTTGATGCCGCCCACTGCCAGCTTCCGTTGTTTACCGCTGGATCATATTCCGTTAGGTGCTGCGCGAACAAAGCCTCCCCCATCCGCCACGACTGATGCAGGTCTTTCGTCAGAAACGAGGCAACAATCATTCTCACCCGATTGTGCATGTATCCCGTCGCCCGCAGCTCTCGCATCCCGGCATCAATTATCGGGTATCCGGTCATCCCCGCTGACCACCGCGCCATCTTTTCGCTATCCTCTTCCCACGGTATCCGATCATACCGTCGATGGAACGCACCTGAGAAGACGTGGGGGAAGTGCCACGCGATATGGGTGAAAAAATCACGCCAGAATAGCTCGCGAATAAACGAGTGTTCAATCCCGAGCGCATCCGCTGCGGTCCAATAAACTTCGCGGATAGAGACGGTACCAAACTTATTATGAGGAGAGAGTATCGAGGTTTTATCAAGAGCCGGAATATCTCGGACGGCCGCATAATCTGAAAAAAGCGGCACCCGCGCCACCGTTTTAACCGCGGCACTTCGCCCCCCTGAACTTCGCCGCTGCGGCGCACCGCTCCCCGCCTCCCGCACCAGCTCGCGATACCGCTCGAGCGAGGTCACGGCAAACTGCCCCGCCGTCGCTACC
>OMIW01000153.1 GCA_900299205.1 Pseudomonadota bacterium
GTCACTTCCCCGTTGGAAGCAAGCGAGGAATATCGTCTCGCAAAGGCGACCTCATCGGTTGTTCGGCGAAGTTTTCCTTCCAAAGTCAGGGAGTCAAAAGATGCACCTCCCGGACTGGAAACGCCGTGGCAAGCTTGTGGTGGAGCTGCTCTGCCTTAATAAACTCTCGGCGACTCAACCCAATCGCTCGATACTCCGACAACAATAAGGATGCCTCTGGCGGACCGATTACCACCGATCAGCCAACAAATCGCCGCGCATTCTGAAACAATCGAAACCACGGCCCCCATCCTCGAAACACTCCACCCGGATTGTACGAAAGTTGGACCGCTCGGAAGGCTCGTTCGGGATGGGGCATCATAATCGTCGCTCGTCCGTCTTCCGAGGTAACGCAGGTAATTCCCGATTCAGAGCCGTTGGGATTAGTCGGATACCTCTCCGTCACCTCACCAAGGCCGTTGACAAAACGTAACCCCACCAACTCTCGATCGAGAGTCTGTTGTCGCGAATACGGATCAGTGAATTGAACTAACCCCTCCCCATGGGCTACCGGTATTGGAAGAAGAGATCCTTCCATATCGGCGAGAAGCACCGAGGGGGATTCGACTACTTTCACCATCGACAACCGAGCTTCAAACTGCTCACTTCGGTTCCGCACAAAACGGGGCCAGTGCGCGGCACCGGGGATGATCCCCTTGAGCTGCGATATCATCTGACACCCATTGCAAACGCCGAGAGTAAAGGTCTCTGGTCGAGCAAAAAACCCCGAGAACTCCTCGCTCAGGTGAGCATTATGGAGAATCGATTGCGCCCATCCGACCCCTGCGCCCAGAACGTCGCCGTAGGAAAACCCTCCACACCCCACCAGCCCTGAGAATCCAGCCAGCGAAATGCGCCCCTCAAGAAGATCTGACATGTGAACATCGACACTCTCGAAGCCCGCCTCATGAAAAGCGGCTGCCATCTCAACGTGTCCATTCACCCCCTGTTCTCGGAGCAGCGCTACTCGGGGTCGGGTCAAGCCGATGAGTGCAGGACCGTGCTCCGGATCAAAACAAAGCTGTGCCGTTAAACCCACCCTATCAGGATGACTCCACTCAGCGAACTCCTCCGCAGCACACTCAGGATTGTCTCGCAGCCGCTGCATTTCATAAGAGAGCTCAGACCACATCCTGTTGAGAACCTCCTCGCTCCCAGCATAGAGCTCTTTCCCGCCGGCGGTAACGGTAATACGGGAGCCCTCCGTTGGCGAACCCAGAAGAAACATCGAGAGCCGGCCTCTTTTTTTGACGGCCTCAGCGATCTTCCCAACATCAATCGAGCGAACCTCAATAAGATATCCGAGCTCTTCATTCCAGAGAAATTCATTGATTTCTTGGCAGGACAGCTCCTCGCCAAGGAACGAGAGATCAATCGAGAGTCCGCACCGAGCACCAAAAGCCATCTCGAGCAGAGAAATTAAAAGGCCACCATCGGAGCGGTCGTGATACGATCGGACCAACCCCTGATGGTTGAGCTCTTGAAGGAGCTCAAAACCCTCACGAAGAGCATCGGGATCATCGACATCGGGAACCTCCCCCCCTATCCGCCCTGCCACCTGAGCAAGCGCCGATCCTCCAAGTCGTTTTTGACCTCCTGCGAGGTCAATAAACAGTAACGAGCTATCCTCCCGGCCTTTAATATCAGGAGTCAACGTTTGAGTTATGTCGAGAACGGGGGCAAAGGCACTCACGACAAGACTCACCGGGCTCACGACTCGACGCTCTTTATCTTCTTCGCTCCACACCGTCTTCATCGAAAGGGAGTCCTTGCCCACTGGAATCGAAATACCGAGGGCGGGACAAAGCTTCCGCGCAACCGCCTCAACACCATCCCAAAGCTGTGCATCCTGACCTGGCTCTCCACACGCCGCCATCCAGTTAGCAGAGAGTTTGATATCACCCAGCGTTCCGATCCGAGCACTTATGATATTGGTGATCGCCTCTCCAATCGCCATTCTTGCTGACGCGGCCGCGTCGAGGACCGCGATCGCCGGGCGCTCCCCCATCGCCATCGCCTCGCCCGTCGTCGAGCGAAATCCTGACGCGGTGACCGCGCAATCGGCGATCGGGGTTTGAAACGGACCGGCACATTGATCTCGGGCGACGAGCCCTCCGACACTCCGGTCGCCGATGGTGATCAGGAAGTTCTTTCGCGCAATCGCAGGAAATCGGAGTAGCAACCCAAGCGCTGTCTCGATATCCATCGTCGGTCGAAATGGCTCCGGACTTATCGCGAGCCGACCCACTGATCGCACCATTCGCGGAGGCTTTCCGAAGAGCGCCTCAAGCGGCAGATCCACGGGACTATCGTCAAAATAGTCATCCCTCACCACGAGCCGTCCATCTGCGCGAGCCTGGCCTAAAACAGCATATGGGCACCGTTCGCGAGCACATATCGCAACAAAGGCATCGAGGTCTTCAGGCAACACCGCCAGCACATACCGCTCTTGAGATTCGTTACACCATACCTCCATCGGTGACATCGAGGGCTCTTGATTGTGAACCGACCTTAGCTGCAGAGTTGCTCCAGTGCCCTCGACCAGCTCAGGACACGCATTCGACAATCCGCCCGCGCCAACATCATGAATTGAGCGTATCGGATTGGCTTCCCCCAACGCCACGCAGGCATCAATAACCTCCTGGCATCGCCGTTGCATCTCCGGATTAGCTCGTTGAACCGAATTAAAGTCGAGCTCCTCTGCGTTACTCCCCGTATCCATCGAGGATGCTGCGCCTCCACCGATCCCAATTCGAAGCGATGGCCCTCCAAGTTGAATGATGTATGCACCCGGAGGCAACTCATCTTTCTCCTCGTGCTCACGGTGAATACTCCCCATCCCGCCCGCGACCATAATCGGCTTGTGATATCCCCAGTGAGTTCCCCCCGCATGCAGCTCAAAAGTTCGAAAAACCCCACACAGCTGAGGCCTGCCAAACTCATTGCTAAAGGCCGCTCCTCCAATCGGACCATCGAGCATAATTTGAAGCGGGGTTGCAATCCGTGACGGGTGCTCATAACTCTTTTTTTCCCATGGCTGCTCCCAGCCAGGGACATGAAGATGGGAGACAAAAAACGCACTGAGCCCGGCCTTACTTTTTGAACCTCGGCCAGTAGACCCTTCATCGCGAATTTCACCACCTACTCCCGTACCTGCCCCCGGATGAGGAGCGATAGCCGTTGGATGATTGTGGGTTTCAACCTTCATGATGATATCGAGCGGCCGCTGAGCGAACTGATACCGATAATCGTCATTACCCGACCGTTCAAAACTATCGACCAAAAACCCCTCAATACATCCGGAATTATCGGAGTATGCTATCCGAGTTCCGCGAGGACTCCTCTGATGAGTCGTCTTTATCATGTCAAAGAGGGAACCCTCTTTTGTTTCTCCGTCAATTATCCACGACCCATTAAAAATCTTGTGGCGACAGTGCTCAGAGTTTACCTGCCCAAACATCATCAGTTCGGTGTCGGTGGGATTACGGCCAAGCCTCATATAGGTATCGACCAAGTACCCAATCTCATCATCGCTCAGCGCGAGTCCAAATGCTTGGTTTGCCTCCTCGATAGCAACTCGACCACGAGCAAGAAGATCACACCCGCCTCCACGGGCAGGCGTATTCTCGCGAAAATATCCCTCGAGCGAAGTAAGCACTCCTTGAGTCATCCGGTCATAAAAGAGCGAAATTGCCTCACCGAGCTGCTCCCACCCTACTGCACCTTTGGAGGTTGAAATTGACCACTTTATTCCCGATTCGATGCGCGACACGCCCCCCAATCCACACCGCTGTGCGATCTCGGTTGCCTTAGAGGACCAAGGGGAGATCGTTCCCCGCCGAGGCATCACAAAAAAGGCCGATCCCTCCGCCTTCCCGTCAAATCGTTCTGTTGCTCCGACGAGATCAGAGAGCAATCTTTCATCCTCCGCTGTGAGCCTTTGACCCGGAGAGGCTGCGACGAATAGGTGAGTCGCTTCAATAGCAGAGATATTAAGGGTGGGACACCGAGCCGAGAGAGCTTTAATCAATCCCGCGCTTCGGAATGGAGAAAGCGCAGAGGTACCTAACAGGAAGATGGGGGTCGCGGTCATACGGGGAAGCTCCTTCGGGAGACAGGCGCGGAGTGGGACAATTCCTTCCGCACCTCTCGACTTCGGCATGGTAAACGATTGTTCGGGGACCAGCCCGAAAATAAGCGCAAACATCTCCCGCGAGACGCGCTTACACGGATTCGTCAGACTTTTTTTGACCTTGCTCACCGTATCTCGATACCGTCTCGCGAGTCAAAGCCCCAAAAAGTGGCGCGATACTGGACAATCACGCATCTCGTGAGAATGTTTGCGCTTATTTCAGAATTAACCATCGGTGATGCCACTGAACGGCCCGATAAATTCCGGAAAAAATCGGCCAACTTTCGCCCTCCCCAACGAGCCGGTTGTAAAATTGACGTAACTATTCACCCCCTAAAATTCTAACAACCTCCGACGAGCGTCCTGCGAGTCGAGCCCAAAAAAAGGACAACTCTTCATGTTTTTTACCCCTTTCGAATAACTCTCATAAACGGTTGCGCTGAATCGTTACAAATTGACTCCTCCTCCTGTTCCGGAGTACCGTAACCGAAGGCACCAGCCTCCTCTCTTCAAGCAACACCTGCTTTCCTTCTCCTCCCATGCCTCACCTTATCATCCACTACTCCCGCGAGCTCGAAAGCGAGATGGATTTGCCCATCTGCCTTGAGACCCTTTCAACAATGCTCGGGGAGGTCGAGTCAATCCGTCGGACGGACGTTAAAGCCCGCGCGATCGCCACAAGCGCTTCAATCGTCGGCGAGTCGACCTCACGAATCCGAACCTTCAATATTCAGCTCCTCGTGATGCCGGGTCGCCCTGCCGCAATTATCGCCACTGTGGCCGATAGACTGCTCGAGGAATCTCGTCGCATGGTGCCCGGCCCAGTCGAAATTACGGTTGAAATTCGAGACCTCGAGCCGGAGAGATATCGGAAAGTTCGGGTTGAGTGAGGTAAGACACCACACTCGCCATCTTTCAACCCTCGCACAATCCCCCCAACCATCGCACAATAGCGATGCAGCTCTCCACTGAGCACTGCTGTCATCTCATGGTGCTCCTCAGCGCTGCTGATGCCTGCTTCCCCTGAGCCATCACGGTAAACTACTATGAATGTTGCTCACCCTCTCTCATTCCTCCGCCGCCCCATCCTCCCCTACCTTCTCCTCGCTATCAGCTCACCCCTTCTTTTATCCTGCTCAAAGCCGGTACCCGTCACGGTAGCTCGAGCTACCAAAACAACCGTCGAATCAACTATCTCAGCCGTGAATGCGGGCACAGTGACCGCCGAACGGGCGGCCGAGCTTTCGTTCGGAATGGTCGGAATCGTCGCTCAGATGCACGTTGCGATCGGCGATAAAGTTTCTCAGGGACAGATACTCGCCGAACTTGAAAATAGTGAATTAAAAACCGCTCTTGATAACGCTCGACGGGACGCAAATCGAACCCGCAATCTCTTCGCCCGCAAGGTGCTGGCTCCGACCGAACTCGAGGCTTCCGTTAAAGCGCTCGATATCGCTGAGGCAGCTTACGAAAAAAGTGTTATTCGCGCCCCATTTTCGGGAGTCATCACCGAGGAAAATCTTGAAATCGGCCAGCTTTCCCAGGTGACTGCTCCAACTACTCAAGCCCTTCTCCGACTCGTTGATCTTGAGAAGCGCTACATTACCGCTGATATTGATGAAGTAGACCTTCCCCACCTTACTCTCGGGATGAAAGCGCGAGTGACAATCCTCGCGGTCCAACGGGAACCGTTTGTCGGAGTTATTCGAAAGATCGTTCCCTTTGTCAGTACCAAGAAAGAGCAGGATCGGACGACCCTCATCGAGCTCACTATCCCAACCGATGGAGAACTGCTGCCGGTGGGAGCATCCGCTGAGGTTGAGATTGTCGCCGATCAACGTGCCGAAGCGCTCACGATTCCCACCCGAACCCTCCTCGGTCGGGCAAATGATCGATATGTATTTACCCTCAGAGATGGCAAACTCAGCCGCACCCCCGTAGCGCTGGGGCTCCAAAGCTACAATCGGTCGGAGGTTATCTCGGGGCTCACCGAGGGTGTGACCGTCGTTTTCCCCCCTCCCGATACCGATCTCAAGGATGGACTCGTTGTATCGATCCAATCGGAGGATACCGCGTGGCTCTCATAGAGACCCAAGCCCTCTGCAAAACATTCACCCGAGGGGAGGAAACGATACACGCGCTCCGCTCGGTCTCTCTGTCGGTTGAGACTGGGGAGTTTATCTCCATAATTGGGCCCTCGGGCTCGGGAAAATCCACTCTGATGTATATTTTAGGGCTTCTCGACAAACCCTCGTCCGGCGCGTATTTGCTGGGTGGTGCCCGAGTTGACAATCTCACTGATATCGAGCGCGCAAAGGTCAGAAATAAGCGAATCGGATTTGTATTTCAGGGGTTTCACCTTCTTCCCCGTGAAGACTCTCTCCGTAATGTGATGCTTCCCCTCGTCTACTCTCCAGGCATAAGCTCTCAGGTCGCCCGTGATACCGCCGAGGGATGCCTCAGACGGGTGGGGCTGCAGGATCGAATGAACCATCGCCCCAACGAACTCTCAGGGGGGCAGCGACAACGAGTCGCGATCGCCCGAGCACTCGTCAATAATCCCTCGATAGTGTTCGCGGATGAACCCACCGGCAATCTCGACTCAAAAACGGGGGCGGGTATCCTTTCACTTTTTCAGGAGCTCCACACCAGTGGCGTTACCATCGTTCTTGTCACTCACGATCCTCAAATCGCAGCGAGGGCGGAACGACGGATTAGGGTACAAGATGGGGTAGCGAGTGAAGAGAGTTAAAGGGACCAAAAGATCAACGAGGAGGGACGATGAAACTGCGAGAAACGACCCGAATCTCCCTCTCCGCGCTTCTCGCCAATCGCTCCCGGACTGCCCTCACGATGCTCGGACTCATCATCGGGGTGGCGGCTGTTATCATGCTGGTATCAATCGGGAATGGGGTGCGGAAATTCGTCATGAACGAATTTGAGTCACTCGGGAGTAATTTGATTATTATTCAACCGGGCAAGAGCGATCGACGCTCACACTTCGCCCCTCCCATCGCATTAAGTAACAACCGCATGACGCTTGAGGATATTCGTGCCATCGAGCGACGTTCGATAAACATCAATGCAGTCTCAGGAGTTGTTATCGGCAACGCCGTGATATCCCATCTTGATGCGGCCCACAATGCCATGGTTTTCGGGGCCAATGAGCAGTTCCTCAAGATCATAACGCTCGATATTAAATACGGTGGCTACTTCTCTCGCGAGGAGGATGACTTTGGTCGACGGGTTGCTGTCATCGGCAAAAAAGTCGCAGACAGCCTTTTTGGTGACGACTATGCCGTCGGCCGCGTCATCGGGGTCAACGAGCACCGATATCGGGTCATCGGCATCCTTGGTGCTACCGGTCACAAGGTGGGACTCGACGTTGACAACCTTATTCTCGTTCCGACTCGGGCCGCGCTTCGTCTCTTTAACACCGATCGACTTTTTGGAATCCGTGCCACCGCTCGCACCCGCTCAAGCGTTGATGACGCAGTCGCTGAGATCTCCGATATCCTTAGGGAGCGCAACAACGGCGAAGATGATTTCACCGTCATAACGCAGGGCGCACTGATGGCAAGTATCGAAAATATTTTGTCAATGCTGACGTACGTGCTCGGGGGAATTGCTGCGATCTCAATGCTTGTTGGTGGCATCGGCATCATGAACATCATGTTCGTCACCGTCACTGAGCGAATTGCCGAGATTGGGTTGAGACGGGCAGTAGGCGCGACTAAACGAGATATTGTAGGTCAGTTCCTCCTCGAAGCTGTCATGCTTTCGGTGCTGGGGGGATGCGTTGGTGTCGGCCTTGCCTCTGGGGTCGGATGGGGGGTCTCATCCTTCTTTAAACGGTTCGATCTAACCCCCCCATGGTGGATTATTGCCCCAGCATTCGGGACATCACTCCTCATCGGGGTTATATTCGGAGTGCTTCCCGCCATTCGCGCTGCCCGGATAGAGCCACTCGAAGCACTCCGTCATGAATAGTCAAACATACCTTTTTCCCCTCTCAAGGCTGTCTGCAAAAAACTTGTGCAGTGCGACGTATTTTTTGAAGTGAGCAGGGCAACGAGGCGAGCCTCTGCACCTCATCAATTAATACGGACAAAACTGCCGACCCCTTACAGCGGGAAAGCCTACTCTCAACCTCTCGGATGAGCTGCGCGGGCTCAGTGAGCAATCTCTTGAACTCGGTTGGATCGAGAAGATCGTACGTTAACGAATCAGGTTGGGACGCCACCCACTCCTGAGAAAGCTGCGTTTCCCCCAACCCTCGCGCCCCCGAAAGGAGCCCCGAGGATGTTTTGCCTAATACTTTTGATAGGTTAACTTGTCGCGGAATCATACTTCGGATTTTCTAGGAAAAC
>OMIW01000154.1 GCA_900299205.1 Pseudomonadota bacterium
CCCCCCGACTTACCTGTTTGATGCGACGAGGCAGAGCGACCGTGTGCGCTCTTTTTCTGGCCAGCTTCGTTGCTACTTTGCCAACTCTCCCCGCAGCCGACGCAGCCCCGACCCCAAACGGTGCCACCCCATCTCCTATCGCCTCTCGCTTCGCCTGCTCTGGCATCCCCACCGCAGGCGACACCAATCTCCTTGATCGCATCCAGACATCTTACGCCAAAGTGACCACCCTACACGCCTCGTTCGGGCAGGTAGCGTATCTCTCCGCGCTCGATGTGCAAGAGGTCAGCACCGGGCGGGTGTGGTATCAGAAGCCGGGCAAGATGCGCTGGCGGTACGAATCGCCCGAGGTGCAGGAATTCGGGATCGCCGGCTCCGAGGTTGTTCTCTATCAGGAGGCAGACCATCAGGTAATCGTTGATGCCGCTTCGAGCGTGCTCCTCTCCGATCTGCCGGTTTCGTTCCTCCTCGGGCTGGGGAATCTCAAGCGAGACTTCACCCTCCTTGAATCGTGTGCGGGAGAAGGAGGGACGATGATTACTGTCATCCCCCGAGATGCCAAGTCGCAGGAGGGGGTGCGTTTGCTGAAATTGGCGATAGCAACAGACACGCTCCGCCCTCTGGGTGCGGAGGTCACCGACGAGGCGGGCAACGTCACCACCATCCGGCTCGTCGCACCGACCTGGAACGCCTCCGTAACCGAAAAAGACCTCACCGTCGTTTATCCAAAGGGGATAGATGTCGTCGACCGCCGCAAGTAAGGGCAGTTTTTTAGAGCGGTTCATCTGCCCAGAATTTGGCTCATTGCGGCGCCTTCCGTTTTCCCCTTTGTTGATTGATCCCGGGCGGTAAGGTACACTTAGGAATTGCGTTTTGCGGGTCGATAGCTTGGCGGTGGTGGTAAGCGCCCGCGCCAGCTGCTTCTTTCACGCACATCTCTCCCTGTACCTCCGTGTTGGCTCGTCCCCTTTGTTGTATTCTTTTGGCTGTTCCTGTTGGCTGTACTATGACCCCCCCCACTTATCGTCCGAACCGTATTAGCTCCTCCGAGGGACGGGGCTCGTCGCGCACTGGTAGCTCAACCCGCTCGAGGGGAGGGGTTGGAGCGGGGCGTTCTCGAAAGGGAGGGGAAGCTCCTGTCGTTCGTCGCTCAGTCCGTCGGGTTGTTGGTTTGTTTGTCGATGGACCATCCCTGGATCGCGCCGCTCGGCGATTACTCCGACGAGTGGACTTTGCTGCGTTGATTCGGGGAGTATGCCCGGGAGCAGCACCGGTTGTCGCTCGGTACTACACCGTGATTCCGTACGAGGATGATTCCCGGCATCGTTCGTTCCTTGATGCGGTTCGAGGGGCAGGCTTTGATGTAATCGTCAAGCGGCTTCCGCCGAAGGGGATAAATCGACAGGTGTCGGTGGATCCTGATATTGCGGCCGATATGATGGCCTTCGCGTTTGGTCACACCGATTTTGCTCAGTCACCTGAGTTGCACGATCTCTCGCTGCGTTCGACCGCCGGTGCTCATGGGGAACAGCCTGATTCCGCAGAGGCGGAGGATGCCCGTGAGGTTCGACGGTGTGTCACCGTCGTTTGTCCAAGTCGTGAGGTCGCATATCCCCTGTGGCTCGCGAAGCAGGTGGGTGTTGATACGACGACCGCCGATTTCAGTAAATTTGCCTCGGGTGACTTCATGCGCACCGCGACAAAATGGATGGATCTCTCTGACTCTGAGACGATATGGGTTCCACGCGATTAGCTCAGAGGTAGTCGGGGCGGAAAGAGGATTTGGCGACAAAAATTAATATTTTGTCCGACAGTGAGAGGAGCGTTTTGGGGGACTTCGGTCGTCCTTTTTTCGCAAGCGACTCTTTTCGACTCCTCTTAAAAAGATTCGCAAGGTGCTGTCATGGAGCTCATATTCACTTGATGCTCCCAAGGTCGACCCGTATAGTCTCTCCGGGAATCGAAGCACGGTATGTGGGCGGACTTTTGGGGGGCGCATGGATAGTTCTCATTATCGGTCGGGAGACCGGGCGGCTGGTCAAGGAGGAAATAATGATCGGACGCAGTCGCCGTATCGCTCGTCCTCTCCACGAGCCGATGGGTTAAAAGGTGATGGAAGCACTCCTTTCGCGCGGGTTCTTCCCCATTCGCGGGAGGCGGAAGAGGCGCTTCTGGGGGGTATTATCATCGACAATGAAGCGATGAATGCAGCCTCGGAGCGGCTCAAGCATGATGATTTTTATGACTCCCGATACCAGCAGGTCTTTCGGGCAATGTCCGAGCTCTCTGACCGACGCGAGCCGATCGATTTTGTCACTCTGCAACAGAAACTCCGCTCGATGGGGGTTTTTGAGTCGATAGGAGGCCTTCCTGAACTCTCTCGGCTCGCCGAGTCCACCCCCACCTCAGCGAACGTTGCATATTACGCGCGACTTGTGAAAGATGCCTCGACCCGCAGAACCCTAATCAGGGAGGCGAGCGATATCATCAATGAGGCGTTCAATGATGAGCTCTCCCTCGAGAATTTTCTCGATGTGGCAGAACAGCGCATTTTGGGGGTGAGTAACGCGCGCACCGGCAAGGGATTTATCAAAATTGGTGAGATCGTTCAGGACTCGATCTCCGTGGTCGAAAAGTTGTACGAGCGGAAGCAGCCGATTACGGGTGTTGGTACGGGTCTTACCGAACTTGATCTGCTCACCGCCGGATTTCAACCGTCCGATCTCATCATTATCGCTGCCCGTCCTTCGATGGGTAAGACGGCGCTCGCGCTCTCGATTGCGGGTCAGGTGGCCGTCCATCAGAAGAGACCAGTGGGCGTTTTTTCGCTCGAAATGTCTAAGGAACAGCTGGTGCTTCGGCTTCTCTGTGCGGAGGCGGCGGTCGATAACTCTCGCGCCCGTAACGGGCGGTTGCAGGAGAACGATTTCCCGCAGCTTGTTCAGGCGGCCGGTATTCTGAGCGAGGCCCCCCTCTTCATTGATGACACCCCAGCAGTCACGGTAACCGAGCTTCGTGCAAAGTGCCGCCGTCTTCATCGAGAGCACCCGTTGTCGCTCATTGTCGTCGACTATTTGCAGCTGATGCGGAGTCCCGCATACATAAAATCGCGGGAGCAGGAAATCGCCGATATATCCCGTTCGCTTAAGGCGCTCGCGAAGGAGCTCAACGTGCCGGTGGTCGCGCTGTCACAGCTGAATCGCTCAGTTGAATCGAGGACCGATCGACGGCCCGGAATGGCTGATCTTCGCGAATCGGGAGCAATAGAGCAGGATGCAGACCTTATCATGTTCATCTACCGAGATGAGGTCTACAACAAGGAGACGACGACTCAGCGAGGTATCGCGGAGCTTATTATCGCGAAGCAGCGAAATGGGCCGATTGGAACGGTGAAGGTGCAATTCAAGCCGGAATTCACCCAGTTTGTTGATTTGCCTGGCGATGAGATGTTCAATCTGGATGAACTGTTTTTGGAGCCATCCCCGTCTTCTATGCCCTCGTCGGGTGGGCTGCCTGCCGGTGGCAACCAGCCCACCGATAACTCCCTGCACGACCCGTTCGGTGAGGTGCTTGGGGATTTTGAGTTTGAGTAATGGGGGCGAGAATCCGAAAAGCTTATCAAATCTGTGCAATCTCGTCTCACAGAAGATGTTTGCACTTATTTCAGGGCTAGGGTACCGTCCACATGACGGACCAGAAGGGTCGTTACTCGGTGGTCGTTATCTCCGTTCCAGTATGCGAGCCCGTCTGACTTTCCGTTGTTCGATGTAGTCGCGCTTATCTTTTCTGTATCCTTCCCGCATGTGGTGGTGACATGACAACAAGTACACAACAACTTCCCCGCGTTGCCTATTTCTGTATGGAATTTGGGCTCGATAATTCGTTTGCCTCGTACTCGGGAGGGCTAGGAATCTTGGCCGGTGATCACCTGAAGGCTGCGCACGACGCGAAGGTGCCGCTGGTTGGTATTGGTATCCGATGGAAGCAGGGTTACCACGATCAGGCACTGGATGAAGAGGGACGACCGTATGACTGTTACCGCGCTCGCACATACCCCTTCTTGATTGACACCGGTATCACTGTCACCGTTCCTATTCGCAAGGCTTCGGTGGTGTGTAAGGTTTGGAAGGTCGACTGCTTTGGTAATGTGCCCTTGTATCTCTTAGATACCGATGTCCCCGAGAACGGTAATCGGTGGATTACCGGGCAGCTCTACGGATGGTTCGGGGAAGAGCGGGTCGCGCAAGAGTTGGTGCTGGGAGTTGGGGGCATCAAGCTGCTAAAAGCGCTTGGATTCGAGCCCGACGTGTATCACTTCAACGAAGGACACGCGGCTCTGGCGGGACTTGAGCTCATTCGTCAGGAGATGGAGAAGGGGCGTTCGTTCCACGATGCGTGGCGCGCAACCCGCGAGAAGATTGTATTCACCACCCATACTCCGGTCCCGGCGGGGAATGAAACCCATCCGCATGAATTGCTCGCCTACATGGGTGGGCAGCTGGGTCTTTCGGTCGAACAGATGCACGAAATCGGTGGCACGCCCTTTAATATGACGATAGCGGGGCTGCGGCTATGCCGAGGAGCGAACGCAGTGGCGCAGCTCCACGGAGAGACTGCTCGTGAGATGTGGGCGGGGGTCGATAACCGACCCGAAATAGTCGCGATTACCAATGGTGTTCATAATCCAACGTGGCAAGCTCCCGAGATTGTCGAGGCGCTTCCCCGACCGGAGCGGGTTTGGGACGCACATCAGGCGCTGAAAAGAAGAACGATCGATCTCATCGCTGAACGCTCGGGCGTGCGATTTGATACGGATACTCTTCTCATAGGCTTTTCGCGCCGGGCGGCAACCTATAAGCGGAGCGATCTTATCTTTGCAGATGAGTCGGTCATTGGCCCTCTGCTCCGAGATCGCAAAGTTCAGATAGTATTTTCGGGTAAGGCCCATCCTCTCGACGAAGGGGGTAAGGCAATCATCCACTCGCTTACCAAGATGATGAAGCGGTATCCAGAGAGTGTGGTGTTTCTGGTCAACTACGATATGGAAATTGGAGCGAACCTCACGCGTGGCTGTGACATTTGGCTCAATAATCCGCGGCGTCCGATGGAAGCGTGTGGCACCTCCGGGATGAAGGCGGCGATGAATGGGGTGCTGAACCTCAGCATCCTCGATGGATGGTGGCCCGAGGCGTGCAAGCACGGGGTCAACGGGTGGCAGATCAGCGATGAATCCGTGCTCGCCTCGACCGAGGAACAGGATAAGCGGGATGCCGCCTCGCTCTACAAGATACTTGTCGAAAGCGTGATCCCTACATACTACGGCGACAAAGCAGCGTGGCAGAGGATGATGGTGAACAGCATCGAGAGCACTCAAGAGCTCTTCTCAGCGGATAGGATGATCCGAGAGTACTACGAGCGGCTGTATACACGGGGGTAGATGAGTTGGAGCGGTGGTGCAGAGGGGGCGTTACACGTTCCCTCTGACAATACCGTGAGAGCCAAAGCCCAAGAGAGTGCCTGATGGTCAGGTATCGTATGATGGAGCGCACCCTCGCTGATTCGAGCGCAAAGCCATCGTGCCTCTCAGGGGCAAAAGAAAATTCCTCGATTCAGTGTAGCCGTGAATCAGGGATGCTAGGCGAGCCATCAACGCCGTGATACCCTCACGGCATGCCTCGCCTCGTCCCTCACGTTCATCCCTCCCGCGATCATCCTGTCCCCTCGGCAACCTCCCGCCCGTCGCTCATCTCCCGGCTCCTCTTCCTCTGGGTCTCCCCCTTTATTAACCGGAATTTCTCCCGCCCGCTTGAAGTTGATACCCTGCTGGAGATTCCGGATGAGTTCACGGCGACTGAACAGATCGCCCGATTAAAAGAAGGTATGGCCCGATATCGAGGGCAGCGGATGATGCTGCTACGAGGGCTCTTCTGGAGTATTCGGGCGGAATGTTTTAAGGTTTTCCTGATCTCAATCGTCCTCCTTGCTGCAGGACTAACAAGTCCGTTGATCGTTCGGCAGCTTCTTCGGTGTCTGGAGGGGACGGCGTCATCGCTTCCACCCGGAGCCGCTTACCTCGTCGCTTTTTTCGGAATTACCGCCAGAAGTGGATCAGCCATAGCGTTCTCGTTCGTTCTTTTCGGGATCGCAATTATTTCGATGATATCGGTCCACCACCTTTTTTTTCATCAAAAGGGCGCGGCGACCAAGGCGCATACATCGCTCCGCGGAGTTTTATTCGAAAAAGCGATGAGGCTCGCCCGCTCTGAGCGAGGTGAGGTGAGTAATGGTCAGATCATGAGTCTGATGGCGAACGATACAGGAAAGGTGATGACATGGCTCACCTTCCTTCATTCGCTTTGGTATCACCCGATGCAGATCGCGCTCGCGTTGGTGCTTCTTTCTCAGATCCTTGGATGTGCGGTTTTGGGGGGAGTCGCCGTTATCGGAGTTTCGGTTGCAGTCGTCGCGTATCTCGTCCGGGTACAAAATCGTATTCGTAAGGACGTCCTCCGGGTCGTAGACAGACGGGTTGGTGTTACTGCGGAGGTGATAAGCGCGATAAAAACGGTGAAGTTTCAGGGGTGGGAGGCACCGATGCAGGAGCGGATTTCCACGCTTCGTGACGAAGAGGTGCAAGGGCTCCGTCGCATAGCATGGTTTGGAAGTCTCGCTGGGTTCATTGGTAATAGCACTCCACCCCTCGCCCTGGCAGTGACATTTAGCATCGTTGCGATCCGAGAGGGGCATCTTCAAGCTTCGACGGTATTTCCAGCGATGGCGTTGATCCTGCTGTTGCGATTCGCGTTCAATCACCTTCCTGATAGCTTCAATATATTTGAGGCTGTGCTTTCGCTGAGTCGAATAGAGCGGTTTCTTGCCCGTGCTGATCATCAACCCGTGGTCCCGGAATCGACAATGGGCCCCGCTGTTGTGCTCACTGATGTCCAGTTTGCTTGGGATTCGGGGGGAGCTGCCCTCACTGTTCCTGATCTGACTATCGAGCGGGGTGAGCTCGTCGCCGTCGTTGGAGGGGTGGGAGGTGGCAAGACGGCCCTGCTCCTCGGTCTTTTAAACGAAATACCGACGTTACGGGGTTTAGTGCGAATGTGTGCACTGCCTGCATTGGTAGCGCAGCATCCGTGGGTGGTGAGCGACACGATACGAGCCAATATCATTGCGGGCCGCCCGTACGATGAAGAGCGATATCAACGGGCGATAACCGCAAGTGCTCTTGTGGCTGATCTGGGGTCGTTTGTCGCGGGTGATGCGACGATTATCGGGGAGCGGGGGGTAAATCTTTCCGGAGGGCAACGACAGCGGGTCGCGCTCGCTCGGGCCGTTTATGCGCGGGAAGAGATATATCTCCTCGATGACCCGCTGAGTGCGCTCGATCCAGCCGTCGCGAATGTGGTGTTTGATCATCTGATTGAACGAGAGCTTGCTGATACCACGCGACTAATGGTGACTCATCGTCTCGAGTATGCGCTTCGAGCTGACCGGGTCATCGTCATCGAAGGGGGCCAGATAATCGAGGTGGGAGCTCCCCGGGAACTTATTGCTCGAGGAGGGCGGTTCGGGGAATTAATCGATCTGCACGCGGAGGCGACTGTCTCCTCGGAGCAGCCTCTTCAGAAGGGAGCATTTACTCCACTCTCAGCAGATCAGGGGATTTTTTCAGAGGGTGAAGAACCTACTCCATCAAACGGGGATGAGCTGAGAGGTGAGGGGGCGCTGGCCGAATCGCGCGAAGTGCACTCGATTATAGAGTCTGAGGAGCGAGAGGTTGGCGCTGTCGGATGGGGTGTCGTCCGACAATTTTTGCGGTGGTACGTGCCTGGTGGTGCTGCGGTACTTCTCGCCGTGGTAGTTGTTGGGCGACACCTGGCAACGGTAAGTGTCGATCTCTGGCTCGCATCGTTCGCAAAGGGGCCGCTGACGTCGGTAGCACCCTTCATTATTGGGTATGTTGTCCTTGTTTCGCTCCTGGGTATGTTCCACCTCTCCCGGTGGTATCTCTTTCTCTCCTCGGGACTTCGCGCGGGAATCACCGCGCACACCCTGCTCCTGCGCTCCGTTCTCCAAGCTCCGATTCGATTCTTTGAAGCAAATCCCGTTGGCCGGATTGTGAATCGATTCAGCCGAGATCTCGACATGATAGAGAGCACCCTGCCCAGGATGTTACTTGATCTTACTTCAAGTGCACTCGAGGTAGTTGGCGTGACTGTGATGCTGATCTACGTAGAACCCCGGGCAATTTTTTTCCTCGTACCGATATTCATCGGTTACTATCGAATTCAGCAAAAGATGCGGCCAACGGGGCGAGAGGCACAGCGGCTTGAATCATTAGCGAGCTCCCCCATATTCGCCCATTTCGCCGAATCTCTCAGCGGAGTCGACACCGTCCGATCGAGCGGGCTGGTATCAGCCTTCGAGCAGCGGCTCGGGGTGATGATGAATAATCATTCTCGGGCGTCGTATTCGCTTGGCGCATCGGCTCGATGGGTAGGGCTTCGGCTCGAACTGCTTGCGGCTTTAATAATCTTGGGAAGTGGGATCTCTGTTGCACTCATCCCATCGGCCGAACTTAGCCCTGCGCTCGCAGGGCTATTGCTGACATACACCATCACTGTAAGTGGTGCGATGAACTGGTTTGTTCGAGCCCTCATTCTTTCAGAGAGCTACCTGACTTCGTGTGAGCGGATTGGAGTGTACGCGGCGATTCCACCCGAATCTGAGACGTGCATCCGGCCTCCCAGTGGATGGCCGAACCGAGGAAAAATCGCGTTTTCCTCACTTACGGTTCGGTATCGTCCCGAACTCGAACCAGCCCTCAACGATATTTCCCTCACGATTCCAGCTGGAGCCAGAGTCGGCATAATCGGCCGTACGGGCTCGGGTAAGAGCACGATGATAGCGACACTGGCTCGATTTCTGCCATTTGGTAGTGGAGGCATAGTGATCGATGGAGTCGATATCAGCAGCCTTGACCTCGCCGCACTGCGGGGAGCGCTTTGTGTTGTTCCGCAAGAGCCCGTTCTCTTCTCAGGCGATCTTCGTGACACCCTTGACCCGTTCGGTCGAGCGACCGATACCGATATAATGACAGTGCTCGAACGGGTAGAGCTCGGATCGTTCGTCCGTAGCTTGCCAGGACTTCTTCAGTATCAGATACATGAAGGGGGATTGAATCTCAGCGCCGGACAGAGACAGCTCCTCTGCCTCGCCCGAGCTCTTCTCCGTGGCAACAAGATAATTATCCTCGATGAAGCAACCGCCGCGATCGATGTGGAGACAGATAGCTGTATTCAAAGAACGATTCGCCGAGAATTCATCGGCTGCACCGTGCTCGTTATTGCACACCGACTCGGGACGGTGATTGATTCAGATTTGATTCTCGCATTGGAGCGAGGACGAGTCGTCGAATACGGCAGTCCAGTTGAGTTGTTACAGAGGGACGGTTCGTACGTCGCGGGATTGGTGCGGGAAATGCAACGGGCGTGAGCGCAGCGTTTATCGTTATTGCGCGAGGTCCCCAACTTTGCCTGTCCGCACTCGTTTCCCAAGGAAATCTGGATGAGTAATCCTCTGGTAAACGAAGAGATTTAGATTTTTGTGTAAAGAGGACGGACCTATCTTAGCGGGCCACGTCCTGCCAGACCTTCATGAGCTGCGCAATTTCAGGTATTGCTGAATTCTGGAAGCATTCCTTGTTGAGGGGGGAATTCTCATCGAGAGGTTGCGAAAGTTCGTTGAGTGAGACAGAGAAGAGGAGGTATTCCTTTGATTGAGGAGAAAGGTCCGACCGGATCAAGCCGGAGCGATGAGCGCAGTTGTATAAAGAACTGATTGAAAAATCTGTCAAACCGACAACCATAAACCAGATCTCCTGGGATGGATTCGCAACTTCGAGGCTTTCAATGACGGAGCGCAGGTCCCTCCAATCTTGATAGTCCCATCTGAAGTTTTCGCTCTGAAAGTACATGACATGGTTCCCGTATGTCCTCTTTACAAGGGATTGCGTTGAATACCGGGTTTCCTCCGGAAAAAATTGATGGTTAAGGTAAAGTCCCCCAACCTTGTTCGTTACGACAGGAGCCCCGGAGGGAATCTTCGTTTCGAGGCTCTTTAAAAGATCATTCCACGAAGTATGAGTAAGTGGCGTTTCATAGTTTCGATAAAAGTAGATATCACTTTTGGAGAGGTGTTGGGAAATAATAAGAGAAAGGACACAGATAGCACTGGAAACGGGAACGTGCCAACGCTGGTGGAGCCTTGAGGAGATTACATACGTAGAATTCAATAGGCTCATTCCGATAGGAATGAAAATCCAGGTGTTATAGCGAGAGCCAGTGAGGGGGTACAGACCTAGGAAGTAGAGTAATAGCTGCGTAACAAATACAGTTAAGGGGAGGATACCCCAAATACCTTTTTCACGAATGGCGGTTATTAGTCCGAGGCCGGTGAAAAGAAATAAAATAGTCGCGAAACTCTCTGATACGCTGAAAAAATTGCGAAAAACCCCCAATAAAACCTGCCAAACAGACATAATATCAGGCACAACGCTAAAAGCGGGAGAGGAGGACCTATTGTATAAATAATCAATCCAGCCCCAAAACGAGTATTCGGACGAGATGAGGAAATGAGTTATGGCCAATGTTAACGGAACGAACCAAGCCAGCCACCATAGGTGCCTCTTTGGGTGTGAGTGGGGGTTTTCAACTTTGCCACGATACGAATGGATAAGGAGAGCAATGATGCAACACCCAACAAAGAGAAATCCGGAATAGTGAAGAGAGCAACAGAGGATAGCCAGAACAGCAAATACCCCAACTCGTCTCGGCGAAGCACGATTAGCTAACATCAGGAGAGAGATAGCAAGAGCATAGAGACAGCTTTGAAAAATAGCGTAGTTCCTGATTGAAAATGAATATGTGACACAAAAAGGGGTTAGCAGCTGCAAGGCACCAAATGAGGCGGCGGTTATAAGATTACGTCCCATCAGTCCGAGGATGAAGGCAAGAACTACTGAGATTATGCCGGGGATGACGGAGAAAAGGCGTTGAGTCACCACATCAGTCCTACCGTTAGTAATGATGTGGCGCAGGATGTGACTACCAGGGGGATGGAGCTCTCGACCACTCCGATGAAGAACCTCGGAAAAACTCCCCGCATCTGCTATATCAAGGTGCATCAATTCGTCTGGGTGGAAGTAGTATGTGTCAAGAGGAGTGAGGAATATAAAAAGCGAGGCAGAGACGAGAATCGCTATTTGCAAGCCGAGGACGGGCAGTCTAGTCACTTTATACTCTCTTTTCGAGGTCTATTAATGGATCGAGACGGACCCCATTCTTCATTCAGGGATACCGGAATACTAGTCTATCCTTACCCTTGTTCTTTGGACAGGTACTAGGGGGAGGAGTAAGGTGGCGTTCTAAGAGGCTGCGAAATAAGGGGTTTCGGACGATGGCACCGCTCATTCGGCCCATACATCAATTCGAAAGGACGAGAAAAAATCCTCAAAATATGCATGATATTCCTCCGGTTTTTTGTCGTCCTTTCGAATCGAGTCCATGCCAAAGCAGCGGCACCCTCGCCTCGAACCCCCTTATTTCGCAGCCTCTAAGAATGGCCCCTCCCCCGGACTCAAAACAAAAAAAGCCCTACTCCAATCCGCCCCCCACGTCATACTAATTATCGTGTGTGAGGTATGATGTGAAAATGACGTGTTCTTCCGAGCAGAAGTATGATCGCAATTGCTCGCAACATGATCAACAGGGTGGTGACAAATCATCTCCTGCCGTGCTCTTTGAGGGTTTGACTGGAACTCATTCGGAGTAGACGAAAAAGTCCTTCTCGTTTCGTCAAAACTCTCAAAATGCTCGCCACAGAACTATTTTTTACCACCCTATTCGAGGTGGCCCGATTCCTCACTAAATTTCATCCAAAATCGCCTTGCGTTTTTCGGCGTATTCCTCAGCCGAGATTAACTCCATATTTCGCAGCTCCTTGAGCTTCATAAGTCGCTCGGCAGCCGATAGTTGAGAGGGTGCTGCTTGTTCGTGGGGAGTGGTGGAGACCGTTACGGGGGTATTAACGAGGATACCGGCCATTTGTTGCCCCAGCGCAACACCAGCGCCGATCCCCATCCCTACTCCGGCACCGCCGCTTTCATTTTTTGCGGCATCACGCATCGCTTTAACCTGCTGCATCTGAGCAAAGGAGAGGCCAGCCGCTTTAGCCGCACCGACCTCGGCGATCGTATCAGCGATGGTGCCTACGCGTGAGGTTGTCTCCTCATCAAAATCTGTTCCCTCAATTCGAAAATCAAGCAACTCGAATCCAAGCTCGGTAAAATCTGGCTTTGCCCTCTCGGTGCACTGAGCTGCGAGCTGCTCTCGGTGTTTGTCGATCTCAAGAAAAGCGTATCCAGCCTGTGCGAACGTGGCAGTGAGTGGTTGAATAAATCGCGGAACGAGAACCGCGCGAATATCCTGAACGGTTACTTGAGCCCGAGCCCCCAGTACCGAGGAGAAAAAGAAGTTCGGATCGGAAAATCGAAAGGAGAAATTGCCGTACGCTCGCAAGCCTACCGGGAATTGATAGACAGGGTCTGCATATTTGACAGGGGTGCTCGTCCCCCACTTCTGATTGAGAAGCTGCGCGGTGCGGAAGAAATAAACCCCCACCTTGTGTTCACTCTCAAAGTTTTGCAAAACACTCTTGAGGGTAGTGATGAAGGGGATATTGTCCGTTTCAATCTGATAGAGACCCTCTTTGCTATGAACTGCCTGAATGGTTCCTCGATAGAGGAGGATAACTCCCTCACCCGGTTTTATAATGAGCTTGGAGGCATCCTTGATCTCGTCAAAGTTCTCCGACCAGCTTGCGATAACGAGGTCGTCCGATGGGTTCTCCCATTCGATGACAGAGCGAAGCTGCTTGCCGAGATTGAAGAGATCGCGTAATACCATACAGGAAGTCTCCGTTGATAAGGGGCATTTGCAAAAACCGATGCATCTTCTGCTTGGTGATAACGAGCGGAAGTCGAATGCACATTATATCGTACCTTTTGCTCACGTTGTAGTGGTCTTCGAATTTCGCTCAGCGGTTTGAAGCGTGCAATTCTATCAACGGCTATTCGGGCATTTCGTCTTGACGATATTCTTACCCGATTCAACTGCCGGATCCCCGAAAATATTGATAGATAGATGCCCTCTCTACCACCAGCTACCCATCTGTGTGCCACGCTTATCGGATGCCAACTGGGGCTCCTCTGCCCCGAGCCCGAGCGTCTTGCCCCGCTTGGGGGGGCAATATCGGCGCGAGCTAGGTCAGCGGGGTTTCATGTCGTCGGTGAGGCGTTTCACTTTTTCGGGCCTCACGCCATCACCGGTGCACTCCTTCTCGCTGAGTCCCACCTCTGCTTCCACACCTGGCCTGAGTTCGGGGTGGTGTATCTTGATCTCTTTACCTGTGCGCAATCAGAGACCGCTGTCCGTGCGATGGAGGAGCTTATTGGCCTTCTCGCGATTGAATTTTTTTGTGCGTCCGAGATGAAGGTCTCATTGCTTGACCGCAATCGGGGGGGGGTGCCGCAGCTCCTCCGAAATTCCGTCCCTCCTATCGAAGGAGTTCTATGACCCAACAGATCCGATGTAGTAGCTGTGGAGGTGCTCATGCCGTTGAGGAGGCGTTCGCGCGGATCTTTGCTTGTTGCTACTGTGGCCTTGTTTCACGGATTGATGGGGGTTCGCTGACTGTTGTTGGTCGTTCAACACAAATAGCGGTAAACCAAGGGCTCTTCTCGATCGGGATGCGGGGAACATATCGAGATGAATCCTTCACGGTAGTGGGACGGATTCGATACCACCATGAAGCTGGAGTATGGGATGAGTGGCAGCTCATCTGTGGTGGACGCCCGATGTGGGTGCAACAAGACGAAGGTCGGTTGACCGTATTCCACCGAGAAGAGGTCATTACTGATGCGCCTCCGTTTTATTCGTTGGAGGCCGGAAAAAATGTCTCACTCGGAGGTAGCTCTTTTTTCGTCTCTGAGATTGGGGAGGGAGTTATTGCAGCGCTGAGTGGGCAGATTCCGCGTGATGTCGCCGTTGGACAAGGTTTTTTCTTTGTTGAGGGAATTGGTGCAAAGATCAGCATCAGCGTTGAGTATTACTTCACGGAAGTAGTTCTTTATGAGGGAATAAAAGCCCTTCCGGAACAATTCAAAAGCGAACCGATATGATTGACGATCGGTGGGAAGATCAACTCAAAGAGTTGCTTGACGATGGTGCGCTTGATCGGGTGCTTGCTGTGCGGGATGCGCTCGGTAGCCGTGCAAAAAGAACCGACCTCGCTCCTTTGATCGAAACAGCGGAGCGTCGGAAGCGCCTTCTTGCGTTGTTCAGCGTTGAGTCCCCGAGAGCACGAGGTGTGTCATGCCCGAGCTGTGATCTTAAACTCCGGGTGGTTTCGGAGAGCTCCCGAAGTGTCGGTTGTTATGGATGTGGTGCAATCATTGAGATTGGCTCGCTCCAAATCGTGGGGGAGCGGTCCGATAGGCTCAATCAATCCGCGCTTACTCTGGGTCACCGTGGTACTATCGATGGAACCTCGGTAGAGGTTATCGGTCGTGTTGGGTATCATGCAGAAACGAGGGAGTACGATGCTGAGGATAATACCTATGAATCTGGAACCTGGTACTGGGAGGAGTGGAGTCTCCTTACTTCGTCAGGCGTGACCTGGTTCCTCTCGGTTGACTCAGAGGGGTATGCGTTAGCTCGGCCCTTTACACCGGCGACTCCCGCGGTGCCATTCGATTATACTGATGAGATGGATCTCGCCGAGCTATCCAATGGTGGGGGTATGTTCGGCGGGCTTATACCGCAGTCGATGCGTCGGACAACCCGGATCGATGAATGGGGAAAGGCGAGGATCGTCGCGACCGAAGGTGAGCTGTCATGGGTACCAAATCCTGAAGAGGAGATACTATATGCAGAGCAACGTGATGGGTCACGCGGGGCGCGAGGGGTTGAGTGGAGACGTGATTCGGCCTCAAAAGAGACGATAGAGGCGGAGTTTTATCGCTCCGAGTCGGTGTCCTATGCTGAACTTCTCGAGATATTTCCGGTCCCGGAACTTATCGAGTCCCATGAATATGAGACTTCGATTCGACGAGAACGATTAGGGTGGGCCACCTCTTTTATGCTCGTAGGGGTGTTACTTCTCATACGCGGGGCAGTATGGTCTAAGGCCGGTAGCACGATATTCAGTAAATCGGTCGACCTGTCGTTAACAGCAAGTGACTCCGGCTATCTCATGGGTCCGGTTGGCCTCCTTCAATCAGGACTTATCTATGAAGTGTCTTTCGGCGCGTCGATACCCGATAACTCTGATGTGTGGCTTGGAGTTGAGATACTTGATCGCGATAAAAGCGCTATTAACGCTCCTCAAGCTGATTTTTGGCGGGAATCTGGGTATGAGGATGGTGAACATTATAGTGAATCGAATCTCTCCGCGAAGAAACGATTTCAACTTCAAGAACCGGGATATTACTTCCTTCGCTTATTTTCAGAGACCGAGCCCGGGCAGCGAGTGTCGGGAACAGCCCATGTCGCGGTGAATGAGGGGGTCCAAACTCCCGTGTTGTATGTGCTCTGCGGTATTGTGTCATTAGTGATTGGATTCGTTCTCAGGATGTTAGCCCCTCAGCCGCGAAATCTCATATGAAACCATTTAGCTCATTCACCAAAACGGTTCTGGGTTCGACCCTGCTTCTCCTCGTCGGGACACCATGGATCGGTTCGAAGAGGCCTTTTTGGTTGGGAACCGAGCGAGATTCTCGGGTCGTAGCGGCACTCGATCGCTGTGCACCCGAGTTTCGTAATGCTCAGGGCCGTTGTATTCAAACAAGCCGTTCTGCCCTAAGGCATCGCTCAATTTTTGGTGGCAGCTATGGGTCAGGTAAATGAGTTAAATTTTATCTCAGAGTAGTCTGTTGGCATTTTGTGGGAGATCTATGAAATCAGTGAATTACCTTTTATTTCTGATAGTCGCGGTTATTATCCCAGCGGTAGCTCACGCGAGCGTCCCGATGATATCAGGAAATAACGTCATCGACGGTATTTTGTCGACGCTCATCTATGGAGTGATAGGGCTTCTCTTCGGAGCAATCTCATTCCGTATCATCGACGCGCGGTTCCCTGGGGACCTTAAACATCAAATTACGCAGGAAAAAAATCTCGCACTAGCGGTTCTGGTGGGTGCCCAATCTCTCGGAGTTGCGCTCATCATCGCTGCGGCGATTGCAGGGTAGCTCTCAAACAAGCGCAAACATCTGCCCCGATCCGGGCCGACTCAGATGGAGAGTGCGATGATGGGAAAGGGTGCCGAATCTACAAGGAGTGATGTGGCGATCCTTTTGGTTTCGCTCGGCATGGTTGCTGCGTGTGCCATCACATACGAGTTACTCATCGGGACCGTATCCTCTTACTATCTCGGGAGCAGCGTCCTCCATTTTTCTCTCACGATTGGGCTATTTCTTTTTTTTCTTGGCATCGGGGCGTTCCTTTCAAAATTCGTCTCTCGAGATGAGCTAGAAGTTTTCGTCTGGACGGAGTTGCTACTGGGGTTCGTAGGAATTGGTTCGGTCCTCGTCCTACAGGCCAGTTTCTCACTCACTGATCATTACTATCTGGTCGCTCTGATACTTCTTGCGACCATAGCAACGCTCTGTGGCCTTGAGGTTCCTCTTCTAACGAGGCTGATTTATCGACACCAAGGGTTATCAGCCACCCTCGCGCACGCTCTTTCGATTGATTATGTGGGAGGACTTGTCGGATCAGTGCTCTTTCCGATAGTCCTTCTCCCGACATTCGGCACTCTCAAGACCGGTTGCTTAGTGGGTCTGCTGAATGTCGGAGTGGCATCTCTCGTGGTGTATCACTTTCGGGCTGTGCTTCGCCATCGTGGGATACTGACGATCCTCTGTGCCGGGGGGATCATCCTCGGGGTTTCTCAATTTGCGGTCGCCGAGAGACTGGTTTCCCTCCTTGAGCAATCGGTATACGACGACGAGATTGTGTATGCCGATCAGTCCCCGTACCAGCGAATTATTCTCACCCAGCACAAGAATGACCTTCGTCTTTACCTCAATGGAGACCTTCAGTTTAGCTCAGTGGATGAACATAGGTACCATGAGCCGCTCGTTCATATTCCGATGCAACTCGCAAGAAAGAGAGGAGCGGTCCTCCTTCTGGGTGGTGGCGATGGCCTCGCCGCTCGTGAGATTCTCTCGTATCCGGAGGTTTCATCGCTCACCATCGTAGATCTTGATTGGAAGGTGACAGCTCTTGCCACCACTCACGCCCTGATGCGTTCCATTAACAAGAAATCGCTCTCTGACCCGCGAGTAACCCTTATTCATGACGATGCCTGGCGGTTCGTTCATAATACCTCTGCGCTTTTTGATGTCATCATTGCAGATCTACCGGATGCGAACGACTACGGACTTGGAAAGCTCTACTCGCGCGAGTTTTATCGACGTGCCTCTCGGATTCTTTCGTCAGGCGGGGTTTTTATCACTCAGGCGGCATCCCCTTTTTTCACCCGTAATGCCTTCTGGTGTATCGCCCACACCGTTGCTGCCGCGTTTCCCGTGACCACTCCGCTTCACAACACTATTCCCTCATTTGGCTCGTGGGGTTACGTTCTGGCATCTCATGCCGTACCCCTTACGCTCGAATCGCTGCCACTCCCGACCACTCTTCGGTATCTCACCAAGGAACTTCTTCCTACCCTTGCGATCTTTGATGGGGATACGAGTGAAGTTCCGACAGAGATACAGCGGCTTGATAGTCAGGTGTTGGTCCGATTGTACGCTGATGGGTGGGAGCGATTTGATTGATAGCGATACCTCCTTTTTTAGGGAGCAGATCTATGGATTGTGATCGATGGAACAAAATCATTAAATTTCGAGTCGGCTCGGTCGATGATTCTTTCGACTTTATCTCCCGACTTGCCCGCGATAATCGGTGGACCGTCGATTACGCAAAACGGGTGTACCGAGAATATCTTCACTTTATGTATCTGACGCTTCGTGCCGGTCATCCTCTTACCCCCTCTGATGAGGTCGATCAGGCGTGGCATCTTCATCTCACGTATAGTAGGTCTTATTGGGAGGATTTCTGCGGCGCAACCCTTGGAGAGCTCGTTCACCACGATCCAACTCGGGGAGGAACAGATGAACGAAGAAAGTTTCGGTCCTGGTATGCTGATACGCTTAAATCCTATGAATTGATTTTTGGCTATCCACCGCCGTACGACATTTGGCCACGATTAGTAACCCGATTCGAGAGAGCCCCCGATTTCGTGAGGGTCAATAAGCAAGATTTCGTTCTTGTTCCGCGCTCGATAGCGTTGGGAGGGGGATTCATCAGCATCGCCGCAGGAGCAGTGGGATGTGGGGTGAATCCGTTTGATTTTGAAGCTAAGACATTTATCGTCTGGTATCTAGTGGCGTATTGTTTATCCATCTTGATGATGGTGATGAGCGCTCGTATTGGAGGGTCGGGAGCACGAAGGCTATCGTGGGTTCCGCTGGGATTTGTAATCATCATAGGGCTAATTCGAATTTTGTTTGGACTGATGATCGGGAAGCCGGTCGAGTATCTTGCTTTCATCGAACTTTGCGGAGTTTTGTTCCTATTTTCTCTGTTTGAAAAAAAGTATACCGGCAGAGGTGGAGATTCGGGATGTGGAGGGACCTTCGGTGACGGAGGTCCCTCCCCGCACGGTGGTTCAGATTCAGATGGGGGTGACGGTGGCGACTCGGGCTGCGGAGGATGTGGAGGATGTGGTGGTGGCGGTGATTGAAATCCGCATACCGTACTTACTTTCGATTGCAAAGGGAGCGGGAGGACGGACAAGATAAAGCCCGTATGGCTGTTTAGGATTGTTCCTTTTTTGATCGCTGCGATGGTCGTAGCAGAGAAAACGGGACAACGTTATGTCGAATCAAAAAAGGTTTAGCTGAATAGGCCCCGTCCAACGCTGAAGTTGTTTCACTCGTTTGCCTAGGGTATCCCGGACCGTCCAGCGCAGAAACGGAGCGAATGGTTCGTCGCAAGTTTCTTGAAACAGCTCATCAAGTTGTTTCTTCATGTCGTTCAGGGAGCCCTCTTTGAAAAGCGACGCGGTGTAAATCACCTCCAGCCTCTCTGAGACTTGTGATGGGAATGAACTCCATTTCGGTTCAGCAGAGGGGATGTTATTGATGATTATTTCGAGCGATGAAGCTGCGCCAGCTACAGTCTCCTGCAAGTGTTTGAGGAGGTCAGGATCGCCAATTCGGGAAGCGATCTTCCAGGCCGAATTCCACGCGTCTGCAAATATATAATGCTCTGATGCCCTGTCATCGTCGATGAAGACGCCGCTAAGAATTGACTCGATATCTTGACGGTCGGATGAAAATTCTCCTAAAAGGTGAATCCCTGCATAATCATCAATGCTACCGATATTCCGAGAAAAATCCAAAATGTGGGGGGTGTCGCTGGAGTGATTCTCAAGGTGATTCGCGAGTAGTTTCTTCACCAAAAAGATATCCCCCATCTGCAGAAGGTCCCTACATCGTTCCAACCCATTTTGAAGAGCATCAGGTTGATTAGATTCAAATAGTTTTGATATTTCACGGGCTATGGCTAGCCGTGAATCCCGATGGCCGTACGCGATATTCCTCATAGCCTCAGCGATATCAGAACTTGATTTATGTCGGTCCACGTTGTCTCTCACTTGGTAAGGTCGTGATAGGTTCTCATGCGGATGAAATAAGAGATGTCTGAGTTTAACGATGAAAAGGTTGTCAGTTCACCAGATTCGAGCGTCTCTGAAACGCTCATCGAATGTCGCAGATGCTTGGGTGCTTTGCAATATTAAGGATATGGCTTCCACTCAATATCCCTATGAAATGAAAAACCAATTCCTCTCTTCCAACGTCAGCCGCACGTTCAAGACCTTACCCTACAACTGCGCGGATCAAAAGATGGGTGATATCAACAATTCCGCGCTCGGCTACTACGACAAAAGAGGGCAGGGACGCTGCGGCGAGGGATAATCCTATCGCGACGGTTATTGGAAAACTGATGAAGAAGACGTTCACACTTGGGACCGTTTTCGAGAGGATGCCGAGGACGAACTGCGTGATGAGAAGGGTAGCGATTATTGGGCTTGCGATAAGAATGCCGAGCTTAAAAATAATGCCGGTAGCGGCGGCAATCTGGAGAATGAGGTTTGGCGAGGGCGCAAAAACTCCGGGAGGAAGGGTACCTGCGAGTCCGGATGCTGCAAGTATCACCGTGTGATGTCCATTAATCAGGAGGAAAATGATGATGGCGAGGTCGCCGTAAAGTTTGCCGAGGCTTGACGATTGGTCGCCGAGGCTAGGGTCAAAGAGTTGGGCTGCCCCGAGACCCATTGCGGTGCTGGCGAGTGAGCCAGCAAGGTGAGTCGCGGCAACGATGAGTTGAGGCAGGAGCCCGAGGAGAAGTCCGAGCGCGACCTCGGAGGCGACCATGATAACGACGTCGCCCCAACCGGGAGGGACAGAGGGGACGATGGCGCTGGACAGGGATGCGGCAGCCAATACAAGAATGGCACTCGCGCGGACCGCAAGCCCCGATGCGCCCTGCCCGAGCCCCGGAATGAGTGAAAAACAGATGGTAAACCTGACCAGATAAAGAATGAACGAAAATCCGATGTCAATTCGGTTGGCGAGAGCGAGGATGGTTGCATCGAGAGCAGGATTCATGCGACTGACGCTCGAATACGAATAAAATCATCGAATTAACTGGGGAATTTGTGCGTATATGGTCTGGGTGAATAAGACAAGCCTGCTCACCATAAAATTTCCGAAGATCATAAGAGCTATCACGAGTGAGGCGATCTTTGGAATAAATGCGAGCGACGCATCGTTGATCTGGGTTGCTGCCTGAAAAATGCTGATGCTCAATCCTGCCACGAGTCCGAGCCCGAGGATTGGCGATGCGATAAAGACCGAGGTCTCAATCGCGTTCTGGGTGAGCTTGAGATACAGATCAGCGCTCATATTCCTCCCGTATTATAGGTTCGCACGAGCGAGGTAATGATAAGATGCCATCCATCGACAAGGACAAAGAGCATCAATTTTAGGGGCAACGAGATGATAACGGGGGGGAGTGTTATCATGCTCATGGCTGTCAGGACAGATGAGACAACCATGTCGAGAACAAGAAACGGGAGAGCTATCATGAAACCGATCTGAAAAGCGGTGTTAAGCTCGCTTATAACAAATGCAGGAATAGCTGCGTGTAGAGGGACATCGTCTGCGGTTTTTGGTCGCTCACTACGGGTCACCTCGAGGAAGAGAGCAATATCTTTTTCACGGGTATTTTGTACAAGGAATTTTTTCAGCGGTGCGCCTGCTTTTGTAAATGCCTCCTCCTGTGACATCGTGCCATCAAGAAACGGGCGAATCCCATCACCGTACATCTTCATAAAAACGGGTTGCATAATCCCGATAGTAAGGAAGAGGGCAAGTCCTGTGATCACGGTATTGGGGGGTGCTGACTGGGTACCGATGGTGGTTCGGGTCATCCCAAGCACAACCGCTATCCTCGTAAATGAGGTGGTGGTGAGCATGATCGCGGGGGCGAAGGTGAGGAGAGTGAGCAGGAGGGTTATCTTGATGGTTGACGAAACGCTCCCATCAGATGCGAGTTCCGATCCACCGACGGAAAGTGAAAGCGCGGGGGCCTGAGCAATCGCGATATGGGTGAAGAGATCGGAAGCAAGCAGGATAGCACTGAAGATGCCTATTGTTCCCGTTATAATAGCCCGTCTTTTAGCGGTTTGGTTCGGGCTTTTCATAGGCTTGCTTCTCCCGGATGCGGTGCCTCGTCGGTATTCGATTCAATCTCATTGGCTCTGAGGATTTCATGAAACGGAACGGTGGGGCGGGGATCCGTGGGGACGATACTGACCTGCTCGGGCCCCACCGCGCAGAGGACGGTTTGGTCTCGAACCTTTACGAGACAGAGACTCGTTCGTGGAGTCAGCATGATTCTATTGGTAACCTGTAGTTCCGAGGGGGATTGCCCCGGAGAAGAGCGACCCCGCTTGCGGATCCACATTCCGTACCCACCAAGGAGCACAATGAGAAATCCGGCGACTTTTGCCTGAGATGAGAGGGGAATTGCTGAATCGAATGGCCCCCTCGAGCTAGGAATGCCGATGCCGAGCGGAGCTATATTACTCGGGGTTGTCGAAGGGTTTGTGTCGAGCGACGCTTCACCTTGGGCATGTGGGGTAAGAAGAATTGATGTGGCGAGCGCAATCATTTGGATTGATATGCGACGTCGGCGAGCTAATAAAAATGATCTTTTCATTTAACGAACTCCCCCCATCCTATCCTCAGGAGAGAGTATGTCGGTAATACGAACACCGAATTTTTCATTTACGATTACCGCCTCGCCCCGTGCAACCTGTTTCCCATTGATGAAGATATCGAGGGGTTCTCCCGCCATCTTTTCGAGTTCTAAAACCGAACCTTGGCTGAGTTGCAGAAGATCCTGAATTGTCATCCGGACTCGTCCGACCTCAACCGTCACGAGAAGTGCAACATCCATCAAGAAATCGATAGTCTGACTTGATCGCTCGGTCATACCCGGCTCATTCCAGATATCGGATGAGAGGTTGGAGATATCGTCAGCCGCGTCCGCTATATTTCCTAATTCTTGCTCGAGGTCATCCGCCATGAGAGAACGCTCCTATACGATTTCGGTAATTGATTAGGTCTCTTTTGGGTATGGGTCGAGATACCCGTAACGCGCGGTTTCCCTGGAAACTGCCGACGTGTCCGTAAAACTTTGGCTCCCCTTCAATGAGCACCATCGACTCGTCAGCGGGGCTGGTGGTGAGAGGAAGTATGTCTCCCTTTTCGAGTTTGAGAAATTCGCGGGGGGTGGTAGATCCCATAGCGAGCTGAACACTCACCTGGGCAGTGGTCTGTCTGACGTTGTGCTCCATTCGTCGGATAAGTCCCGAATCAACCTCGAGACGAGATACCTGAAAGTTTGTCGATAATTTTGCCCGAATCGGCTCAAGCATCGAATATGGAGTGCACAACGTGAGGGTCGCACTTTCGCTTTCAAGCTCAATCTCGATCGTTACGATAATCACCACATCGGTCGGGGGCACGATAGCAACAGCGAGCGGGTTGTACTCTGAGCGAACGAATTGGAAATCGACTGGGTGTATAGGCGCCCACGCCTCTTTAAGTACCTCGAGGGATTGCATGACAACGCGCCCGATGAGACGAGTCTCGATCGGAGTATATTCACGACCCTCGATTTTGACCTTTCCGGTACCAACTCCCCCAAACAAGCTATCAATGATCGCAAAGACGAGGGGGGCAGAGACAACCATCAGCGCATTACCGGTGAGGGGTGGCATTCTGATGATGTGGAGTGAGGAGGGCAGGGGGAGCTTCTTCATGAAAGCCCCAAATTTAACCATCTCGACGGAGCCCACGTTGGCGAAGCATTGGCGACCGAGAAACTTGGCGAGGTGCACCCGAAACTGACGGGCAAAACGATCATGGATGAGCTCCATGGTCGGCATCCGTCCGCGGACGATCCGCTCCTGATTGGCAAGATCAAACCTTTGTGCGCCACTAGGATCCTCTGGAGCTATCTCACCGAGGTCAGCGGAATCGCCATCGGAGAGTCCTCGGAGGAGGGAATTGATTTCGTCCTGAGATAGTATCTGGTTCATTTATTGAGAACCTCGCTGATTAGAATGCGCCGTCCGGTCAGATGCAATTTCGGTGAGCTGGATAATCGCTATTGGGTGGCTGCCTTCAAACGGGGCGCAGGGAGTCTCGGATGAGGTGAATATCCGTGAATAAGGAGAGGGAGTGGTGGCCAGCGCAATTTGCTGAAGGTAGGAGATCCTCTCCGAAGATATTCCTCCGGGACAAGATCGAATCGATATGCTCACTGTGTCAGAGTTTGGGGGTATCATCGCATTCACTCGTTCCCTCAGACGGTGGGGGTTCGTGAGATCTTTTTCAGTGAGGTACAGCTCGGGACCGTCGTGTCGGTTTATTGACGGGGTAGACATTCTTGGAGAAGAGTGAGCAAGAACAGGGCCATTGCTGTGATAATTGGCCGAGGCTCCCCCTAGGTCGAAACTCCCGGTAGAGATGAGAGCAAGGAAGAAACAGAAGAGCAGGGTCATCAGGTCACCGAAGGTAACCATCCACGACACTCCAAGAGGATTGGTGAGAGGTGAAGCTGGCTTGCGCCGAGTCCGAGAGGTTGAGGGTCGGGAGGGATCGTCGAAATGGATTTCCATAGAGGCTATCTCACGGCACACGAGTTTTTTCTATGATTGCGTGAGCGGGCTCTGTCATCCCCTCCACTAGTTCAATAGAGAAAAATGTATCGGGAACGCTGGCATTCGCCGCATTGGCAATAATCGCGGAATACCGGCGGAATCCTAGGTCAAGTTTGTGAGGATCAAGAGGTATGACGATGCGAGCGTAAACATCGTGGTGTAATATGAATTGCCAGAGGGGTATGAGCAGATCTTTCGATGGTTCTGTGCCATTGAGTTTGAAAAGATCGGGGAGGGAAAGCGCGGTGAGAGGTTGCGGTTTCACCGGCAAAGTTTGGGGTAACTGGGGAGGGGGGTGGGTAGAAAAAAAGCCCACCGTAAAGGTTAATAGAATAAGAATGAGCGAAGTGTACTGCATTGTAAATCGCTCGTCGAAGGTTGCTTGTAGCGGCGAATAGGTCCTTCGCCTCCGGGGGAAAATACGCAAAGGAGAGGGCAGGGGATAGTTCTGATTTTCCGGGATGGCACCGTCTGTCTCATCAGTATGAGCCAATATGCTCTCTCCCTCTAAGAGGGTCTCTGAAGTGGCCAATCCCTTATCCATCTCCTTACCCTTCGATCGAGGTGCCGACGAGATAAGTTCTCAATCTTTGGGTCAAAAGTATCGGCGATTCGAGAGAGGAGAGTCCGCAAACTCCTTCGATCGTAACCCGCCGAAGCAGTGTCTCTTGTTGATTCCGAGCTCGAAGCTTTCCGGCCAGGGGGAGGAAACAAATATTGGCCGCGAGAGCTCCGTATAGGGTGGAGACGAGCGCGAGTGACATGGACGGTCCAACGAGCGAGGGATCTTTGAGCGATGAAAGCATCTGTATAAGCCCAATCAGAGTACCGATCAGGCCCATCGCTGGAGCATAGCCACCCATTGCGGTGAGAACCCCCGCCGCATGCTCGAGCCGATCCTCAGCGCGGTACATCTCGTTCTCAAGAAGGGGGCGAAGATCGTTCATTCTGTCCCCATCCGCTGCGATTCGAAGCCCCGACCGAAGAAAGTGATCCTCAGATCGAAGGGCTGCGTGTTCGAGGGTAAGCAGTCCATGCTCACGGACGCTGTGAGCAAGTTCAACGATGAGTTGTGCTCTCTCGAAGGGCGAGGGGATAGGCTGCTGAAACGAGGCGATCAAAGATCGAACGCAGTGATGAATATCCGCAACTGAATATTGGAGAAGAGTTGCCCCGATCGTCCCGCCAAGGACAAGCGCCACGCTGGGGATGTCAAGGTATTGGCGTGCGGTCCCTGTCGCGAGAGCGATCCCGAAAACGAGCGCAATGAGGCCCGTCGCTGTGACGAGTAAGCCGAGAGGGGTTCCCGAGATACGTGGCTCGAGGTCATCGTGGTGCGAGAGGGGAGCTGTCATAAAAATGACTCTTTCAGAGGTTGACGAGAACGATTCAGCAAAAGATGTGCCTAAGGGGGTGATGCTCGGTCTACGGGACGTACTCGGTTAGTCTCGGCTGCAAATGAGGGGGAGGAGGAGTGCCGACCGTTTAGGGCCTATCCCGGGAACGGCCTCGAGAATGCTTCTGAGCTCATCTCTGGTGCGTAGCTCAAAGGGGGTGCCAGAGGCCTCTTTTGAGAGCATTTCCGCGAGAGCGCGAGAGGCGACGGGCAGGAGGAATGTAGTCCGAGGGTCGCGAAGGAGGCGAGAAGGGATGCACTCTCCTCGAGCGAGAAGGTCCTCGGCATTTGCGGTTTCAACCGCAGGAATGGCAGAAGGAGGGGTTGGTCTCAGGAGTAACGGGAGCTCCCGCAGCGCAAGCCCGAGGGAGGTCGTGAGCCCAATGATGGCGAGAGGCGGAACGGGACGCCGTGAAGTCATGATGATTGGCTCCGAGGCCGTCTGAAAATATGAGAAATCGGACTAATTATTGGACTGGGTCGATTTTTGGCATCTTGACGAGTGAAGTTCTATCATGAAGCTGGTACACTAACGACTCTTGTGTTCGTTAAGCCTAACCGTCCCACCGGTTATCGACTCCATGTTGTTTTTTGTTATCTGAGTGATGCCGAGCGAGAGGAACCCAACCTCACCTATCAACTGCGACGCAAATGGCACCTTTGGCCTGGTCCCCGGCGTGTGTGCGGCCGTCGCTGAGGAATCAGCGAGCTGGGGCAATCCAAGCTCGGTTCATCAGGCGGGCCAGCGGGCTCGGGCGGTCATTGAAGAGGCGCGCGATGCAGTGCGGGAAATCGTCGGAGCTGGTCCCCGTGATGCGGTAGTTTGGACGAGCGGCGCGACGGAGGCGAATAATCTCGCACTGCGGGGATTTGCGCAGGGAGCCTTACGAAAAGTCATCGTTTCGAGCCCTTTCGAACACCCCTCAGTACTGGAAACGGTGCGTCACCTCGGCGATCACGATGGGTGGTCGATCCGGCTGCTCCCTGTTTTGGGGCATGAGCTATCTCTCGAAAAACTCGCCGAGATAATCGACGGTGCTGGCATAATATCGGTAATGCTCGCCAATAACGAAACAGGGGTCATTTATCCTATCCGATCAATCGTTCGGGAGATTCGCAAAATAAACCCGAGTGCGATGATTCATGTTGATGCCGTCCAGGGGGTTAGTAGGATTCCAATCGCGATGGCGGAGTGGGGGGTCGATGCAATCACCCTTTCGGGGCATAAAATCGGAGGCCTTCAGGGGGGCGGGGCGCTCGTATTGAGAAGCGGGGTGCTTGTCGAACCAGAGATGACAGGAGGGGCTCAGGAGGAGGGAATGCGAGCGGGCACTCAACCGGTAGCAGCGATATATTCAATCCATTACGCCCTTCGGTGGATAGCGCAGCACGGCGGTGTGGCGGGACGGGCCGCTCGGATGGTGGCGAACAGGAAGGCGTTCCTTGAAGGGGTCGGGAAGGCGGGGCGTGTTGAGCCGACGGTGGCTCCGATGATTCCGACGGTACCCAATACGGTGAGCCTGAGGGTTCCAGGGGTAGCAGCGGATTTTCTTGTTGTCGCGGCAGACCTTCACGGCGTGCTTCTCTCGAGTGGGTCGGCATGCAGCTCCGGAACACAGAGGCCGTCGCCGGTGCTCCTCTCGGCAGGGCTCTCGCAGGAGGTTGCCCGCGAAACGGTTCGGGTTTCGGTCACTGACGACCCCGATACCGAGCGGTTTTATCAGGCGGGCGCGATAGTCGCTGAGTGTATTGAAAGATTGAAGGGACGAGCGTCATGTTCACATGGCAAGGAAGGTAGTGTCGGGAGTATGTCGTAATGAGTGGTCGTGATCAGACTTCCGAGAGCGCAGGATCGCTTGTACACGCTCGGGATGGGATGATAGCAGTTGCGATGTCCGGTGGGGTTGATTCCTCCGTGGCAGCCCTGCTCCTTCGGGAAGAGGGATATCATCCGGTTGGGATATCGATGCAGGTGTGGGATTATCGCAATCACGGGGGTTCAAGCTCCCGAGCCACTTGTTGTGCCCCGAATGATTTCATGGATGCCCGGCGAGTAGCCGCAAAGATAGGAGTTCCCTACTACGTCTTCAACTTTGAGGAAGTTTTTCGGAACGAGGTGATCGATCGCTTCGTCGAAACGTACGAACGGGGTGAAACTCCAAATCCGTGTATCGATTGTAATCAGCGGGTAAAGTTTCGAGCTCTGAGGGAGAGGGCGGGGGCAGTTGGCGCGAGAGCGGTTGCAACGGGACACTATGCACAGGTCCAAAGGTCTCCGGAAGGATGGCATCTGTTACGGGGCGCGGATCCGGAAAAGGATCAGAGTTATTTCCTCTATAATTTGACCCAGTCCGATCTCGCTGAAACGATCTTCCCGGTTGGGGCGATGTCCAAGGCTGAGGTCCGCGAGATTGCCCGCCAACACGGGCTGGTGACTGCCGAAAAGCCCGACAGTCAGGATATCTGCTTTGTCTCAGGGTCCGTTTCGGCTTTTGTCGATAGGATCGGGCGAGCCCGTCCGCAGCCGGGAGCGATCCGCTCGGTGACGGGGGAGGTTCTGGGGCGACACGAAGGGGTGCATCACTTCACGGTGGGCCAGCGGCGGGGGCTTCAGATAGGTGGTGAAGCCGAGCCACTCTACGTCGTCACCATCGAGCCAGATACCCGAACCGTTATCGTCGGCCCCCGCCATGCCCTGGAAAATCGGAGTTTCGAGGTGGGCTTGGCGACCTGGAGCACCCCGAATCCACCGGCCGTTGGGGAGACGATTCCAGCGCTTGTGCAGGTTCGCCATCGCCATCGGGGGGAAAAATCTCGGGTAACGAGGGTGAGTAACGATTCATTTCAGGTAGAATTTGAGGAAAGCTGGGTCGCGGTGTCGCCCGGACAGGCAGCGGTAGTGTATAGTACCGATAACCGTGAGGTGCTCGGAGGGGGCAGGATCGTTCGGCAGAAATGCGCGGCGTGAGCGGGTGGTAGATAATCCGCCTGAGAAGATGTGGTCTGGGGAGAGGGGGGTAGCGATGGCGGGAGACGACGATTCAGAAACCCCATCAGGGCCGTACGATAAGTCGGTCGTCCGGACCGGTAAAGTGGCTCGACGGGAGCTTTTCGTCGTTACCGTGAAGAAGAAAAGCCGTACTCGGGTGATTGCGACCAGCCAAGGGGTTGAAGCCGATAACTATGTTCTTCGCGACGGTCCTGGTGAGACGAGCAGAGTGACGAGAGATTCGACTACAAACTCAGCAAGCTCTGTCAACAGGGAAGCTAGTGATAAGGGTGTAGCGGGAGAAGCCGGTACTGGAGTGGCGGGAGACGGAGGATCCGGAGCGCGGGTAGTTGTTCCGCTCGGGTATCACCAGCGGCCGACCCTTCGGTTAAAAGGGGAGCCATTCCTTAAGCCGGAAGATGGTGCGGCGGGAAAGAGGGGGCGGATCGTTCCCCGCCGACGCAGCGGTCTTATTCAAGAACCGGGAAACCTTCCTCCAATCGAGCCGATAGCCCCGTTGGTACCGGGGGAGGAGCCAAAGGAGTTTTTCGAGCGAGCCTTCCGTCATCGGTTCTACGATATGGAGATGCTCGAAAGGGCACTCACCCACCGTTCGATGCACGTCTCGGCGAGGGACTCAGGTGACTATGAACGGCTCGAATTTCTGGGTGATGCTGTTCTCGACCTCGCGATGGCGCACCTGCTGCTTGAAGCTCACCCCGGAGCGACCGAAGGCGAGCTCTCAAAGCTGCGAGCTGCTCTGGTGAACACGACCACACTCGCCGACATTGCGCGAGAGTTGAACATCGGCCCGATGATAAAGCTCTCCCATGGTGAACTTGCATCGGGCGGGGCAGACCGGTCCTCGATCCTTGCAGATGTGATGGAGGCGGTGCTCGGAGCGGTATATCGAGAGGCGGGATTCGAAACAGCGCTTCACAGTATTCGCAATCTATTCGGGTTCCGTATCGTCGAAGTTTCGCCGAGCGACCCAAAGACCGAATTACAAGAGTTGATGCACGCGCTTGGGCGAGAGACGCCTAAGTACATCCTCGAGCTCATGGAGGGGCCAGAGCACAGCCCACAGTTCGTCTCCGCTGTTGAAGTGGGTGGCGAGGTGCTGGGGAGAGGACGGGGTAGTACCAAGAAGCTCTCTCAGCAGCAGGCTGCCGCTGAGGCCCTCTTGAAGGTACATCCAAAAGGAAAATGATCTCGGGGGATCAACGGAAAGGAAAAAAATGAGCAAATGAGAAAACTCATGGGGTGAATCCAAGGCGATTGATCGATTCGTACAGAATGAGCACCAATTATTGATATTTTAGTAGCTGAACAAAAGAAAAAGAGCAGTTTTATGGCCCGCAGAATTCCCCTTGTCGCGATCGTTGGTCGAACCAACGTCGGTAAATCAACCCTTTTTAATGCCATTGCAGGTCGGCGTCTCGCTATCGTTGAAGACACTCCCGGCGTGACCCGCGATAGATCATATTCGCTCGTTAAACGACACGGTTTCCTCTTCAATCTCGTCGATACGGGAGGGGTTGTCGGTGACGAAGATGCGACGCTTCAGGCGTTAGTGCGGGAGCAGGCAGAGGTCGCGGTGGGTGAAGCGGACTTGGTCATCGCGCTTTTTGATGGAGTTGAGGGGGTTCATCCTCTTGACTGGGAGGTTGCCGACCTCGTCCGTCGTTCGGGTAAGCCGATCCTCTGGGTGGTCAATAAGTGTGAAAAAGGGGAGCACCAGATCGCCGCCTCGGAGTTTCACTCGCTTGGAGCGGATGAACTGCACATCTTGAGCGCTGCCCATTACCAGGGCCTCCGTGAATTAATTGAAAAGATCGAGGCACATCTTCAGCAGACGGCGGGGAAGCTCTCGACCGAGGCTCCCGAGGAGGAGTTGCCAGTACGGGTTGCGATAATTGGAAAGCCAAACGTTGGTAAATCAACCCTGATAAATCGTATTCTCGGAGAGCCACGCCTAGTCACCTCAGATGTCGCGGGCACGACTCGCGATAGTATTGATGTCAAAGTACGGCGTGAGGGGCGCGACTTTGTTTTCGTTGACACGGCGGGATTGCGTAAACGGGCGAAGGTCGAGGACGGCAGCGTCGAGCGCTACAGTACCTTGCGAACGCTCCGTGCGGTGGCAGGGTGTGATGTCGGTGTTCTTGTTATCGATGCGACTCACGGCATTCCAACCGAGCAGGACGCTAAAATTGGTGGCATCATCCATGAGCGGGGCAAAGGTTTTGTCATCGTGGTTAATAAATGGGATCTCATCGAGAAGGACCACACGAGTGTGCATGCATTTACGACCGCAATCCGTGAGGTGTTTAAGTTCGCAAAGTATTGTCCTATCATCTTCGTATCCGCGCTGACGGGTCGGCGATGTCCGTCGGTTCTTGAAACAGTCGCTGAGGTATATGATGCGAGAAAATTGCGAATTAAAACCTCAGATCTCAATCGCGTTCTCAGGGCAGCGTTCGATCGACGTCCACCGCCGGTATATCGGGGACAACCGATAAAGCTTCAATTCGCTGTTCAGGCTGGAATCGAGCCACCGACCTTCGTTCTGTTCCTTAACCATCCCTCGCGGCTCGGGTTCGGCTACGAGAGATATATCAAGAATGCTCTCCGTGATGAGTATCCATTTCCTGGGGTTGATATCAAGATTAATTTCCGCAAGAAGAGTGCGCGTGAAGAGGCTGACGAAGCAGCAGCACGAGGGTGAATAAAGAAGACTCTCGGCGTTACCCCCGAAAAAAATCAGAGAAATAAAAAACACAAATAAGGGAGAGCGGTGCATGGAAGCAAAGGTGCTGGTCCTCGATTTTGGCTCACAATATACCCAGCTTATCGCGCGACGGGTTCGAGAATTGGGTGTTTACAGTGAGGTGCGCCCCTGTTCGGCACCGGTCCAGTTTGATGGTGTTAGTGCCGTCATCCTTTCGGGGGGGCCCGCAAGCGTTACTGATGAGGATGCCCCCCGTTTTGACGCGAGATGGCTGGGAGGGGACGTTCCGGTGCTCGGTATCTGTTACGGTATGCAACTGATGGCCCATTTCGGGGGCGGGTTGCTCGGACGGGGAGAATCGCGTGAGTATGGGCATGCAGACCTTACCGTTGAGCGTTCAAGCGAGATATTCGAGGGGTTCGAACCTGACTCTCGTACCCCGATGTGGATGAGTCACGGCGATCACGTCGAAGCACTCCCGACCGGATTTGAGCGATACGCGACGAGTATCGGAGCGCCGATAGCAGCGATGGGAAATGTCACGACCCGACAGTTTGGGATCCAGTTTCATCCCGAGGTCGTTCATTCGCCCCGTGGACGTGATGTGCTCGCCAATTTTCTCTTTAGAATTGCGCGGTGTGAAAAGAATTGGAATCCAGAAGATTTCGTAGAGGCGGCCGTTGCGACGATTCGCGAGCAGGTGCCCCCGGGGGCTCAGGTCGTCTGTGGTCTCAGCGGCGGGGTTGATTCAACCGTGGCAGCGGTCCTTGTTCATCGAGCGATTGGAGAGCGGCTCCACTGTGTGTTCGTTGACAATGGTCTTCTCAGGAAGGGAGAGGCTGAAGAGGTCGTGCGCAATCTCGGTCCTAACGGCCTTGGGCTTCATGTGATAGCGGTCGATGCCTCAGAGCGATTTCTTACTGCGCTCGCAGGGATTACCGATCCTGAACAAAAGCGAAAAATCATCGGCAAAACATTTATCGATGTTTTCGACGAGGAGGCCCATCGAATCTCCAACGTTACTCACCTAGTTCAGGGAACCCTCTATCCCGATGTGATCGAGAGTGTGTCGGTGAGGGGGCCATCGGCCACGATAAAGACGCACCATAACGTCGGGGGTCTGCCGGAGCGGATGAAACTCCTTCTGATTGAACCGCTGAGGGAGCTCTTCAAGGATGAGGTTCGTGCGGTGGGAGCGTCGTTACAGATTGCGAGTAAGCTGCTTAAGCGACAACCGTTTCCAGGACCAGGATTGGCGGTGCGAATTCTCGGTGAGATCAATGAGAGGCAGATCCGGCTCGTGAGGGAAGCCGACGCGATTATCCGACACGAGATGGAGTCAGCGGAACTGCTTGATACCGTTTGGCAAAGCTTCGCAGTGCTATTACCGGTGAATTCAGTGGGGGTGATGGGGGATAATCGCACCTACGAGCAGGCGATAGCTATTCGGGTAGTAAGCTCGGATGATGGAATGACCGCTGATTGGGTACATCTGCCCGAAGGGCTCCTTCGGCGCATGAGTAGCCGCATTTGCAACGAGATTCCCGGTATCAATCGCGTAGTCCTCGATATCTCGAGTAAGCCCCCAGCAACGATTGAGTGGGAGTAGGGTAAAAGGGCGGTTTTTGCGGTGGTCCCCCATTTGAGTAGCTGGCCTAAGCACCGCCAGAGCACCCTTCCTCGGCTATTTAAATGAAGAGTTGAAATAAGAAAATCATCCACACCATCACTCAGGATGGCGCGGATGATGAAACAAAGAGGTGGCTAACCTCAAACCTCATAAAGGAAAATAGAAAGGAACGCTATTTCGGTCAGCCAAAAGGCCTTGGAGGAGCCTATTGATCGACCTTCGCTCGGGTTGTGTGGTGTGAAAGTGCACCTCTACACCCGGAGCAATCAAAATGTGGACTGGTACCACCCTGTTGTTCCTATTCATACTATTTGAACCGGATGGGATCAGGGTATCACAAAAAAGAGGGAAAAGATTCATATTCGACCAAATCCCCGAAGAAATCGTTAAGGGTCAGTTGCGGAAGGTCGCTTATTAGTCGGAAAGTTTGGGAATATCCTCCAGATAGGTACCAAGGAGCGGTCTATCCTCTGTCGAATGGCACCTCAAGTTCCGAGAGAGAACCCCTCAAAGAGTATGCCTTTCATTTAGCTGAGCGACGAGAGCTACCACGAGAGCTGATTGTCGGTCGCATGTCAGGTAACAGTGAAGAGCCGAGGAGTCTCAGAGGAAGGAGGACGGGCGAACAAATTGAGGGGCGGACAAAAGGAGTAACGTGAGTCTCCTAGAAAAAGAGAGACCCCCTCGAAACAAAAGTTTGCGAGGGGGCTCTGGACGCTAACCCCTACTTAAAAAAGGACACGCCAATCCCATTTTCTTCGAGAAGTGTAGCGAGTCCCTTCGGCCCACCCGTTCTGTATGCTTCGATGAACTGATCTTCGTCAGCACTATCGACGGTGTGAACTTGAAATATCGTGTACGGACCGAGCTCAAAATATTTCAACTTGCAAGGGTTTGGAAGGTGTCTTCCCGCATAAAAACCATAAGTATTATCTCTAACCGGACTCACAAGGAACGGAATGGTCTGATCTCCCGAGGTCACCAGATAAATCCTCAAGGCTTCGTTCATCGTCGTCAACCTAGTTCGATCAGAGGCTACCAGATAAGCCCGAAAGTCGCAACGAATATCGCAGTTACTTCGTTCTTGTGGCAGATAGTATACTAGGTCAATTATATGAAATATATCGACATTGTTATCGATCGGTGGTCGAAGATCGGGGGTAAGCGCAGAACCTTCAAAGTGCCGTAAGCATCAAAACCGATTTGAGTAAACATCCCATTCCCCGAGCCCGAAATATCTGATGAATAAATCACCAAGGAAGTTCGACTTGCGTATTTTTCTCTTAAGCTCGATGATCGCAGCTGCGATACATCTGCTTTTTGGAGTGAAGATCTTCCGTCGTTGTTTTTCGAAGGATGTTTCTGTCGGAGAGAAATCCGACAGCGGAGGCTTGCAATCCCTCTCACGAAGATGTTCGAGGAGTAGGCCGAAGCTATTCATCATTTACTCAGCATGGAGAGGTTACGAAGGGGAGGCTCATCGAGCTTAACATTGCCGTCTGCGATATAGTCGTGCTCGGACCGATTATCTTGAAAGCCTTAGTCGGGAATAAAGAGCACACTGGATCAGATGCTCGCGAGTGGAGTTCCTGGCATTTCGAATCTGGTGAGATATCGGCGACCTAGTGGTTACATCCTTGATTTTGTAGAACCGAACCTCCTGTGATAGGGGACAGGAATATTCTTAGATGCAAAGGTATGGCAACGTCAAAGTATGACATCTCGATTGGCGACCTCGTGAGGGAGATACAGGCCGGTAAGCTCAGACTGCCAGAGATGCAACGCAGGTACGTTTGGCGAGCTCCTCGGGTTCGTGATCTTCTTGATTCGTTGTATCGCGGGTATCCCAGCGGTTCAATCCTGATATGGGAAACAGACTCGCCACAGCCAAGTAGAGCTCTCGACGTCGGCCAGGTGCAGTCTTCATTCGGCGGACATAAGTTGCTCCTCGATGGGCAACAGCGGCTTACCTCATTGTCGGCTATATTAAGAGGCGAGCAGGTCGTCGTTCGAGGTCGCAAAAGACCGATTGATATTCTGTTTAATCTCGAACACCCTGACAATATTTTAGAGTTCACCGAGGTTGAGGAGGACCAGGATGACGAGGAGATTGACGAGGTAGATGACCAGCAGTCGTCAATAGCGGAGCGCATTCGGAACCGAACATTCGTTGTAGCAAACCGATCCCTCGCACAGCTTCCGAATTGGGTCTCTGTTTCCGAGATATTCGCCTCTTCTGGTGACTCGCAGATTTTGCGTAGGGCGGGGGTGAGCTCATTCGATGACCCGCGAGCGTTTAGGTATGTTGATCGTATTCAGCGGCTACGGGCGATTCAGAATTATATGTATTCGGTAAATCTTCTTTCGAAAGATATTCGCTATGAAGAGGTGGCAGAAATATTCGTACGGGTGAATTCGCTCGGCGTTAAGCTGAGAGGTTCAGACTTAGCACTGGCACAAATTACGGCGCGGTGGCCCAACTCGCTTGAGCTCTTTGAGCGATTTCAAATCGAGTGTGAGGAGA
>OMIW01000155.1 GCA_900299205.1 Pseudomonadota bacterium
ACGAGTGGGAGGTCAAGTGGGCCGAGGCGATGGGGCATCAGGTGGGATTGGAGAAGGGGCGTGAAGAGGGGTTAGAGGAAGGGCTCGAAAAAGGCCGAGAAGAGGGCCGACGAGCGCTTCTCCGCCGTCTTGCGTTCAGCCTCCTCGCGAAGGGCCTCAGCAAAGAGGAGATCGCTCTCTCCGCGGAGTGCAGAATTGACGAGGTGGAATCACTCGTTGATGAAGGTCCGGTCACCGATCTGAATCTGGAATGAAGTTGAATCAAGCCGCCCAACGTCGCGGAACGAAAGAGCGATGAAAGGGAGCCGGCTTTGTCTGAACTGCGGAAGCACCATCCCGATGCCTCCGTTCCTTACCCTACAACTGATGCTCTCCCTAAGAGAAAAGGGGTCAAAATCATCCTTCACCCTTCGGCAGCACGTTCAATCACCGCTCATCCAGCAACGCCAAAGAAAACGGCGCACCCCCTCCCACCGCGTCGAGGGCCGCAACCGTCGCGACAAGCCCATCGACTACGATCAACCCAGGCGCCTGGATCGCCACTGTCTTTGTTCCAGCAACAGTCACTGCGACATCATACGTTCCCGCAGGCACTGTCAGATAATCTGAGATCGCCTTAAATGGCACATTTGAGAGCACCGGTGCCGCTGAAGAGATACCATTTCCGGGAGCAGTGACATACACATCAACCGACGGTGCACTCGCTGCCGAGTGGAGAACTCGCACTTTTGCGAAGCCCGCCTCGGGGTGGGACCGGTCGGCGGTCAAGACAAGCGGAGTAATATTTGCGACCTTATCCGCTGCTACGATGAGGTAGTCAGTGTTGTCCGCGAGTTCGAGAGTAGCATCAATCGCCGTGGTATCGGTTCCGGCGACATTTACCTGAACCCGCGATTTTTTCGCTTCTACCGGAAGGAAATCGGAAGCTGCTGTATACGGAACGTTTTCGAGCACCCTGCCCCCATCTATCAGGACATCGACCGCAGGGGCATCAGGAGATGCGTGAAACACCCGGACACGCGCCTCGGAGCTATTCCCTCCCCCACATCCAACCGATCCTGCGACCAGCCCTCCTATCGCCATGGCGGTGATGACCGAACGACTGAGAATGTGGCTAGCTCGCACTCCCGATGCCCGACTACCAACTAATGAACAATTTTTCATGATTACCTCCGAATGAGTATTTGCTGTTACTTTCTAACACCCATTATCCATTCCTGCTCGTCTCTCGTCAACAATTACTGTTAAATTTGACATCAATTTTTTTATTCCATATAATAAAGAGGTTATGAGGAATAACCACTTACCCACCCTTATTACCAACGCGATACTGCGTCCACTCGTACGGCTTTGCCTCGCGCGCGGAGTACGCATTCAAGAGCTTGAGGCCCTCCTGAAAGCAGTTCTCGTCGCCGAGGCCCGCACCGCCATCGAGGCGGCTCAGAGCGAGGTTAGTGTCAGTAAGATCAGCGTGATAACAGGCATCAATCGGACAGAGGTTGCGCGATTGGTCTCGGGGGATGGACCTTCTCAGGAAAAGCACGACGTTCTCAACCGAGTGATAGGATTGTGGTCGCACGGCCGAGCGTATGGCAGTCCTGATGCCCCCCCCCGTCCTCTCACCTACCAAGGACTCGGGAGCGAATTTGCGGCGCTGGTTGCGACGGTGAGTAAGGAAGTAAGCCCTTATCCCGTCCTCTTTGAGCTCGAACGAATTGGGGCTATTCGCTACGATGGTGACCGCGCTATTCTTCAGGTCGTTGAGTACACTCCGCACGGTGACGTTGAACACGGGGTGCAAGTGTTGAGCGATGACATCGAGGATCTGGCGACTGCCGTTGAGCAGAATTTGACCTCGTGCAACGAAACCCCCTCGGTGCATCTCAGAACATCTTACGACAATATCGATCCCGCAGAGCTGCCCCAGATTCGTCGCTGGCTGCTCGAAAAGGGGGCGGCATTTCACCGCGAAGTGCGGAGCTATCTCTCCCTTTTTGACCGCGATATTAACCCATCACTGCCGCGCGGTGACGGGCGCGCAAGAGTAGTCGTATCTCTTTTTTCCCTCGGCGCGAAAATCGAAGCGCCAAAAGAATTGAAGCCCAAAAAACGAGGAAGAAAACCATGCGTCCCTGCCTCCGCCGATTAATTCGATCGCTCAACCTGACTTATCGGCGCAACCTCTTCCCTCGTGCAGTTATCGCCGGAGCTCTGTCAGCCATGGCCTCCATCTCGATCGGGTGCGGTGGTGGCACGACGGGAACCTCCCCCATCGATGGCTTCCACATGGTCGGCACTGCACGCTCGACAATCGGCTCGCCCCTTCCGAATATTGAAATGGCGGTCCGCTCTGGGAGCGACAGTGCACCGGTTGTCGTCGCTCGTACCGATCAGCAGGGCGCCTTCTTAATGCGAATACCCTCTACGGTTTCAACACTGTCGGTATCACTCGGCAACCAACAAACGCCTCCGTTTACACGGACGCTCATCGGTTCGAGTATTCTATCAACCGAGCTGCAAGCGACACCGAGCGGTGCGGTCGCGCTCGTAAACAGCTACGAAGTTCAGGTTGACGCTGCGCAGCTATGTGCCGAATTGCGACTTCAAGGGAACGAACTGATCCGTGACCGAGAGCTCACCCCAAACGCCTCGTGCATCGTTCCATTTCTTCTGAACTCAACCCAAGGCTCCGTAGCCTCCCTGCCCAGTGCACGATACCGCGCCACGATAACAAGCCCGGCCTCCGAGCGCTGCACCGCTGCCACTCTCGGGTCACAACCAGCACGGCCAGATACCGATGGAAAATTGAGGGTCGACATTGCACCCGTCATAAACGCGGGATGTCGATCATTTTCAGTGGTGGTATCGCACGACGACACTCGCCAGCCGGGAGCCTCGTTCGGGGTGCTGGGTTGAAAATCATTCCCTCGCTGATACAAGAAAATAATGGCGGATTATTACTTTCAGTCCGACTTTAGACTGAAATACGGTATATCGGACCCGCCCTTCAAAAGGTATCACCCCAATCCTGATCAAGGCTCAGTGAGACCTCGTACAGATACTAAGCCGACAATATGTCGATTAAATTTTTGATGCGCACCTACTTTTCGGTCAGCATAAAAATACCATCCCAGGTATTTTCCTCCGAAAGCTTTCTCAGTTCGGGAATACGAGCAATCATCGTGCGCGATGGTCCGTCGCTTGGCGCAATCTCAAGCGCGCGTCCAAACCACTTAATTGCTGCCTCCCACTCACCAGAACGGTAATACCTCAAGCCTTCGGCGTAACTACTGCACAGCTGTGCGTGTGTAGGAGACAATTCCCCACTCAGGGCGAGTAATTCATAAATAGTGACCGACTCTGTCTTCCCCTTCACTGCGATGGAATCTATCTCTCGCAGTTCAAATTGCCCCTCAAGTCGCCGAGCAGTTTCTTCGGTCAACAGAATCCGAGTGCCGTAGAGCCGATTGACCGATTCAAGTCGGGCAGCGAGATTGACTGTATCGCCGATGACCGTGTAGTTCATAGAGCTCTCTGAGCCGAGGTTGCCGACAACAACATCGCCCGATGCAATCCCAATCCGAAGATCGAGCTTCGGCGCATCCTTTCGCAATCCCGTTATTTCGGGGATTGCCGCACACAATTCATTAAGCGCGGCGAGCTGCGCAAGGCAGGCCTTGCACGCCAGAATTGGATGTTCATCTTCATCGACGAATGGCGGACCATAATAGGCCATCACAGCATCTCCGATAAATTTATCAACCACTCCGCGTTGCGATTGAATAGCCTGAGACTGGAGGCCAAAGTGCCGATTAAGGACATGTATCATCAGCGAGGGCGTTAATCTTTCCGAGAGTCCGGTGAAACCAACGAGGTCGGCGAATACCACACTCATCACGCGCCGGGTCCCCCCGGTCCGACTCGCATCTGGCTGACCCAATACATACTCAACCACCCTTGGGTCTACGTATTTTGCAAAGACGTGCTTCATTTGGTCCTTCGACTGAAGCTCCCTCACAAAATGATTGAATGCTTCCGTTAATATACCGACCTCGTCCGCGCTCTGAACGGGAACTTGAATCGCGAGATTGCCCTGTCGGACAGCTTCCAGACTCTTCACGAGTAGGCGTAATGGTCGGGTCAATCTCTGCGTAATGAACGATGCGAAAATAAGTCCAACAAGTGCTCCCAAGCCGGTGATAAAAAACATCCATTTTTCCATGGTCGCGTGCCTGTGGTGGACCTCCGCAGCTGAGCGCGTTGCAAGAGCTGCTGCATAACCATCCAGCTGATCCCGACTATCGCGAATTTCGTTCAGCTGATCGGTAAAAAGGTTTAATAGCTCATTCGCCCGATTGTGATCACCTGAGGCTTGTATGGCCAAAATTTCCCGTTGCCGCTGGCCTTGCGTCGCATAGGCACTTTTCAATCGCCTCAATACCAACCCGATCTCTACGACTTCAGGGCGGGTATTATCCGGCTCTGAGTATGAATCAACGATTCGTTGGGCGACCGCTAGCTCCTCGGAGATTCGGGAAGTGAATATATCGAAATTCCGTGACGCTTCGCCGACGACGACCTGATTTGGTGCATCTGCATTGAGCGCTCCGAACCAGCGCTCAAAAGCCAATCTGAGCCGCAGGCCGGCCTCTGATATCCTCTGTGCTGATTGATTAAGAGGGAGATCGGATTCTACCAGACGACTCACCACCCGAAGCGTGCGGTCGGCCTCAAAACGAAGAAATACTGCTATTGCGATGGTGAGGGTAAGGAGAAATACAGCAAGGGTGAATATCTTGCCCGCTATCGTCTGTTTCATAGAGATACTTTTCGGATAGGGAACAGTCGAGCTCGATCATGGTACTCACTGCCTCACGGATCGCTAGACACCCTTTTGGCCATACGGGAGCCAAGATGGAAAATGGGCAGAGGCTCACCGCATGCGTAACCAGTCATCACTCACCAAATACTCCCACACCGTTTTTCATACCAAAAGGCTCTCAATCAAGACAAGAGGCAGCCGAGTCTTACGCGAGAAGAGAGTTTCCAGATGCAAGGGCAGATCATTTGGGTTCAGACCGCGCGGGGTGAGGGCACCTTGAATCCATCCTCGCAATGGCTTGTATTTTTGGGCCCCCACGCCCACCCTTTCCCTCACCTCGTACGATCCCACCTCGGGGATCTCGGAGCACCCCGCCCTTCTTGA
>OMIW01000156.1 GCA_900299205.1 Pseudomonadota bacterium
ACTTCCCGCACATTTTTATTTTCGCCAAAAGTAGACTAGCTTTTAAGGACCAGATATTCTTTCCCTAATGTTTTTTTTAAAAGGATGAATTCAATCCAAGAGGAGCGCATTGAGGGATTCTCTCTCAAGGCCCTCGGTCCAATGTTCTGGACCCTGGTTCTCTCGGCCGGTGGGTCGATAGCGCTGGAGCTCCTTCATGGAGATCCGCGCATCAGCTTTGGAGTCGCTTTTGTTTGTATCATCTGCCTGGCAAAGATGCTCGGCGATGCAACGGAGGTGGTCTCAAGTCGCGTTGGCTCCGGTATGGGGGCAGTGCTGAACGCAACGTTCGGCAACGCCACCGAGCTCATTCTCGGGATCTTCGCGATTCGCCGGGGGCTGTTCCCGCTGATGAAGGTCTCAATCCTCGGCGGGGTTTTCGGGAACCTCCTTCTCGTCGGAGGTCTCTCCCTTCTCCTAGGAGGGCTCGTCAGCATCGCTGGTCGCAGCCGACGGGAGCTGAGCGTTCACCAGAGCGCTGCGCAGATGGGCTCAACCGTTCTTTGGACAGGAGCGGCGATCCTACTGATTCCTTCTGTTGTGGGGGTTCTCCACCTTGAGGGGCTCGGGGATTACCCGACCGTGGTCGCGGCGCTCGCGTGCCTTGCGATCTATGGCGTATTCCTTGGATTTTCCCTCGTCACCGATGCGGAATCTTTCGAGGAGACCGCGGAGAGTGACGGAGAGGATGAGGGCGAAGTCGGCTACGGCTGGCCCACCTACGTCTGGGTTCTGTTCTTGGGGCTCATTGCCGCAGGTGTGGGTCTTGAATCCGACTTCTTTGTTGGAGTTATCGAGCCTGCTGCCGAGAGTGTGGGTCTTCGCGAGGGCTTTGTCGCCTTTGTCATTGTCGCCCTTGCCGGCGGTATCGCAGAGCACTGGTCCAGTATCAGTTCCGCGATGTCGGGTAAGATGGCGCTGGCCTCGGGCATCGTCGTTGGATCTTCGATCCAGCTGATGCTTTTTGTGCTGCCCGTCTTCGCCCTCTACTCGATGGCGATCGGTCAACCGGCCTCACTTGCCATCGATCCGGTCCACGGGGTTCCTCTGCTGATATCCTTCTTCCTCTGGGACAAGGTCTCACAGGATGGAACCTTCAACTGGGCTGAGGGCGGTCTCCTCTGCATTGTTGCCCTCCTCACCTGGGGCTCGATGTTCTTCGTTGGGTGAGTCTCAACCCTCCACAGTGAGGGTGAGTTGTGCTGGGTTGTTTTCTCTACGAGAACCAACCCAGCTCCTCTTTTCATGACGGTCCAATTCGTCATTTGGCATTTCCACAAAGTCCCCGCTCACACGGGCGATGTTGCCCTCCTCATGTGACATCGCGTACCGATCCGTGGTGTATACTTTTACCCCTTTTCTTGCTAGGTTTTCGAGGGTCTTTCACCTCTCAAAGGAGCAGCTATGAGCTCATCCCCCCTCCACAACTACCTCCGCGCCACCCCCATTGAATCGGTGAATCCGGGCACCGTTCAGTTCCTGGCCTCTCTCGAACTTATCGGAGGTAAAGCCCCCGAGATTGTTGGTGCTATCGTGGCGGAACTCGCGAGCCAGCGCGCAAGCCTCAAACTCATTGCCTCAGAGAACTACTCATCGCTCGCCGTTCAGGCTGCCGCAGCGAATCTTCTTACTGACAAATACGCAGAAGGCTATCCCTATCACCGTTTTTACGCCGGATGCGACAATGTCGACACCATAGAAGCATCGGCGTGCGAATTGGCGTGCTCCCTCTTCGGTGCTGAACACGCCTACGTCCAACCCCACTCTGGTGCGGATGCCAACATGGTCGCTTTCACCGCGATCCTCGCTGCGCGGGTTCAGGAGAAATTCTTGAGCCTCCGGGGGAATCCAAATCCAGAAGACCTCGATGCCGAGACCTGGAACGCCCTTCGCACCGAGATGATGGCGCAGCGAATCATGGCGTTCGATCTTCGCTCCGGAGGCCACCTTACCCATGGATATAGGCGCAACTATTCCAGCATCATGTTTGAGGTCCATCCGTATCAGGTCGAACGAGGCACGAACCTCCTCAACCTCGACACCCTCCGAGAGCAAGTTCGTGCCGTCAAACCTCTCATCCTTCTTGCAGGCTACAGCGCGTATCCCCGGAAGATTAACTTTGCCACGATGCGGGAAATCGCAGATGAAGTCGGCGCAGTGTTCATGGTCGACATGGCTCATTTCGCGGGACTCGTTGCGGGCAAAGTATTTACCGGCGACTATGACCCAGTCGCTCATGCTCACATCGTCACATCAACGACCCATAAAACGCTCCGCGGCCCTCGTGGTGGTATCGTTCTCTGCAAAAAAGAGTTTGCCGACTACGTCAATAAAGGATGCCCACACGTCCTCGGTGGCCCTCTCTCCCATATCATGGCAGCCAAAGCGGTTGCATTTCACGAAGCGCTCCAGCCGAGCTTCCAAGAATACGCCCGTCAGGTAGTAACCAATGCGCAGGCGCTCGGCGAAGCGTTCGCGTCGCTCGGCATCCCCGTCATCTCTGGTGGCACCGACAACCACCTCATCCTCCTGAATATCGCCGAACGGTTCGGACTAACCGGTCGTCAGGGCGAGATTGCGCTCCGCGAGTGCTCAGTGACTCTTAATCGAAATACCATTCCATTCGATCCGAACGGAGCGTGGTTCACCAGTGGACTCAGACTCGGCACCCCCGCTCTCACTACTCGCGGCCTTGGAACCACAGAGATGAAGGAGGTCGCCGCAATCATCACCGACGCTCTCGCCGCTACAACCCCCGGCACGATTGAGTCAGGAAAGAACGCAGGGCAGATCAGCAAGGGTAAGGCAGAGGTTTCCGAGCAGGTAAAAGAGTCGAGCCGAGAACGGGTAACGGACCTGTTGAAGGGCTTTCCTTTGTATCCTGAGCTTCCAGCTTAAAGGGTTTTCGATATACGAGCGTCGAAGCACTCTCTCTGAAAATACCCATCGGGAAATATTCTTCTCGATGGGCCCTCCATTCGAGGGAGCCCTTGCCCATTCTTTTCCTGAGCCCCTGGCGACAATTCCCTCCCTTCCTGCCCACCTCAAAGAACCGGCTCTCGCAGCCTCGCCCCACGATTGCGTGAAATTCAGGGCTCCGCTTTCAGACTAAACAGCTTATAACTGAGGTGAGGCCGCGAATAAGCTTCTATGCTGATCGACCTCCGACTAATCGCCAAGATGTGCTTCTTATCCCGGAATCCCTTGCCATGACCCCTTGGGTAAACTCCCTTATCATTCTTATCGTGCTGAGTTGCGCTGCGTTCCTCCCTGCCGATCGCCCATGGGTCGATGTTGAGAATCTGAGCGCCGGGGACACCGCCTGGATGTTGACTGCCACGGGCCTTGTCCTATTGATGACCCCTGGACTATCACTCTTCTACGCCGGAATGGCGAGCACGAAGAACGTGATCTCAACGATGCTTCAAAGCTTCATCTGTCTTGGCGTGGTTACTCTTGTGTGGGTGGTCGTCGGATTCAGCTTGGCTTTTGGTGACTCCATCGGTGGCCTCATCGGCGACCCTCGCAGCTATTTCCTCTTCTCAAATGTCGGAGGATCACCCAACCCAGATTTTGCTGAAACCATTCCATTCCTCCTCTATGCCCTGTTTCAGATGAAGTTCGCCGTTGTCACTCCGGCCCTGATCACCGGCTCTTTTGCAGAGAGGGTGCGTTTTTCGGGCTATCTCCTTTTTATCACCCTTTTCTCAATTTTCATTTATGCGCCCGTTGCTCATTGGGCATGGCATCCCGAGGGATTTCTCCGAAAGTGGGGGGTTCTCGACTTTGCAGGAGGCACAACGGTCCACACCGTCGCAGGGTTTGCCGCTCTCGCTGGCGCTTGGTATATGGAACAGCGCGAATCACTGAAAGACGGGCGAGCACATGCACCAGCCAATATCCCCTTTGTTCTCATCGGAACGGGAATGTTGTGGTTCGGTTGGTTCGGCTTCAATGCAGGTTCAGCCCTTTCCGCGAACTACACCGCTTGCTTTGCCTTCCTCACAACGACAACTTCATCCGCGGCAGCGATGCTAACCTGGATTTTCTATGATGCGGCTCGGGGTCAGAAACCATCAGCCCTCGGAGCGTGCATGGGAGCTGTCGTTGGGTTAGTAGCGATAACTCCCGCCGCTGCTTTTGTCTCGGTCGGAGCCAGCATCTTTATTGGGGTTGCCGCGAGCCTCAGTAGTAATCTCTGTGTTCAGTGGTTCAGTCGAGCACCTCTTGACGATACCCTCGACGTTTTCCCTTGCCACGGTGTCGGTGGTATGGTCGGAATGCTTCTTACGGCCGTATTTGCAGAGGATGTCGGATTGATCTACGGAGAGTTCACCACCCTCGGAGTCCACTTCCTCTGCCTCCTGATCGTCGGCAGCTTCTCTTTCGTCGGCTCCCTCGTCCTCTACTGGGTTACCGACCACCTCATAACGCTCCGGGTTTCTCCAGAGGAGGAACGTGACGGGCTCGACATTTCTCAACATGGCGAATTTTTTGGAGAATCTCCGAAGCCTCTCCCAATCGGGCAACGGGAGAATTAATAGATGAGGGCATCAAGAAAATGATTGAGGGTCCCGGCCGACTCACCAATCGTCCCTTCAGTCGCAGACTGACGAGGCGAAAACGTGGTCAGCCCCCTCCAGAGGCAGCTATATTCAGGAACATGGACGGCTCTTTACCCTAGATTATTCGCTTCTGAGGTTTTTTCCTCGTTTTTTCGTCCCGCAATCAGTCGCACTTTCCTCAAAACTCACGCCCTTGACATCCACGCGCGCCCCCTCAGATATCGAGGCTGATGCCATTTTTCCTATGTCCCTTGTGGGGAACCTCGGTGGCAAGACGGGCGCCGGTGCGCACTGAAGCGCACGTGCGGCAATCGGGCGAGACGTTGCGTACCCTTAAATCATACTCAAGCTAAATTGATAAGGGATCGACTCATCATCAATAACGGCTCTTCAATCCGTTGAGTGCCCGCTTTCCAGAACCGTTTTATATCGTATCAACGAAGCACCATCACCATGAACCTTTGGATTGCCCCCCTCGCTGTTCTCATTTTTTTGAGTCTCTCCGCATTCCTCCCCTCGCCGAAGCCGCTCATTGACCCTGGAGCGCTTAATTCCGGCGATACCGCATGGATGATAACCGCAACGGGCTTGGTGCTTCTGATGACCCCGGGACTCTCCCTGTTTTATTCAGGGATGGTGAACCGCAAAAACCTCATCTCAACGATGCTCCAGAGCTTTGTTTGCCTCGGAGTCGTCACCCTTTTGTGGGTCTTTTGTGGATTTAGCCTCGCTTTCGGCGACTCTTACCACGGCCTGATCGGCGACCCTCGCACCTATTTTCTCTTTGCGGAGGTCGGAGGGTCCCCGAATCAAGACTTCGCGCCCACGATTCCCTTTCTCCTTTACGCTCTCTTTCAGATGAAGTTCGCCATCATCACCCCCGCAATCATCACCGGCTCGTTCGCCGAGCGAGTACGATTTTCGGGCTACCTTCTCTTTGTTGCCCTTTTTTCACTCTTTATTTACGCTCCCGTCGCCCACTGGGCCTGGCATCCCGAAGGGTTCCTTCGGAAATGGGGAGTTCTCGACTTTGCGGGTGGAACCGTCGTTCACACCGTCGCTGGATTTGCTGCTCTGGCGGGGGCGATCTACCTTGGCCGTCGTGAGTCCCATGTCGACGGAAACCAACATGAGCCGGGTAACATTCCATTTGTTTTAATCGGCACCGGAATGTTGTGGTTTGGATGGTTCGGTTTTAACGCCGGTTCAGCGCTTGCTGCCAATCACCTCGCCTGCACAGCGTTTGTCACCACCAGCACTGCCTCGGCAGCGGCGATGCTCGCGTGGATGTTTTGTGAGGGGGTACGCGGTCGGAAACCCTCTGCGTTGGGAGCGTGTATCGGCGCCGTCGTCGGGCTTGTTGCTATCACCCCAGCCGCTGGCTTTGTATCAGTTGGCGCGAGCGTCTTTATCGGGATATGCGCGAGTTTAATCAGCAGCCTCTGCGTCGAATGGCGCAGTAGGTCAAAACTCGACGATGCCCTCGACGTGTTCCCCTGCCACGGAGTCGGCGGAATGGTCGGCATGATCCTGACCGCAGTATTTGCTGATGATGTGGGCGTCATTCACGGTGAGTACACAACGATGGGAATGCACCTCCTCTGCTTACTCATCGTCGGTAGCTTCGCGTTCTTTGGCTCGCTCGCCCTCTATTGGGTCACCGACCAACTGATAACGCTTCGGGTAACCCCTGAACAGGAGCGCGAGGGGCTTGATATTTCACAACACGGTGAGTTCTTTGGTGAAACACCAGCAACCTCCCTGATTGAACAGAGTAAGAGGGAGTAGAATTCGAGAGGGACTATTCAGCCCACCTCTTTAAGAGAGGTTATCGGAACAAGAGGGATGATTATGTACCACAAGAGTATAATTGACCACTGCGGGCGTTCTTGAGACACTAAAGGGGTGGTTTTTGAACGCCACGAAGGAGCGGCCCTGCTGCCGCCACCACACGAGAATGGGAAGGTGCTCCGAAGGTGGATCAGTTCGATACATATCGGGAAAAACGGCACTGCACTGATAGTGCGTAAAAAACGGCGAGAAGCGGCGTCAGTCGCTCCCGGTTTGTTCTTTACTCCCTGAGAGGCAGCTATATTCAGGAACATGGACGGCTCTTTACCCTACCTTATTCGATTCGCAGGGGTTTTTTTCCTCGTTTTTCTGAACGGCCTCTTCGTCGCCTCCGAGTTCGCCATCGTGCGAGCCCATCCGACCAAGCTAAAAACCCCCGAGCTTGAAAAAGCCTTCGGCACCCGGTCGTCGCTCATTCTCATCGACCAGCTCGACCGTAGCCTTTCGGCAACGCAGCTGGGAATCACCATCGCAAGCCTGATCCTCGGGTGGCTCGGCGAGGAGATATTCGCTGAGTTCTTCACCCTCATCTTTCATGGAGTCGACTCCACTCTCGAGCTTGCCCTCGTGCATGGGATCTCGACTACCCTCGCCCTTCTCGTTGTCACCGTTCTCCACGTTGTCCTCGGTGAACTCGCTGCAAAATCGATCGCGATCCAGTATCCAGAACCAACTTTGCGAGTCGTCGCTCCCACCCTGCTCTTCTTTTCAAATCTCTTCCGCCCCGCAATTTTTATTCTTAACGGAGCCGCTGGCCTCTTCCTCTCGTGGTTTGGGATAAAACCGGTCTCGGAATCAGAGAGGGTCCACACCTCGCGTGAACTCTCAATGCTCATCTCGCAAAGCACCCAGCACGGTGAGCTCGACAAATCAGAGGAGGAGATGCTTAAAGGGGTTTTTGAATTTTCTGAGACAATCGCCCGTGAGGTCATGACGCCCCGTACCGATCTGGTCACCATTCCGGTTGACGCACCCCTCGCCGAGATACTCGCCACCGTAACTGGGTCGGGATTCTCCCGATTTCCGATTGTTGAAGACAACGTGGATGATGTCGTCGGCCTTCTGCTTGCGCGAGATCTCCTTACCTATTGGCACCAGCATCTGAATGACTCCGCAGCGACCTTCAATGTCCGCGATTTTGCACGCGAGTGTTACTTCGTGCCCGGGACCAAACCAGTTGATGACCTTCTCAATGAGCTCAAGCAGCGCAAGATTCACATGGCAGTCGTGCTTGACGAGCACGGTGGAGTCGATGGAGCAGTTACCCTCGAAGATCTCGTCGAGGAGATTGTAGGAGATATTTACGACGAGTCCGATGCTCCAAACACTGAGCTCGTGTACGAACAGGATGGTGACGTTCTCGTCGATGGGGGGATCGTCGTGGCGGATCTGAATGAACGGCTCAAGGTCGAAATTCCAGAAGGAGATTACGATACGGTAGCGGGCTTTATTCTCAGCACCTTGGGGCGAATGGCACACGTCTCTGACACCGTCCGTTTGACGAGCAAGGGGGTTATCATCTTTAATGACCAGGAAGGAATCCGCCGGGCAAAACTCCCTGATGGTGAGGAAACAGAGGGCTCTGAGATTCCCCTCGACGAGGAGATCGTGCTTACCGTCGAGAGCACTGCGGGCAACCGAATAGAGACCGTACGCATACATAAAACCGCTCCTGTGGCCGCTGAGCCTGAAGCGGGGGTCCCCGAGATGGCCTAAGAGGCTGCGAAATAAGGGGTTTCGGACGATGGCACCGCTCATTCGGCCCATACATCGATTCGAAAGGACGAGAAAAA